>JAZKFA010000212.1:0-8253 GCA_040386655.1 Pseudomonadota bacterium | reverse complement strand
CTCACCAAACGAGCGCATCAGCCGTTCGAGCTCGGGGCGCTGACTCTCGAGCGCAGCGCAGTCGTGCAGGAAGAGATCGGTCAGCAGCTCGCCGACGATGCCCGCCACGATGTAGCAATAGTCTTTGAGCTCACGCACGGTGGCCAGGCGCAGGTTGCCCCGCTCGTCGGCGCGCGCCACCACCGAGGCCATGCCTTCCGTCGTGCGAATGGTGTGCTTCACCAGCAACGCGCTCACCGAAGGCGCGGCGGAGGCGGGCGACGAGATCACCGCCGATATCAGTGCGTGGATCGCGGCGAACCTGCTGCGCAATCCCGGCGCGCAGGCGGTGGGTGAGCATGCCGGGGGGCTGCCGCGGCACTGGGATTTGCGGACCGATGGGGCACTCACCGCGAGTGTCGCCGGCCACGGCGCGGGCTTCGTCGACATTCGCTGCAAGGGAAGCGTCGGGGCTGATACGCGCGTCGTTCTCGCCTTCGAATCTCCGGAGGGCGTGCCCGCCGCGCCCGGCCAGCGATTCGCATTCATGGTGGAACTGCGCCAGGTCGCGGGGACACTGCCGGGCGACGTGGTCTTCGCGCTCGCGCTTGAAGAATGTGCGCCGGGGCGCGTGCTGCATGCGCATACGGGGCAGGTCTCGCCAGGGCTCGCCTGCTTCGCCGCGCAGACCGGCGCCGATGCGGCGCTGACGCATGTCCGGCCGGCGTTCCATGTCGGCGGCGCGGTGCGGGAAGGGGTGGATTTCACCATCCGCGTCGCCTCGCCCTGCCTGCTCTCCCCGGCGGTACTGCCGGCCACTCCGCACCCCGCGATGCGCGCAGAGGGTTTCGCCTGGCGGCTGGGCGAAGATGGCGTGATGCCCGGCCTTGATGCCGGCCTCGTCGGCATGCGCCCCGGTGCCACGCGGCGCGTCAGTGTGACCGCGCCGTTGCGCGGCGCCGGCCTGCCCGCCGAGCTCGCCGGGCGCGAACTGGTCGTAGACTGCCGCGTGCAGGCACTGCGCCGGCTGGCGCTGCCTGCACTGGATGATGAGTTCGCCACTCGCGCGGGCCAGCGCGATCTGGCCGCGCTGCGCGCCGCCGTGGGTGAGGAACTGCGCGCGCACTGCGAGGCCAGCTCCGCGCGGCTGCTGCGCCTCGCATTGCTCGAACATCTCGCAGCGATGCCGGCGATGCTGCCGCGTGGCCTCGTCGACAATGAAAGCCGGCTGCTCGCGCAGCGTACGCCAAGCGGCGATGCCGCCGCGCTGCGTTCGATCGCGGAACAGAGGCTGCGGCTGCGCATGGTGTTGCGCAAGCTCGGCGAGGGGTTCGGTCTCGCCATCGCCGCGACCGACCTCGAAGCCGCTCTCGCGCAGGAAGCGGCGCGGTTTCCGGGGCAGGAGGCCGAGGCGCTGGCCTTCCTGCGGCGCAACGCCGCCGCGGCGCAGCGGGTCGCGGATCAGCTCTGGACGCAGCGCGTCATCGACCATGCGCTGTCGCTTGTGGAGGTGCGCGACCGCGCCGTTGCGCCCGCTGTGCTGCGCGAGGCCGCGGCAGCGCTGGATGCGCGCGATGCCGGCCTGGATGATTGACCCGATGGAGACGCTACCATGACCGACCGCTTGCCGATCGAGACGGAGTTCCTTTTCCGCATGGCGCTCGAGGTCGCGACGCCCGAGATCGTCGGCACCGCGGCCGATCATGAGTTGCGCGTGATCGCCATCAAGGGCGGCCGCTTCGAGGGGCCGCGCCTGAGCGGCACGGTGCTTCCGATCGGCGCGGACTGGCTGCGCGTGGAGCCCGACGGTACCGCGCGCATCGATGTGCGCCTCACGCTGCGCGAGACCGGCGGCGGGCTCATCCAGGTGAACTATGCGGGCGTGCGCACCGGGCCGCCGGACGTCCTCGCGCGCCTGGCGAAGGGAGAGGCGGTCCCGCCCTCGGCGTATTACTTCCGCGCGACGATGCGGTTCGAAACCGGGGAGCCGGCGCTGGGCTGGCTCAACCGCACGCTTGCCGTTGCCGCCGGGCAGCGGCCGCCTGGCGGGCCGGTCTATGACGTCTATGCGGTGAAGTGAGCCGCTGCTTGCGCACGCCTCGCGTGAAACCGGCCTGACCCAGACCCGTTAGCAGCGTGGCCGACCGCCTTGCCCGCCCTCAATCAGGGCGGCGCCGGCGCGCGGCCCGCCGACGGAGGGGCTGGCCCATGCACTACCTCATCAACGACAAGCCTGTGGATGTGCTGGCGGATCCGCGCACCTCCCTGCTCGACATGCTGCGCGATCATCTCGGCCTCATGGGCGCGAAGAAGGGCTGCAACCAGGGCGCCTGCGGCGCCTGCACGGTGCTGGTCGATGGCGAGCGGATCAACGCCTGCCTCGCCCTCGCCGTGCAGTATGAGGGCCGCGCCATCACCACCGTCGAGGGCCTGTCCGGTGGCGGGGACGCGCTGCACCCGCTGCAGGAGGGCTTCATCGAGCATGATGGGTTCCAGTGCGGCTACTGCACGCCGGGCCAGCTGTGCTCGGCGGTTGCGATGCTCGACGAGGTCGCGCGCGGCGTTCCCAGCGCGGTGACGGCCGATCTCGACGCCAGCAGCATCGACCTGGGCAGCGACGAGCTGCGCGAGCGGATGAGCGGCAATCTTTGCCGCTGCGGCGCCTATAACGGCATCGCCGCCGCTATTACCGAGCTGCACACGAAGGTGCCGGCATGACCCCCTTCACCTACGCGCGGCCGGCCGACCCCGCGGCGGCAATCCGCGCTTCCGCCGATGCCTCGCAAGCCCGCTATCTCGGTGGCGGGACAAACCTGGTCGACCTGATGCGCGAGCGGGTGGAGCGGCCCAAGACGCTGCTCGACGTCACGCGCTTCTCACACGCCATCGAGGCGCGCGCGGATGGAGGACTGATGATCGGCGCCGCCGCGACCAACACCGCGGTCGCCGCCGACCGCACGGTGCGGGAACGCTTTCCGCTGCTGTCGCGCGCGATCCTCGCCGGCGCCAGCGGTCAGATCCGCAACATGGCGACGATGGCGGGGAACATTCTCCAGCGCACGCGCTGCACGTATTTCTATGACGAGGCCTCGCGCTGCAACAAGCGCGAGCCGGGGACGGGCTGCGACGCCATCGACGGCATCAACCGCATCCACGCGATCCTCGGCGCCTCGCCGAGCTGCGTCGCGACGCATCCGTCGGACATGTGCGTGGCGCTGGCGGCATTGGATGCGATCGTGCATGTCGAAGGCCCTGACGGCGCGCGGAGCATTCCTCTGGTGGAGCTGCACCGCCTCCCTGGCGGGCATCCCGACATCGACACCGTGCTGCGCCCCCATGAGCTGATCACGGCCGTGGAGTTGCCCGCGCTGCCATTTGCGCGGCGGGCCGCCTATCGCAAGGTGCGCGATCGCGCGAGCTATGCCTTTGCCCTGGTCTCCGTCGCGGCGATGCTGGACGTCGACGGCGGGCGGGTGCGCGATGTTCGCATCGCGCTGGGCGGCGTCGCGCATAAGCCGTGGCGCGCCTTCGCCGCGGAAGCCGCGCTGCGTGGCCAGCCTGCGACCGAGGCAAGCTTCGCGGAGGCCGCGGCGGCGGAACTCGCCGAGGCCGCGGGGCTGCGCGACAACGCCTTCAAGATCGAGCTCGCGCGGCGTGTCATCGTCGCGACCCTCTATGACCTCGCGGGAGACGCCGCATGACCTCCATCCAGGAAGCCGCGCAGACGCTGCTGAAGACCGCGATCGGCATGGTGCCCGCCCGCTGGCTGCCGGGCGGCACGCCGGACCCGCTGATGCACAAGCACGGGCTGATCGGCGCGCCGGTGTCGCGCCTTGATGGACCGCTGAAGGTCCAGGGCAGGGCTCGCTTTGCTGCCGAGGTGCCGATGGAAGGGCTGACCTACGCGGCCCTGCTGCACAGCTCCATCGCGCGCGGCCGCATCGCGGCGATCGACACCTCGGCCGCCGAAGCCGCGCCGGGCGTGGTGTTCGTGATGACCCACCGCAACGCCCCGCGCCTGTCGCCACCGGTGCTGATGAACTCCAAGCCCAAGGCCGCGGGCACGTCCAACCTGCCGGTGATGCAGGATGCGGAGATCCACTGGAATGGGCAGCCCATCGCCGTGCTTCTGGCCGACACGCAGGAGCAGGCGGACCACGCCGTCTCGCTGATCCGCGTGCGCTATGAGAGCGCGACGGCCATAACCGACTTCGAAGCCTCAAAGGGGACCACGCGCGTGCCGCGCGACATCCTGGGCGAGCCGCCCTCGGTCGAGAAGGGCGATGCGGAGGGAGCGCTGAAGCAGGCGGCCTTCCAGGTGGACGCGACCTACCGCACCCCGTTCCAGAACCACAATGCCATCGAGCTGCACGCCGCGACGCTCGCCTGGGACGGCGACAACCTCACCATCCATGACGCGACGCAGATGGTTACCCATGTCGGCTGGACCATGGCGCAGATCTTCGGGATCCGTGAGGATCAGGTGCGAATCATGTCGCCCTATGTCGGCGGCGGCTTCGGCGGCAAGTCGCTCTGGGACCACCAGATCGTCGCGGCGGCGGCCTCGCGCGTCAGCGGGCGGCCCGTGCGGATGGTTCTGTCACGCGAAGGCGTCTTCCGCTCTGTGGGCGGCCGCACGACAACGGAGCAGCGCGTCGCCCTGGGGGCGCGTTCAGACGGCAAGCTGACCGCGCTGATCCACACCGGCACAGCCGCGATGACGACGCATAATGACTGCCCCGAGCAGTTCACCTTCCCCGCCCGCCACCTGTACTCAGCCGACGATATCCGCATCGCCCAGCGCATCGCGGACATGAACATCGTGGCCAATACCTTCATGCGCGCGCCGGGTGAATCAATCGGTACCTTCGCGCTGGAATGCGCGATGGATGAGCTGGCCGAGGCGATGAACATTGACCCGATCGAGCTGCGCCGCCGCAATGAACCGGCGAAGGACCCGACCTCCGGCAACGAGTTCTCCTCGCGCAATCTGATGGAAGCCTACACGCGCGGCGCCGAGCGCTTCGGATGGGACAAGCGCAGCGCGACGCCAGGGGCGAGGCAGGAAGGCGAGTGGCACATTGGCATGGGTGTCGCGACCGCGACCTATCCCTACTACCGCATGCCCGGGGGCAGCGTGCGCATCCGGCTGACTGCGGACGGCCGGGCCATCGTCTCGACCGCCGTGCATGAGATGGGCATGGGCACCGCCACGGTGCAGGCCCAGCACGCCGCGGAGCGCCTGGGCCTACCCATGGACCAGGTGCTGTTCGAATACGGCGACACCGCGCTGCCCGATGGATCGATGGCCGGGGGTTCCTCTCAGACAGTCTCGGTCGCGGCTGGAATTATCGCGGCCCATGACGCGCTGAAGACGGCGCTGCTCAAGCTCGCCGGCAATGATTCGCCGCTCGCGGGGCTGAAGGCCGACGCGGTGGAGGCGCGCGACGGCGGGCTCGCGTGCCGGAAGGATCCATCGAAGCAGGAGAGCTACGTGTCCATTCTCCGCCGCGCCGGGCGCGAGGAGATCAGTGCTGAGGCATCTGCGGCGCCGCCGCTGGAGGCGCAGAAATTCTCCATGCATTCCTACGGGGCGCAGTTCTGCGAGGTGCGCGTCAGCGCCATCACTGGCGAGGTGCGAGTAAGCCGGTTCCTGGGGTCCTTCGATTGCGGCCGCATCCTCAACGCGAAGACCGCAGCGAGCCAGTTCCGCGGCGGCATCATCATGGGTCTCGGCCTCGCGCTGATGGAGGAGACGCAGCGTGATCCGCGCAGCGGACGGATCATGAACCCGTCGCTCGCCGAGTACCACGTGCCCGTGCACATGGACGTGCCCGAGATCGACGTGATTTGGACCGACATCCCCGACCCGCACAGCCCGCTTGGAGCGCGGGGGATTGGCGAGATCGGGATCACCGGCGTGGGTGCTGCGGTGGCGAACGCGGTCTATAATGCGACCGGCAAGCGGGTGCGCTCGCTGCCGATTACGCTGGACAAGCTGCTGTGACCCTTGCCCCGGCGGTGGTGCGATTTGCATGGAATTGCCGGAGGCGGCCAGCGCCTTCCGAGAAGTTCGCGCTGGGCGGACCCGCCCGTTGTTCCCTGGCGTACGCCGTCTGCAGGAGGGCGCTGCCAGGACACATGGCCTGCGACGGGTAGCCCGGTCGGCATCGCCTAGCCGCCGCAACGCTCCGCAATGTTGGCGTGCGACAAAAACCCCAGTCGCCGCATCGGAGGGCATCGTCCTGCCCGGGTCTTGTGCAGCCGGGGCATCGCTTGGGCGATTTGCGATGCATATCGCGCTTGCACCCTGGCCCGCTTCCTGCAACCTCCTCGTTGGAACCGCATTCCGGACGAGCGCCAAGGGGAGCCGCACCTTCTATGCCGAGTGAGCCTTTCGCGCTGCCCAAAGCCTTTGACGAGATGCACGGGAAGGATGGGCTGCGCGCCTGCTTCGCCGGCGTCGCGAAATGGCTCGACGGCACAAATCCTCAGGCGCTGGGCCTCAAGCGGCGCGAGGCGGAGCTGCTGTTCCGCCGCATCGGCATCACCTTCGCGGTATACGGGGAGGGTGGCGATCCCGAGCGGCTGATCCCCTTCGACCTGATCCCCCGCGTGCTCGGCCAGGGCGAGTGGCGACGCCTGGCGCGGGGGCTGGAGCAGCGGGTGCGCGCGCTGAACCTCTTCCTCAAGGATGTCTACGGGAAGCGCGACATCATCCGCGCCGGCAAGGTCCCGGAGAGCCTCATCACCGGCAACGCGACCTATCGCGCGATCATGGAAGGATTCACCCCGCCTGGTGGCGTCTACACCCATGTCGCGGGGATCGACGTGGTGCGCACGGGGCCGGATGAATTCTTCGTGCTGGAAGACAATTGCCGCACGCCGTCAGGCGTCTCATACATGCTCGAGAATCGCGAGGCGATGATGCGCCTCTTCCCGGAGCTGTTCGCGACGCACCGCATCGCCCCGGTCGGCCACTATCCCGAGGAACTGCTCGAGACCCTGAAATCCGTCGCACCCGAGCGCTGCCCGGGCACGCCGCGCGTCGTGCTGCTCACGCCTGGCGCCTACAACTCCGCGTACTACGAACACTGCTTCCTGGCCGACGAGATGGGCGTGGAATGCGTCGAAGGTGCCGACCTGTTCGTGCGTGACGACATCGTCTTCATGCGCACCACCAACGGGCCACAGCGGGTGGACGTCATCTATCGCCGTATCGACGACGAGTACCTCGACCCCGAGGCCTTCCTGCCGGATTCCATGCTCGGCATTCCGGGGCTGATGCGCGCTTACCGCGCGGGCAACGTGGCCCTCGCCAATGCGCCCGGCGCGGGCATCGCGGACGACAAGGCCATCTATCCCTACGTGCCCGAGATGGTGCGCTTTTACCTCTCCGAGGAGCCGCTGCTCTCCAACGTGCCGACCTACCTGTGCGAGCGCGATGCCGACCGCGCCTATGTGCTCGAACACCTGCATGAGCTGGTGGTGAAGCTGACCCATGGCTCCGGCGGCTACGGGATGCTGGTGGGGCCGCATTCGACGCGCGAACAGCGCGAGGATTTCGCAGCCCGCATCAGGGCCAAGCCGGCCGAATACATCGCCCAGCCGACGCTCGCGCTGTCCACCGTGCCGACGCTGGTCGAAGCCGGCATCGCGCCGCGGCACGTCGACCTCCGCCCCTTCGTGCTGACGGGGAAGCAGGTGCGGATCGTGCCCGGCGGCCTGACGCGTGTGGCGTTGCTCGACGGGTCCCTGGTGGTCAATTCAAGCCAGGGCGGCGGGACGAAGGACACCTGGGTGCTGGAGGATGACGGGCCATCCGCGCGCGGTCAGTCGCAATCCCAGTCCCAGTGGCAATCCGGCGGATCGCAATCGCAGTCCCAGTCGCAGCGACAGGGGGGCTGACGCCATGCTGAGCCGCACCGCCGACAGCCTGTTCTGGCTCGGCCGCTATACCGAGCGCGCGGGCAATGTCGCCCGCGGCCTCGAGGTCGCTGCGCGCATGGCAGGCCTCACCCATCGCGACGAGGAATGGCGCTCCCTGCTGGTCGCCACCGGCGCGGATGAGGGCTTCTTCGAAAAGCACGAGACCGCGACGCGGGAGGCGGTGCTGCACCACCTCATCCTCGACCCCGACAATGCCTCCGGCCTGGTGCCCTCGATCGAGGCGGCGCGGCGCAATGCACGCCAGGTGCGCGCCGCCCTGACCGTGGACATGTGGGAGGCGATCAACGACACCTGGATCGAGGTGCGCCGGCGCGCCGGGGAGGC
>JAZKFA010000211.1:0-6269 GCA_040386655.1 Pseudomonadota bacterium | reverse complement strand
CAGAACCAACAGATGGAGGTCCAGGATCGACACGATCCTGGCGGGGTCCAGGGGCAGAGCCCCTGGCCTGCTCCTCCCTCAGAACGGCTTCACGATCACCATGATGACGATCAGGATCAGCAGCAGGGTGGGCACTTCGTTGACGGCGCGCCAGTAGCGTTCGGTGCGCGGTCGTTGTCCGGTGGCGAAGGCTTTGCGGGCGACAGAGAGGTGTCCGTGGAAGCCCGTCATGGCGAGGACGCCGAGCAGTTTCGAGTGCCACCATCCCGCGCGCCAGTCGACGGCGCCGGGGGTGAGGATCAGGGCGATGCCGAGGATCCAGGCCGCGATCATTGCCGGGTTCATGATGGCGCGGAGCAGGCGCCGCTCCATGGTGATGAATAGGTCGCTCTCGGTGGTGCCGGGGGCGATTTGCGAGTGATAGACATAGAGCCGGGGCAGGTAGAACAGCCCGGCCATCCAGGCAAAGACCGCGATCAGGTGCAGGGACTTCGTCCAGAGATAGAAGGGCGCGAGCGCATCGATGACGGGCATAATGAGAGGGTAGGGCAAGAAGGCGCGCGACGGAACGGGTGGCGTTCAGCGCATGCGGCTCCGCCCGCTTTCAAGTCCCGGACGAGCCTCGAGACCAGTGGCGCATCGCGCGCCCCCTGCGAGCTCACATGCGCCCCCGGCGCCGGAGCGCCCCTTCCCACTAATTCCCTCTGCGGCCTTCCTCCACTGCGCCGACGCGCTGGGCCTCGATCCACCAGCTGTCCAGGCCGATGCCGTAGCGCGGGTTGCGCGACGGCTTGCCAAACTTGTCCCAGTAGGCGATTCGGAAGCTGCGCAGGTGCCATTGCGGGATCACGTGGTTGCCCCACAGCAGCACCCGGTCCAGCGCGCGGGTGCGGGCGACCAGCGCCGCGCGGTCTGGCGCGTTCACCACCTGCTCGACGAGGGCATCGACGACAGGGTTGCAGATGCCGGTAACGTTCTGGCTGCCGTTCTCGCGCGCCTTCTCGCAGGTGAAGTAGTCGCGCTGCTCATTGCCCGGGGACAGGCTCTGGCCCATCGAATCCACGGTCATGTCGTAGTCGAAGGCATCGACGCGCACCTGGTATTGCGCGGGGTCCACGGTGCGCACGCGCGCGGTGACGCCGAGGCGTTCCAGCGCCTGGACATAGGGCAGGGCGATGCGTTCGAAAGTCGCGCCCTGGATCAGGATCTCGAACTCGAAGGGTTGGCCCTGGGCGTTGACCAGGCGGCGCTCGCGCACTGTCCATCCGGCTTCGCGCAGCAGCGCAAGCGCGCGGCGGAGCCCGTCGCGGTTGTTGCCGGACCCGTCGGTCACCGGCAGGCGGTATTCCTCGGTGAAGAGGGCCGCGGGTAAGCGCGCGCGATGCGGCTCCAGCACCGCGAGCTCATCACCCGAGGGAATGCCCGTTGCGGCGAATTCCGAGTTCGAGAAATACGAGGCGGTGCGCGTGTAGCTGCCGAAGAACAGGTTGGTGTTCATCCATTCGAAGTCGAAGACCTCGATCATGGCGCGGCGCACGCGCGCATCCTGGAACAGCGGGCGGCGATGGTTCATCGCGAAGGCCTGCATGCCGGTCGGGATCTCGTGGCGGATCTCCTCGCGCTTGACCAGGCCGCGGCGGATGGCGGGGAAGTCGTAGCCGGTCGCCCAGTCGCGCGCGCTGTTCTCCTGGCGGAAGTCGATCTGGCCGGCCTTGAAGGCCTCGAAGGCCACGGTGGTGTCGCGGTAGTACTCGTAGCGGATGCGGTCCCAGTTGTTGGTGCCGCGCATGGTGGGCAGGTCGCGCGCCCAGTAGTTGTCCACGCGCTGGTAGATGATGCCGCGCCCGGTTTCGAAGCGCTCGATCCGGTAGGGGCCGGAGCCGAGCGGGGCGTCCAGCAAGGGCCGCGCGAAATCCCGTCCCTCCCAGAAATGCTTCGGCAGCACCGGCAGCTGGCCGAGAATGAGCGGCAGCTCCCGGTTCTCTGCCGAGTCGAAGCGGAACACGACGCGCCGCGGGCCTTCTGCGACGCATTCACGGACATCGGCCCAATAGCCGCGATAGGTGGGGCGGCCGGAGGTGCGCAGCGTGTTGAAGGTCCAGACCACGTCGTCGGCGGTGATGGGGCGGCCATCATGCCACCGCGCCTGCTCGTGCAGGGTGAAGGCCACCCAGAGCCGGTCGGCCGGCAACTCGATCTCGGCGGCGAGGTGGGCGTATTCGGCGCTGCCCTCGTCGGAGCTTTCCTTCAGCAGCGTGTCGTAGATGTTGGCCAGGCCCACGGCGGGCGTGCCGCGCAGGATGAAGCTGTTCAGGCTGTCATAGCTGCCGAGCGCGCCGAGCACGATCTCTCCACCCTTGGGCGCGGCCGGGTTCACCCAGGGCCAGTGCGGGAAGTCGCGCGGCAGCGCGGGCTCGCCCAGCAGGGACATGGCATGGGTGCGGGTGACGCCATCCGGCCCCGGCCTGCCGGAGGGCGTGGCGGCCATGCCCGTGACGAGGGCCGCCGGCAAGGCGAGGATCTGGCGTCGGTTCATGGGCGAGGTCCTCGCAGGGTCAATCCAGCAGCACGTGGTGCTGCCGCAGGAATCGCAACAGGGGCATCAGCGGCAGGCCGAGGATGGCGGAGTGGTCGCCTACGACGCGCGCGAACAGCTGCACGCCCGGCCCCTCCAGCCGGTAGCCGCCGACGGAGGCGAGAAGTGCGGCGCCCTCCTCGGCCAAATAGGCGTCGAGGAAGGCATCGGAGAAGCTGCGCATTTCCATCCGCGAGATGGTGACGTCCTGCCAGATGCGCCGCCCGCCGCGCCAGGCGACCATGCCGCTCACCAGCTCATGCGGCCGCCCTCGCAGTGCGAGAAGCTGGGCGCGCGCGGCGGCGAGATCGGCGGGCTTGTCGTACCACTCGCCATCGCAGGCGAGCATCTGGTCGGCGGCGAGCACCAGGTCGTCAGGGCGGGTACGGGCCACACGCATGGCCTTGGCGTCGGCGAGAATGATCGCGGTGTCGGCGATGGGAATGGCCTCGGCCCGGCAGGAGGCCTTGATCTCCGCCTCGTCCACCGGCGCGACGGCGACTTCGAACGCGACACCGGCGCCAGTCAGCACCGCGCGGCGGGAGGCGGACCCGCTGGCGAGCACTAGGCGCGGTGCGCCGGGCACCATCATGGCGTGGGGCTGGTCCCGAGAACGGCGGCGGCGGGGTCCGTGGGTGCGGCGCGCGCCTCGGCCTCCACGCCGCGGCGGCGCGCGTGCCAGCCATCCATCAGCTGCAGCACGGTCGCCGCCGTCTCCTCGATGCTGCGTCGGGTCACGTCGATCACCGGCCAGCCGCGGGTGGTGCAGAGCCGCCGTGCGGCGACGATCTCGGCTTTGACGGATTCATGGTCGATATAGTCATTCGCGTCCTGGCGCACGCCGGAGGCGCCGATCAGGCGCAGGCGATGGCGGCGGATATCGATCAGTGCATTCACCTCGATATGCAGGCCAACCACCGGGCAGGGCGGCGCCTCCAGCTCGGGCGGCAGGGTGGCGCCGGGCACGATCGGCACGTTGGCCGCCTTGATGCCGCGGTTGGCGAGGTAGAAGCAGGTGGGCGTCTTGGAGCTTCGGGAGACGCCGACCAGGCACACATCGGCCTCCGCGATCCCCGCCGTGCCCTGCCCGTCATCATGGGAGAGCACGTAGTGCATGGCGTCGATGCGCCGGAAGTAATCCGCATCCATCACGTGCTGCGCCGCCCGTTTCTCGCGCGCGGGGGTGCCAATCGCGCCCTGCAGCAGCTCCATCACACCATCCAGCGGCGAAAGGCATGTCACATGCAGCCGGGCGCAGGCCTCCTCGAGCGTGTGTTTGAGGCTGCGATCCACCAGGGTGAACAGCACCGGGCCGGGTTCATGTTCGATCCCCTCCAGCACGCGGTCGAGCTGGAGGCGGGAGCGGACGAGGGACCAGCGGTGATTGATGACGCGCACATCCTCGAACCGCGCGAGCGTGGCCCGCGCGATGGAGTTCAGCGTCTCCCCGGTGCTGTCGGAGACCAAGTGGAGGTTGATGGTCCTGTTGGGCATCCTGTGGGAAACACCTGCGCGAGTTGGGGGTAGTGGGGGCAAGAAGGCCGCATTAACGCCTGCCTGTGCAAGACGGGGATTGTGGCAGAGTGTCGCATGGCCGGGGGATGGCCTGGGACGAACGCCGTGCGACTTCCGCATAACTCGCCCTGGCGCTGCTGCCAGGCGGTCCTTTCACGCAGCCGGCCTGTGGAAACACCTGTGGAGCATTTCCGGCCGCACTGCGTCCCCATGATCCACACCCCCTACTGCACATAACCCCTTTTTAAATCTTCAAAATTAAGGGAAAGCTTGGGTCATGGATCCTGTCTCGAAGCCCTTGCTGCGTGCCCTGAACGGAGAGGCGGTGTGGCCACCGCCGATGTGGCTGATGCGCCAGGCGGGCCGCTACCTGCCGGAATACCGCGCCCTGCGGGAGAAGGCGGGCGGGTTCCTCACGCTGTGCACCACGCCCGAGGCGGCTGCGGAAGTGACGATCCAGCCGATCCGGCGCTTCGGCATGGATGGGGCGATCCTGTTCTCGGACATCCTGATCGTGCCCTGGGCGCTGGGCCAGCCGCTGCGCTTCGCCGAGGGCGAAGGCCCGGTGCTGGAGCCGGTGCGCGACGCGGCCGCGATCGGGGGCCTGCGTCCGGACCTCGTCGCGGAGCGCGCGGCGCCGATCTACGAGACGGTGCGCCGGGTGCGTGCGGGGCTGGCCGCCGAGGCACCCTCGACCACGCTGATCGGCTTTGCCGGCGGCGCCTTCACGGTCGCCTGCTACATGGTCGAGGGCCATGGCTCGAAGGAGTACGCCGCACCGCGGGGCATGGCCTATGCGGATCCCGCCCTGTTCGCCAAGCTGATCGACACGGTGGTATCGGCGACGGCCGAGTACCTGCTTGCGCAAGCCGATGCCGGCGCCGAGGCGTTGATGATCTTCGACAGCTGGGCGGGGATGCTGCCGCCCAGCCAATTCCGCCGCTGGGTGATCGAACCCACCCGGCGGATCGTAGACCTCGTCCGCGCGAAGTACCCGACGATCCCCCTGGTGGGCTTTCCGCGTCTGGCCGGCCCGATGCTGGTGGAATATTCGGAGCGCGCCGGCGTGGGCACGGTCGCGATGGACACGTCGATGGACCCGAACTGGGCGCGGGGTGCGGTCGCGCCTGGGATCACCCTGCAGGGCAACCTCGATCCCTTGTCGGTGCTGGCGGGCGGCGAGGCGATGGAGGCGCAGGCTCGAGGCATTCTGGATGCGATGCGCGGCCGCCCCTTCGTCTTCAACCTGGGCCACGGGATCCTGCCGCCGACGCCGCCGGAGCATGTGGCTGCGTTGGTGCGGGTGGTCCGCGAGGGCTGAAAAAGGTCGGGGAAAGAATTCCCCGAACCCCTTCTTTTATTTTTGATTATTGGTGCTGGCCCTGGGATCGGTGCCAATCGATAAAAATAAAAGAATGGGGATCTGGGGGAAATTCATTTCCCCCAGTCTTGCTTCAACCACAGCGCATCTTTGATCTTCGTTGTGATAAAGGCCGCATGGCGCTCCGCCGACGCGTCATCCACCTCGATCAGGATGGGCGTCCTGGCAATCGGCGCCTCTCCGGGCAGCAGCGCCGGCGCGCTGCGCTCGACCGCCAGCACGAGGCCCGGCTGACGCCCGCCCATCAGCTCCAGGTACACTTCCGCCAGCAGCCGCACGTCGAGCAGCGCGTTGTGCGAGGTGCGCATGGAGTTGTCGATGTTCAGCCGCCGGCAGAGCGCGTCGAGGCTGTTCGGCATCCCGGGATAGCGGCGCTTGGCGAGTTCAAGCGTGTCCACCATCCGGGTGCGGCTCAGGGGGGCGCGGCCGCAGCGCTCGTATTCAGCGTCGAGCATGGCGAAGTCGAAGCGGGCGTTGTGCGCAATGACGGGGTCGTCGCCGAGGAAGGCTTCCAGCTCGTCGATGATGTCGGCGAAGACGGGCTTGCCGGCAACGTCGATGCTGGTGATGCCGTGGATGCGCGAGGCATCGGAGGGAATGTCGCGCTCGGGGTCGATGACGCGGTGGAAGACCCGACCGGTCGGCATCAGGTTGATGATCTCGATCGCCGCGACTTCGAGCTCCGGCGTGTCGCCCACCGGAGTCTTCATTCTTCCATAAAACTGCGCCACGCGCGCCGCATCCGTGGGACGCGTCAGCAGGCTCGCCACCACCAGCACCACAAACGGAAACAGCCCG
>JAZKFA010000210.1:0-2243 GCA_040386655.1 Pseudomonadota bacterium | reverse complement strand
TATTTCGGCCTGGGGCGGGCGCTGACCAAGAATGAGCGGCCGCGCGACGCCATCGTCCTTCGGGACCTCCTACCAGCGACCAGCGTCCATGCCTCGGCGGCACGCCGTGCCGCGGACGACCTCGCCATTGCGCTGGGCCGGGCGCCCGGGATTGCTCTTCTTCGCGAGGATGGACCGTGCGCTACATCCGCCGCGCTCGCCGTCGAGGGCCGTGTCGATGGTACGACGGTCGTGCTTCGGCTGCTGCACCCCGCCAGCGGAGCGACGCTCGCCACGCACCGCGAGGCGCTTGGCCTGCGCTGTGGAGTGCCATGGGCAGACCGAGCCGCTCGCGCGATCCGCAGTGCGATTACAGCCGAAGAGGCCGCACGGGCTCGGCGCATGCCACTGAATAGAGCAGATGTGGAAACGCTTGTGGCGCGGTCGCGACCTGCCGCGCTGAGTCAGGAACCCATCGCGACGGCGATGGCGATTGATCTCCTAGGTGAGGCGCTGCACCGCGATCCCGCCCACCCGCGCGCGCTGGCACTCGCGTCCTTTGCGCGCGCAATCAGCGGCCATCATTGCTTCGTCACTGACGCCGACGGCGAACGCGCGCTTGGATTGGAGCTGGGTCGCCGGGCGGTAGCGCTGGCCCCGGATAATCCGGAGGTGCTCACCGCGGTGGCGGGAGCGATGTCGCTTACCAAGCACTTGGATGCCGCCGAAGCCATGATCCAGCGCAGCCTGTCGCTCGACCCGCTGCAGCCGGAGGCGCTGCGCCGGCTTGGCTTCCTGCAGAATTTTCGCAACGACGGGGTACGCGCGGCGGCGGCATTTCGACGTTCGCTGGCCTTGTTCCCTTCTGGCGCAGATGGTGCCATTGGCATCTTTGGACTCGGGGTCGCGCTGTTCATTCAAGGTGACTATCCCCGTGCGGCACGTGCGCTAAGCCGCGCGCTCGAACTGCAACCCGCGCGCGCCTGGCCGCACCGCTTTCTCGCCGCCGCAGCAATCCATGCGGGCGCCCGCGACGAGGCGGTGCGGTCCCTCTCGCTGTTCCGGCGCGCCTTCCCGGACCTTACACTCGAGCGCTTGGCCAAATCAGACGCGTTGCATCCCGAGCCGCTGTCGCGGGTGCTGGACGGCCTGGCTCGTGCTGGTCTTCCGGGCTGAGCTCTCGCGTGCTGTAGGGAAAGTTGCGACCTCCCCATAGCAATTGCCCCTCCAGGAATGTGATTTAGATTTTAGAGACATCCCTAAGTTGTACCGAGCTCAACCGCGCCGCATCTGGGATGCCGCGGCACGTGCCGGTGAAAATTCCATCATCGAGCAGCGGACCCAGACCCGCCATCTGCGCGCGCTGCGGATACCGAGAGCGTATAAGCGAACCTCGCCGCGCAAGCCCTCGTCTCAACACGGCCATGTCACCGTTTGACCAGCGGACGCCGCGGCGCGCCGGGAGGAGAATCGCATGACTCCGCAGGATCACAATGACGGCTGGATGCAGCTCTATCCAGAGGTTGCGGCACTCCTCGCCGGCGCGTTGGCCGCCATCATCCGCACGACCGCTGTTGAGGGACCGCGGCGTTGGCGGGCCGTGCTGGGCGACGCGCTCGGCACTATTGCTCTCGGCTGGCTTGTCTATCGTGGTGTTCTGGGGCTTGGCGGCGTTCCTGACCTCGCCTTTGGCGCCGCTGGTATGGCTGGCGCCGTGGGTTGGGAAGTGGTGCGCCGGCGTGTGCTGCCAAAGCTGCTGAGCAAGCTAGGAGGATGAGCCGCGACTGGGAAGCTGCGGCTTGTCTGGATGGCGAGTTCCATGCGCTGGACTACATGGTCTACGCCTATCTGCAGACCGGCCAGGACGATGCGGCACGGCGCGCCTCCGCGGGCCGGGCAGGGTCGGACGTGCCGCCCCGCAACGCGCATGCCTTTGCGGCGGCCGCCATGCCGGCGCGCCTCGCGCTGGAACGCGGCGCCTGGGCCGAGGCGGCGGCGCTGCCATCTCCTGCGCGCGCGAGCGCCTTTCCCTACACCGACGCGCTGACCCACTTCGCCAGGGCCATCGGCCTCGCGCGCTCCGGCCGCGCCGCGGAGACCGCCGACGACATTGCGGCGCTGCGCCGCATCGCCGACGGGCTGCGCGCGCGCGACGCCTACTGGGCCGAGCAGGTCGACATCCAGCGCGAGACCGCCGAGGAGCTGGTCCTCTTCGCCAGTGGCAGGAAGGAGGAGGGCCTGATCGCGTTGCGCGCCGCCGCCGA
>JAZKFA010000209.1:0-4733 GCA_040386655.1 Pseudomonadota bacterium | reverse complement strand
TTCTCGAAGCAGCGCCTGTTCGAGGCCGCCTGGGCGAGGCTGTATCCGGATATCCTCGAGTACATTCCGCTTTCTGGCGGCGGCAAGGTCACCGGCGTCGATGCCGCATCGCGGCGCATCACCACCGATTTCGGAGATCACGAAGGCGCGGTGGTCAACGTCATCCCGCCGCAGCGCGCGGGCGAGATCGCGCGCATCGCGGGTGTGGCCGACCGCTCCGGCTGGTGCCCCATCGACCCCGGGAGCTTCGAATCCCGCCTCGTCCCAAGCATGCACGTGATCGGCGATGCGGCCATCGCGGGCGCTATGCCGAAATCCGCCTTTGCCGCCAATGCGCAGGGCCGCGTCTGCGCAGCCGCCGTGGCCGCCCTGCTGCGCGGTGCGCCCGTGCAGACGCCCCGCCTGCTCAACACCTGCTACAGCCTGGTGGCACCCGGCTACGGCATCTCCGTCGCCGGTGTCTATCGCCCCGCGAACGGCCTGCTGAGCGATATCCCCGGCACCGGAGGCACCTCCCCGCTCGACGCCCCCTCGGCCACACGCGAAGCCGAGGCGCGCTACGCTGAGGACTGGTTCGAGACGATCACCGCCGATGCGTTCGGCTAGCCTCGCCCTTGCCATCCTGCTTGCCGGTCCCGCACTGGCGCAGGGCCTGCCGGAACCGCTGACGGACTCGCCGGGCGATGCGGCGCGCGGCCGCGCCGTCATCGCCGACCGCACCAAGGGCCTGTGCCTGCTGTGTCATTCCGGTCCCTTTCCGGAGGAGCGCTTCCAGGGAAACCTCGCTCCCAGCCTCGCCGGCGCCGGGGCGAGGCTGGACGCGGCAGGGCTACGCCTGCGCGTGGTTGATTCCCGGCGCTTGAATCCGGACAGCATCATGCCCTCCTACGGACGCAGCGAAGGCCTGCACCGCGTCACACCCGCGCTGCGCGGCCGTACCATCCTTTCGGCGCAGGAGATCGAGGACGTGATCGCCTTCCTGCTCACCCTGCGCGAGGAGAGCCCATGACCACCCCACGCCGACTGCTGCTGGCCGCCCCTGCCCTGTTTCTGCTGCCGCGCATCGTGCACGCGACGCCCGAGGCGATGGCCCTGGCGCTGCGCGAATTCACCGGTGGCGCCGCCGTGCGGACGGGACGCGTCGCGCTGGACGTCTCGCCGCTGGTCGAGAACGGTAACACCGTGCCGATCTCGGTCATCGTGGACAGCCCAATGACCGAAGAAGACCACGTCCGCGCCATCGCCATCTTCACCGAGCGCAACCCGCAGCCGCATGTGATCACCGCGCAGTTCGGCCCCCGCGCCGGCCGCGCGCTGCTGGCCACGCACATCCGGCTTGCGACCTCTCAGACGCTGCACGCGGTCGCGGCCCTCTCGGACGGTACATTCTGGTCCGACAGCGCGCAGGTCGTCGTCACGCTTGCCGCCTGCCTGGAGGGTTGAGATGGCCCGCGTCCTCATCAACATTCCCCGCACGATCGCCGCGGGCGAGACCATCACGGTCCGCACCCTCATCCAGCATCTGATGGAGAGCGGGCACCGCCCCAACGGCGACGGTTCTGTGGTGCCGCGCGACATCCTCCGCCGCTTCACCGCGAGCTTCGAGGGCGCGCCGGTCTTCACCGCCGAACTCTCACCCGCCATCGCGGCCAACCCCTTTCTCTCCTTCACCATGACCGTGACGGAGAGCGGGACGCTGACCCTGCGGTGGGAGGGCGACAATGGCTTCGACCAGACCGAGACGCGGCGGATCAGCGTCACATGAAGCGTGTGGCGCTGCTGCTGCTGTGCTGCCTTCCGGCAGCGGCGCAGGAGCGGCGCTCCGGCTTCGCCGACATGGCGCGCGAGACCCAGGCGCTGCAGGCCGACGATGCAATGAACCCTGCCATGCTTTGGGTGCAGGAGGGCGAAGCCCTGTGGTCGGCACCTGCCGGTCCGGCCGGCCAATCCTGCGCCTCCTGCCACGGCGACGCCGGTACGAGCATGCGCGGCGTCGCCGCCCGCTACCCTGCCTGGGACATGGCGAGCCAGACCCCGATCGACCTCGCCGGCCGCATCGCGCAATGCCGCGCAGAACGGCAAGGTGCGCCACCCCTCGCGCGCGAGGCGCCGGTCTTGCTCGCGCTCAGCGCCCATGTAGGCCTTCAGTCACGTGGCGAACCGATTGCGCCGCTCACCGATCCGCGCCTGGCATCAGCCGTGACGGAAGGCGCGTCGCTGTGGCGGGAGCGTCGCGGACAGCTCGATCTCTCCTGCGCACAGTGTCATGACGACAATGCCGGGCGGCGCTTGGCGGGCAGCACCATTCCGCAGGCGCATCCCACCGGCTATCCGCTGTACCGGCTGGAGTGGCAGTCGATCGGGTCCCTCCAGCGTCGCCTCCGCGGTTGCATGACCGGCGTGCGGGCCGAGCCATTCGCCTATGGCGCCCCGGAATACATCGCCATCGAGCTTTTCCTGATGGGTCGTGCTGCCGGAATGCTCATGGAAACGCCTGCTGTTCGCCCCTGAGGGCTCGTCGCACCGTGAGCGGAACGGCTTGCGCATCAACTGTTTACCGGGCGATTGCTCCGGATTGCGTTATCTCCGGGTGGCGGTACGCCCGCCGGGAGAACCAATGTCCTTTGATCACCACCTGCCACCACCGCCACCCGCCCTGCTGCGCCGCGCCAGCCTGTTCCTGGATTTCGATGGCACGCTCGTCGAGATCGCCGACCAGCCCGATGCCGTGGTTGTGGACGCGGCGCTGCGCGACTTGCTCTCTGAATTGGCGCGTCGTCTTGAGGGCCGCCTCGCGCTGGTCAGCGGGCGGTCCATCGCGCAGCTCGATGCGCTGCTCGGTCCGATCGCTGAAACCCTCACCCTCTCGGGTAGCCATGGCAGCGAGTATCGGATCGACGGTGCCGAGGAGCGTCCCACCCGCCCCGACAGCCTCGACCTGATCGAGGCGCGGCTGCGCGAAGCGGCCGCGGCAGAGACCGGCGTGATCGTGGAGCCGAAGAGCCTCGGCGTCGCGCTGCATTACCGCCAGCAACCCGATTACGCGGGCGAAGCGCATGCGCTGGTCACGGCACTCGCACGCGAGAATGGCCTGGCCGTTCAGCATGGCAAGATGATGGTGGAGGCACGCCTGCCAGGCAGTGACAAGGGTGCGGCGGTCGCACGGCTCATGCAGCATCCCGCGATGGACGGCACGCTGCCGGTCTTCATGGGCGACGACATCACCGATGAGACTGGGTTCGAGGCCGCGCGCGCACGCGGCGGCGCTGGCATCCTGGTCGGGCCGCCGCGTGCGACGGCCGCCGCCTATCGCCTGGCCGATCCGGCCGCCACCCGCCGCTGGCTCGCAGGAGGCTGCCCATGACCGCCACGCTCAATCTCTGGCCCATCGGCAATTGCCAGGTCTCAGCGCTCGTCGACCGCGCCGGGCGCTTCTCCTGGGGCTGCGTGCCGCGCGTCGATGGCGACCCGACCTTCTGCTCCCTGCTCGACGACAACCCCCGCGCCGGCGAAGGCGCCCGGGGCTTCTGGGAAATCGACCTCGAGGATTCCGTCTCGACGCAGCAGGCCTATGTGCGCAACACGCCGGTGCTGACGACGCGACACACGGATGCGGCGGGCAACGCCATCGACGTGATCGATTTCTGCCCGCGCTTCCTTCGCCACAACCGGCCGTTCCGCCCCGTGGCCTTCGTCCGCATCGTCCGCCCCGTGGCCGGCAGCCCGCGCATCCGCGTGCGGCTGCGGCCCGCGCGCAGCTGGGGCAGCGCGGACCCCGAGCGCACGCGCGGATCGAACCACATCCGCTACATCCTCGACGAGATGACTTTGCGGCTCACGACGAACGCCCCGATCGGCTGGATCGAGGATGAGCGGCTGTTCCGTGTCGAGCGGCCGCTGCATTTCTTCCTCGGCCCCGACGAGACCTTCGAGGGCGACCTCGAAGCCTCGGTCGAAACCATGCTCGACCGCACGGTCGCCGATTGGCGACAATGGGTGCGCGGGCTCGCCACACCGGTCGAGTGGCAAAACTCCGTCATCCGCGCCGCCATCACGCTCAAGCTCTGCCAGCATGAGGAGACCGGCGCGATCGTCGCGGCACTCACCACCTCCATCCCGGAGCATGCGGATTCGCAGCGCAACTGGGACTACCGCTACTGCTGGATCCGCGACGCCTATTACACGGTGCAGGCGCTGAACCGCCTGGGCGCGTTGGACGTTCTGGAATCCTACCTCGAATACCTGCGCAACATCGTCGACAACGCGAAGGGCGGTCACATCCAGCCGCTCTATGGCGTAGGCGGCACCGCGACCCTGCCCGAACGGATCGAGACCGGGCTCAACGGGTATCGCGGCATGGGTCCCGTGCGCGTCGGCAACCAGGCCTACGAGCAGATCCAGCACGACGCCTATGGCCAGATCGTCCTGTCCAACGTGCAGGCCTTCTTCGACCGGCGGCTGTACCGGATTGCAGGGATCGAGGATTTTCGCGCGTTGGAAGCCGTCGGCGAACGCGCTTGGCTGGTGCACGACACGCCCGATGCCGGCCTATGGGAATTGCGCACGCGCAGCGCCGTGCACACCTACTCCGCCGCGATGTGCTGGGCAGCCTGCGACCGTCTGGCGCGCGCGGCCGCCTCTCTCTCGCTCACCGATCGCGAAGCGCTCTGGAAGGACCGCGCGGACACCATTCGTGCCACCATCGAGAAGGCCGCCTGGCGCGAGGACACACA
>JAZKFA010000208.1:0-12141 GCA_040386655.1 Pseudomonadota bacterium | reverse complement strand
GCGGAGGAGCGCTTCTGGGGCGGCACCTGCGTCAATGTCGGCTGCGTGCCGAAGAAGCTGATGGTCAACGCCTCCGAATACGGCGGCTGGGCCGCGGACGCCCGCGGCTTCGGCTGGGACATCGAGGTGAAGGGCCATGACTGGCTGAAACTCGCCCAGGCGCGGGACCGCGAGGTGGCGCGGCTGTCGGCCATCTACGGCACGCTGCTCAAGGGCGCGGGGGTCACCAGCTTCGACGCGCGCGCGACGCTGCTCGATGCCAACACCATCGAGCTCGACGACCAGCGCGTCACCGCCGAGCGCATCCTCATCGCCACCGGCGGCACGCCCACGCGGCTGGACATTCCCGGCGCCGAGCTGGCGCTGATCTCGGACGACCTGTTCACGCTCAAGGCGCTGCCGCGGCGCGCCGTCCTGGTCGGGGCGGGCTACATCGCGCTGGAATTCGCCTGCATCCTGCGCGCCCTGGGCGCGGAGGTGGACGTGGTCTACCGCTCGCCGCTGCCGCTGCGCGGCTTCGACGTCGATGTCCGCGGCGCCATCGTGGAAGCGATGACCGCGCAGGGCATCACCATGAACCCCGACGCCGCTCCCACCCGCATCGCCCGCGCTGGGGACCAACTGCTGCTGAGCCTGTCCAACAACTTCGTCCGCGAGGCGGATGCGGTGTTCCTCTGCACCGGGCGGTCGCCGAACACCAAGGGGCTAGGGCTGGAGGCGGCGGGCGTGGCGGTCAATGCCCAGGGCGCGGTGGTGGTCGATGACGACCACCGCACCAGCCAGTCCAACATCTACGCGCTGGGCGACGTGATCGACCGGCTGAACGTCACGCCCATGGCGACCGCAACCGGCCATGCGCTGGCCGACACGCTCTTCGGCAACAAGCCGCGCCGCGCGAGCTATGAGAACGTGGCCACCGCCGTCTTCACAACGCCCCCCATCGCGACCCTGGGCCTGACCGAGGCCGAGGCCGCCGAGCGTGGTCCGGCGGATATTTACGTCACCCGCTTCACGCCCATGCGCCACACCATCTCCGGCCGCGAGGGGCGCAAGACGCTGATGAAGCTAGTCGTCGATCAGCGCACGCGAAAGATCCTGGGCGTCCACATGCTGGGCGAGGATGCCGGCGAGATCCTGCAGGGCATCGCCATCGCGGTGGCCATGGGTGCGACGAAGGAGGATTTCGACCGCACCATCGGCATCCACCCGACCGCGGCGGAGGAGTTCGTGACGCTGCGCACCCGCACGCGCGAAGTGGGGGTCTGATCTGCCCGCCGTGCGCGAAGCCGCGCTTCCCCACGGCGACGCGTATGTCTATGCTTTCAGACGTCATTCAGGAGCCTGACAACGATGACTGCGCGTGGCTGGAGCCCGGAGAGCTGGCGGCAGATGCCGATCCGGCAGGTGCCGGATTATCCCGACATGGCGGCCCTGGCCGCGATGGAAGCCAAGATCGCGCGATTTCCGCCGCTCGTTTTTGCAGGCGAAGCGCGGCGGCTGAAGGCTGCGCTGGCCAGGGCCGGCGAAGGTCAGGCCTTCGTTCTTCAGGGCGGCGATTGCGCCGAGGGCTTCCCGGACTTCACCGCCAACACCATCCGCGACACCTTCCGGGTGCTGCTGCAGATGGCTGTCGTGCTGACCTTCGGCGCCTCACTCCCGGTGGTGAAGCTCGGCCGCATGGCGGGGCAATTCGCCAAGCCCCGGTCTTCCGACACGGAGACGAAGGATGGCGTCACGCTGCCCTCCTACCGCGGCGACATCATCAACGGGCCTGACTTCACGCCTGCAGCCCGCATCCCCGATCCGTCGCGGATGGAATTCGCCTACATGCAATCGGCCGGCACGCTGAACCTGCTGCGCGCCTTCGCCACCGGCGGCTATGCGGATTTGCACCAAGTGCATCGCTGGAACCTCGGCTTCGTCGAGCGCTCGCCGCTTGCCTCGCGCTATGCCGACCTCACGATCCGCATCGACGAGACGCTGCGCTTCATGCAGGCCTGCGGCATGGCGGATGCCCCGCAGCTGCGCGAGACGGATTTCTACACCTCGCATGAGAGCCTGCTGCTGCCATACGAGCAGGCGCTCGCGCGGGTGGATTCCACGTCGGGCGACACCTACGCGTGCTCGGCGCACTTCCTCTGGATCGGCGACCGGACGCGGCAGCCTGATGGCGCGCATGTGGAGTTTCTCCGCGGTGTGAAGAACCCCATCGGCATGAAGGCCGGCCCGTCCATGGACGCGGACGAGCTGGTCCGCCTCGCCGAAATCCTGAACCCCGCCAACGAGCCCGGGCGCCTCACGCTGATCGCGCGCATGGGGGCGGACAAGGTCGAGGCGAAGCTGCCGCCGCTGGTGCGTGCTCTCAAGCGGGCCGGGCGCCAGGTCACTTGGCTGTGCGACCCCATGCACGGCAACACCACCACCGTCGGCGCCTACAAGACCCGCAGCTTCGACGCGATCCTGGGCGAAGTCCGCGGCTTCTTCGACGTGCATGAGGCCGAGGGCACCATCGCCGGCGGCGTCCATGTTGAGATGACGGGGTCGGACGTTACCGAATGCCTCGGTGGCGCGCACAACCTCTCCGAGGTGAACCTGTCGGAGAACTATGCGACCTTCTGCGACCCGCGCCTGAACGCGGAGCAATCGCTGGAACTCGCCTTCCTCATCGCCGAGGAATTGAAGCATCGTCGCGTCCCGGTCCACGCGGTCGCGGCGCAGTGAGCATCCCTAACGTGGCGCCGGAGACCTCCGACGCCGCGATCGCGGCGCGCACCGACAGCTACTTCAAGCGCACCCGCACCGTCGTCGAGATGTTCGGCGACTGCCAGGTCACCTACGCCGTCTTCCTCCGCCGTCCCGTGATCTCAGCGCCGCGCCTCGCGCTCGAATTCCTCCGCACGGTCGCGGAGAATCGCGGCACGGAATTCGCGATCGAGCTGCCGCATGAGGAGGGGACCTGGGTCGGCGCCGGTGACCCTCTGCTCTACATCGGCGGCAGCTTCGCGCTGCTGAGCGAGCTCGAGACCATCGTCCTGCAGAAGCTCGGCCCCGCCTGCGTCGCCGCACACAATGCCTACCAGATGTGCCTGGAACTGCCCGCCGTCTCTTTTCTCGCCATGGAGGCGCGACACTGCGCCGGTGCCGAGATGCAGGAGATGATGGCCTATGCCGCCTCGGTCGGCAGCGCGGCCGCGAGGAGGGAAGGGGCCAAGGGCTTTGTCGGCAACGCGAACGATGCCACGGCGCATTGGTTCGGTGAGCCGGCGGGCCGCGGGACCATGCCGCATGCACTGATCGGCTATGCCGGATCCACTGTGCGCGCCGCGGAGATGTTCCACGCGACCTTCCCCGACGACGCGCTGACCGTCCTTGTGGACTACTTCGGGCGGGAGGTCACCGACGGCCTTGCGGTCTGTGAACGCTTCCCCGAGATCGCCGCCTCCGGCCGCATGGCCGTGCGGCTGGACACTCATGGCGGCCGCTTCCTCGAAGGGCTCGACCCCGCGGAGAGCTACGCGGTGCTGGAACGCCACGCACCGGCGGCCATCCGGCGCTACCGGTCCGACACGGAGCTGCGCCACCTGGTCGGCACCGGCGTCTCCGCCGCGGCCGTTTGGCGCATGCGCGAATCCTTGGATGAGGCGGGGTACCCGCGTGTGCGCATCGTCGCCTCCTCCGGCTTCGGTGTCGGCAAATGCCGGGTGATGGCTGAGGCGCGGGCGCCTATCGACGTGGTCGGCACCGGCAGCTTCATCCCCGACGCATGGAGCGAAACCTACGCCACCGCCGACATCGTGGAATACGATGGCGCACCGCGGGTGAAGATCGGGCGCGAGTTCCTGCTGCGCCGGAACGGGGCGCGGAAGAAGCAGGGGTAGGGGAGGCCCTCAGGGCTGCCCGCTGCCCCCCGCCGCGCCATAGACCTGCCCTGTCGCATAGCTCGCATCGGCCGCGGCAAGCTGGACATAGATCGACGCCAGCTCCGCAGGCTGTCCCGGACGGCCCATCGGTGTGCTGCCGCCGAAGCTCTCGAGCTTCTCCATCGTCGCCCCGCCCGAGACCTGCAGCGGCGTCCAGATCGGGCCAGGTGCGACGCCGTTCACGCGGATGCCGCGCGAGGCGAGCTGCTTGGCCAGTGACTTCACGGCGTTCATGTTCGCCGCCTTCGTCTGCGCGTAGTCGTAGAGCTCGGGCGAGGGGTCGTAGGCCTGCTCTGACGTCGTCGCGATGATGGTCGAACCCGGCGGCATGTGCGGGACCGCGGCCTTGATGATCCAGAACGGCGCGTAGACGTTGGTCTTCATCGTCGCGTCGAAATCCTCATCGGTGACGTCGAGCATCGACAGTCGGGTCTGCTGGCGCGCGGCGTTGTTGACCAGGATGTCCAGCCCGCCGAGCCCCTCGATCGCCTCCTGCACCATCCGCCGGCAGAAGGCCGCGTCGCGCAGGTCGCCGGGAATCGCCATGCCGTTGCGCCCCGCCGAGCGGATCAGGTCGATCACCTGCTGCGCATCGGTCTCCTCGGCGGGGAGATAGTTGATCGCGACGTCCGCGCCCTCGCGTGCAAACGCAATCGCGGCCGCCCGGCCCATGCCGGAATCGCCGCCGGTGATCAGGGCCCGCCGGCCCAGCAGTCGTCCCGAACCCTGGTAGCTGTGCTCGCCGTGGTCGGGCGGGGGATCCATCTGCCCGGCCAGGCCCGGCCAGGGTTGCTGCTGCCGCTTGAACGGTGGCTTCGGGTACTTCCCGGCCGGGTCCTGCAGAGGTTGCGCGGCATGCGCCTGCACGCGGGAGGATTCGTGATTGTCTGGCATGTGGATCTCCGATGTCCGAACGGGCCCGAGGCCCGATTGCATCTGCGGCCGCCCGTGTTGGCTGCCCTGGCGGGAGAACCGCCTTGCGCTGCGGTTGTTGCCTCAATTCCGGGTGCGCGCTGCTCCGTGCGTGACGATCCGGGCAATCCCCCCTATTTAAGGGCAATGCCCGCCGACACGCTGACCATCGCCCTCGCGCAGATCAATCCGCATGAGGGTGCGATCGCCACCAACGCCGCGCGCATCCGCGCCGCGCGCGCGGAAGCCGCGCGCCTCGGCGCCGACCTTCTGGTCACGCCTGAATTCTCCATCGCCGGCTATCCGCCCGAGGATCTGGTCCGCAAGCCCGCCTTCGTCGCGGCCTGCGAGGACGCGATTGCCACCCTTGCCGCCGAGACGGCCGATGGCGGCCCGGGCCTGATCGTGGGCGGGCCGTGGCAGGATGGGGAGCGGCTGTACAACGCCGCCTTCGTGCTCGACGGCGGCAAGATCGTCGCCCGGCGCGCCAAGCATGAGCTGCCGAACTACGGCGTCTTCGATGACAAGCGCGTCTTCGATGCCGGGCCCTCGCCGGGGCCGGTACCATTCCGCGGCTTCCGCATCGGGCTGATGGTCTGCGAGGATTGGTGGTTCCCCGCCGTGTCCGAGACGCTCGCGGAGTCAGGGGCCGAGATCCTGCTCTCCATCAACGGGTCCCCCTTCGAGGCGGAGAAGCATGAGGCCCGCGTCGATCTCGCCGTCTCACGCGTGGTCGAGACCGGGTTGCCCTTCGTCTTCCTCAACCAGATCTGCGGCCAGGATGAGCTGGTCTTTGAAGGCGCCTCCTTCGTGATGAACGCAGACCGCACGCTGACCCACGTGCTGCCGATGTTCGCCGAGGATATCCGCCTGACCACCTGGCGCCGCGCCGGCGTGCGGCTGGAATGCGACCAGGGCGCGCTCGCAGCCCCGCTCACACGCGATGCGCAGATCTACGGCGCGATGGTGCTGGGCCTGCGCGACTATGTGGAGAAGAACCGCTTTCCGGGGATCGTGCTGGGCCTGTCTGGCGGCATCGACAGCGCCATTTCGGCGGCGGTCGCGGCAGATGCGCTGGGGCCGGACCGCGTGCATGCGGTCATGATGCCGTCCCCCTACACCAGCCCCGAGAGCCTGGAGGATGCGGCCTCCTGCGCCGACCTGCTCGGCATCCGCTACGAGACCATCGCCATAGGTCCGGCGATGGAGGCCTTCGCGGGCATGCTCGCGCCCGCGTTCGGCAATTCCCCGCCCGATACGACGGAGGAGAACCTGCAATCGCGCATCCGTGGCGTGACGCTGATGGCGCTGTCGAACAAGTTCGGCGCCATGCTGCTGACCACTGGCAACAAGTCCGAGATGAGCACCGGCTACGCGACGCTCTATGGCGACATGTGCGGCGGCTATTCGGTGCTAAAGGATATCTACAAGACCACGGTCTTCGCGCTGTGCCGCTGGCGCAACGCGAACGTGCCGGCCGGCGTGCTCGGCCCGCAGGGGCCGGTGATGCCGGAGCGGGTGATCACCAAGCCACCCTCCGCCGAGCTCAAGCCCGACCAGAAGGACCAGGACACGCTGCCCCCCTATGAGGTGCTGGACGCCATCCTGGAGGGGCTGATCGAAGGCGAGAAATCCGTCGAAGCGCTTGTCGCCGACGGCTTCGAGCGCGCCACCATCCTGCGCATCTGGCGGATGCTGGACCGTGCCGAATACAAGCGCCGCCAGGCGCCTCCGGGGGTGAAGATCACGCCCCGGGCGTTTGGGCGCGACCGCCGCTACCCCATCACCAACGGCTTCACGGCGCTGATCTCGTGAGCGACCTGTTCGCCCCCGAGGGCGGCTACGCCGTCCGCATCCTCGACCTTTCCGGTGCCAACGGCTCCGAGCCGGTGGAGACCATCACGGGCTTTCCCTCGCTGCAGCACGCGAACGCCTTTGCCCGGCGCTACGTGCGCGACAGCATCGAGCGCTGCCGCGCGCCGAAGGCGACGCCCGACGCCGTGCTCGCCGCCTGGCACATGTTCGGCGAGGATGCCGAGATCACCCCCACCGCCGACCAGGCCTGGCGAAGTGCGACAGAGCTTGCCGATTTCGTCGCCCGTCCGCCTGTTGACGCGGAGGAGCGCAACTGGCGCATCCTCGACCCCCGCGCTGATGACGACGAGGATGACGAGGACGAGGACGACGACGAGCGGGAGGCATGATACCGATGCCGCCGATCGGTGGCCTTCGGGCCACACTGCGGACCGCGAGCCCGAACAAGCGAACGCCGGCAGTCCGGCGCCAGGCAATCCGCGGGACGCGGCGCCCGCCGCTTGAGGGCACGATAGAACCGAACGGCCATTCTTCATGGCCGTGACCCATTCCGTCCTCTGCGGCGATTTCGGCGCCTACCAGGACCCCGATGAGGAATGGCAGGTCACCGGCTTCGCCTCCGCCGCGGCCGCCCGGGAATACGCCCGCCGCTTCATCCGCGCCCAGGTCGAACACCGGCGTGCGGACACCCCGGACCCGGTCGCGCTGCGCGACGCCTATTTCACCTTCGGCGAATACGCGACGACGGAAGGCCTCGACACCCAGGCCTGGGTCGCGCATTGCATCGCCCACCCGGCGACCTCGCCGCGCGACACGAATTATGAATCGCTCACCCCATGAAACTCCGCTTCGCCCCATCCCCCACCGGCCTGCTGCATGCCGGTAATGCGCGCCTCGCGGTTGCCAACTGGCTGCTGGCGCGCCGCAACGGCGGCAAATTCGTCCTGCGCCTGGATGACACCGACACCGAGCGGACCAAGCCCGAGTTCATCGCCGCCATCGACGAGGACCTCGCCTGGCTGGGCCTGGATTGGGATGAGCGTTTCGCGCAGTCCTCGCGCCTTGATCTCTACGCCTCCGCCGCCGAGCGGCTGAAGGGGACCAAGCGCCTCTACCCCTGCTTCGAGAGCGAGGAGGAACTGACCGCCAAGCGCGAACGCCGCCGGCGCGAGGGCAAGGCCCCGGTCTATGACCGCGAGGCGCTGCGCATGACCCCGGACCAGCTCGAACGCGCGCTGGCCAACGGAAAGCAGCCCTATTGGCGCTTCCATCTCTCGCCGCGCGCTGTGCAGTGGCGCGACGCGGTGCTGGGCAATCGCCAGGTGAAGCTGCAGGCGATCTCCGACCCCGTGCTGATCCGCGCCGATGGGTCGCCGCTCTACACCTTCACGTCCGTGGTCGATGACCTCGAGACGGGGGTGACCCATGTGGTGCGCGGCGAGGACCACGTGACCAATACGGGCATCCAGATTGACCTGTACGAGGCGCTCGGCGGCAATGCGACGAAGCTCACCTTCGGACACCTGCCGCTGCTGACGGACATGGATGGCGGGCCGCTATCCAAGCGCCTGGGTGCGATCTCGCTGCGGCACCTGCGGCGCGACGGGATCGAGCCGGCCGCACTCGTCGGCTACCTCGCGGCACTCGGCACCAGCGTCGACCCGGTTCCCGGAATGCCGCGCGAGCTTGCGAAGGATTACGACCTCTCGCGCGTGTCCCATTCGGCGGCGCGCTTCGACATGCGCCAGCTTCTGGCACTCAACCGCCGGGTCCTGCACGAGGCGCCGTTCGATACCGTGCGCGACCGCCTGCCCGACACTGCGGACGAGGAAGCCTGGAACGCCATCCGCGGCAATCTCGACCTGATGCGCGAGGCGCCTGGCTGGATCGAGGTCATCCGCGGCACCATCGTACCCCCCGTGCAGGAGAGCGAGCGCGACTTCCTGCGCACCGCGCTCGAACACCTTCCGGCTGAGCCCTGGGACGAGTTCACCTGGGCCGGCTGGGTGGAGGCGCTGAAGCCCGTCACCGGCCGCAAGGGCAAGGCGCTGTTCCTGCCGCTGCGCGTGGCCCTCACCGGCGAGGACCATGGTCCGGACCTCAAGACCCTCCTGCCGCTGATCGGCCGCGAACGCGCCGTGCGGCGCCTCACCCTGTCGGCGAACTGACATGCTCCGCATCCACAATTCCGCGGCGCGCGAGCGCCAGGACTTCGCCCCGATCGACCCCGACCACGTCCGCCTCTATGTCTGCGGTCCCACGGTCTATGACCTCGCGCATCTCGGCAATGCGCGCCCCGTGGTGGTGTTCGACGTGCTTGTGCGGCTGCTGCGGCGGCTGTATCCGCGCGTCACCTACGTGCGGAACATCACCGACGTTGAGGACAAGATCAACGCCCGCGCGCGCGAGACCGGCGAGCCCATCGCCACCATCACCGCGCGCACCACGGCGGATTTCCACCGCGACATGGAGGCGCTGGGTTCCCTGCCGCCCGACGTGGAACCGCGCGCGACCGACAACATCGCCCAGATGATCGAGATCATCGAGAAGCTGATCGCGAGCGGCCACGCCTATGCCGCCGAAGGCCATGTGCTGTTCGCCGTGCCCTCCTTCGCGGCCTATGGCGCCTTGTCCGGCCGCGCGCCGGATGAGTTGCTGGCGGGCGCGCGTATCGACCCCGCGCCCTACAAGCGTGACCAGGGCGATTTCGTGCTGTGGAAGCCCTCCGACGCCGAGACGCCCGGCTGGGACAGCCCCTGGGGCCGCGGCCGACCCGGCTGGCACATTGAATGCTCGGCGATGTCCTGGCGCTACCTGGGCGAGGAATTTGACATCCATGGCGGCGGGGCCGACCTGCTGTTCCCGCACCATGAGAATGAGCTGGCACAATCCGCCTGCGCCTTCCCCGGCAGCCGCTTCGCGCGCTTCTGGATGCACAACGGCATGCTGCTGGTCGACGGCGAGAAGATGTCAAAGTCGCTGGGGAATTTCCTCACCGTGCGCGACATCCTCGCCAGCGGTGCCTGGGCCGGCGAGGCGTTCCGTCTGCTGCTGCTCAAGACGCATTACCGCCAGGCGCTGGACTTCACCAAGGCCGGGCTGGATGAGGCAAAGGCCGAGCTGGACGATGGCTACGCCATGCTCGCCCGCGCCCCGGCCGCGGATGGCGCGCTGATCAACACCATGGCCGAATGGGCGATCGCGCCGCTGCTCGACGACCTCAACACGCCCGGTACGCTGACGCGCCTGCGTGACCTGCGCACGCTGGAGAACACCGCGACCATCGGCGGAAGTGCCACGGCGGTGACAACGCGCATCGGCCAGAACTGGGCCCCGGCGCCGGGCGAGGCCGCGGCCGCCTTCCGCATCGCCGCCGGAACGCTCGGCCTGTTCGGGACCGATCCCGGCGTGTGGCTGCAGGGCGGCGGCGACACGGCGGCGATCGAGGCCGCCATTGCGGCGCGCCTGGCCGCGCGGAAATCGCGCGACTTCGCGGAAGCCGACCGTATCCGTGCCGAGTTGCTCGCGCAGGGGATCATCTTGGAAGACGGCCCGCAGGGCACGACATGGCGGAAGAGCTGAACCGCCGCCGGAGACACCTCGCCATGCGCATCCATCTTGCCGCCCTCGCCCTTCTTCTGCTCGCAACGCCCGCCATGGCCCAGCACGCTGGCCACGGTGCACCAGCGCGCGCCGGGGCCGAGGCCCCCTCCACCCGCGAATTCCGCGCGACCAACGCGCGGATGCACACCGCGATGGACATTGCCTTCACCGGCAACACCGACCGCGACTTCGCCGCCGCGATGATCCCGCACCACGAGGCCGCCATCGCCATGGCCGAGACCCAGCTGCGCCACGGCACGGACCCCGGGATGCGCCGCATGGCGCAAGCGATCATCGAGGCCCAGGCCCGCGAGATCGCGGAGCTGCGCGCCTTCCTCGCGCGATGACAGGCAGGGCGCGATGACCGGGCGGGAGGGCGGCGCCGACCTCGTCCCGCCGCCGGGCGAGAGCCCCATCATCGTGCTGGTCCGTCCCCAGCTGGCCGAGAATATCGGCGCCGCCGCGCGTGCGATGGCCAATGGCGGGCTGTTCCACCTCCGCCTGGTCGCGCCGCGCGACGGCTGGCCACAGCCGGTCGCCTGGCGCATGGCGTCGGGTGCCGACCGCATCCTCGATGCCGCTGAGATCTTTCCCGATCTGCCCTCGGCGCTGGCCGATTGCCACCGCGTGATGGGCACCTGTCCCCGCCCGCGCCATGTCATCACGGAGACGCTGACCGCACGCGCCGCCGCCGGTGACCTGCGCACGATCAACGCCGAGGGCCTGCGCGCGGCGATCCTGTTCGGGCCCGAGCGGGCAGGGCTCACCGCGGACGACCTCGCCTGCTGCGACACGCTGGTGCGCTATCCGCTGAACCCCGCGCACATGTCGCTCAACCTCGCCCAGGCGGTGATGATCCTCGCCTATGAGTGGTGGACGGCGGCGGAGCCCACGCCCGCGCGGGTCTTCGTCACCAACGAGACGCAGATCGCGACCAAGGGCTCGCTGGAGGCCTTTCTCGACCGTCTCGTGAGCGAGCTGGACGCCTGCGGCTTCCTCGAGACCGCGCATAAGCGGCCCCTGATGGTGCGCAACCTGCGCCACTGGTTCCTGCGCGGACAGGTGACCGAGCAGGAGTTGCGCACGCTGCATGGCGTGGTGACGGAGCTGGCGCGTGGCCGGATGGTGCGCGGCCGCAAGCCGGACCCGACGCCGCCTTGGATGGAGCAGGACGACCCCGTCACTCCGGCCTAGGCCGGGCACGGCACGCGCTTCGCTAAGCCTTGCCCCATGAACATCGCCCTGCTGCCCTCCGCGCCGCGCCCCACGCTCGCCGAACAGCTCGCCGCCGGGCTCGCCGAGCAGATCGTCGCCGGCGCCCGCCCGCCAGGCGCGGCGCTGGAGGAGGTTCAGCTCGCGGCCGAATTCGGCGTCTCCCGCACCCCGGTGCGGGAGGCGCTGCGCCAGCTCGGCGCCACGGGGCTGGTCGAGCACCGTCCCCGTCGGGGCGCGGTGGTGGCGCGCCCGGATGCGCAGCGGCTGCACGGCATGTTCCGCGTCATGGCCGAGCTGGAGGCGCTGGCCGCCACCCTCTGCGCGGCGTCCATGGCAGCGCGAGACAGGCGCGCGCTGGACCAGCTCCATGCCGCGATGGCCGAGATGGTGCGCCAATCGCGCCTGGCCGAGTATCGCGACGCCAACGTGGACTTCCACCGCCGCCTCTACGCGGGCGCCGGCAATGCCTACCTGGCGGAGCTGGCGGGGATCACGCGCCAGCGCCTCGCACCATTCCGCGCCTCGCAGCTGGAGGCCCCGGAGCGGCTGCAGAAATCCCATGCCGAGCATGGCGAGATCCTCACTGCTATTGCCCGCGCGGATGGGGCGGCGGCGGCCGCTGCGGCCCGCCGCCATCTCGGGCTGACCGAGGCTGCCTGGAACAGCATGGCCCGCG
>JAZKFA010000207.1:4762-12335 GCA_040386655.1 Pseudomonadota bacterium | reverse complement strand
TCATCGAGTTCGAGGGCCAGCGCTACACCATCCTCAAGCAGAACATCATGATCCCCGGGAAAGGCAACGCCATCATCCAGGTGGACATGCGCAACATCAAATCCGGTGCCAAGAAAGACCAGCGCTGGCGCACGGCCGATGTGGTGGAACGCCTCTCCACCGAGGACAAGGAATTCACCTATTCCTACGCCGACGGCACCAACCTGGTCCTGATGGACCCCGAGACCTTCGAGCAGACCGTCGTCCCCCAGGACATCCTGGCCGAACGCCTGCCCTTCCTGCAGGAAAACATGACCGTCAACGTCCGCCTCATCGAGGGCGAACCCGTCGCGATGGACCTGCCGGAGACCGTGGTGCTCGAAATCGTCGAGGCCGATCCGGTGGTGAAGGGCCAGACCGCGTCCAGCTCCTACAAGCCGGCGCTGCTCTCCAACGGCGTGAAGACCATGGTCCCCCCCTTCATCACCGCGGGCGAGAAGATCGTGGTGAAGACCGAGGACGGCTCCTACTACGAACGCTTCAAGGGCTAACTTCAGCCCCACAGACGTAAAGCACCCCCATGGCCATTTCTCCGCGTCTCTCCCCCGCCATGCAGGTGCTCATCGCCGCCGTCACCAAGGCCGGCAAGCGCCTGCTGCGCGACTTCGGCGAGGTCGAGCAGCTCCAGGTCTCCATGAAGGGGCCAGGCGACTTCGTCTCCCAGGCGGACCTCCGCGCGGAGGAGACGCTGCGCCAGGACCTCACCAAGGCGCGGCCGGGCTGGTCCTTCCTGATGGAGGAATCGGGCCTGCACGGTGCGGCGGACTGGGAATACCGCTGGGTGGTGGACCCGCTGGACGGCACCACCAACTTCCTCCACGGCATCCCGCACTGGTGCGTCTCGGTCGGCGTCGAGAAGCGCATCAGCGCCGACAAGACCGAGCTTGTGGCGGGCTGCGTGTACAACCCCGCCGGCGATGAGCTGTTCTGGGCGGAGAAGGGCATGGGCGCCTTCCTCAACGACAAGCGGCTGCGCGTCTCCGGCCGGCGCAACATGCTCGAGGCGGTGTTCGCGACGGGCATTCCCTTCGCCTCGGTGCCGCGCAAGCCGGAGTTCGTGGCCATCCTGAACACGCTGATGCCGCAGGTCGCGGGCATCCGCCGCTTCGGCGCGGCCGCGCTGGACCTCTGCTGGGTCGCGGCGGGGCGGTATGACGGTTATTGGGAGCTGGGCATCAAGCCGTGGGACATGGCCGCCGGCCAGGTCATCCTGCGCGAGGCGGGGGGCACCATCACCGACCCCGATGGCGGCGAGGCCTACCCCAGCGGCAATGTCGTGGCCGGCAATGCCACGCTCCACCCGCGCCTGCGCGAGATCGTCGCGGAGGGCATCGCCAGCATCCGCCCATGACGCGCGCGCTCGCCCTGCTGATGCTGTTGGCACTCCCGGCCTGGGCGCAGGCGCCCGGCGTGATCGAGTTCCTGCCCGAGCCTGCGGAGCCCGTCGTCGAAGGCCCGGCACCGCCGCCCGAGGCACCGCCGATCGCCATCTCGCTCGAATTCCTGCCCGAGCCGGTGGCCGTCTCGCTGGATGCGCCGGCGGCACCGCCCGCGCAGGCGCCGGCCGCCATCCAGGTTGTCCAGCTGCCGGTCCCCGGCGCGCAAGCAGCCGCCGAGATCCCCGAGGCCGCCCTTCCCTCGCCACCTGCCGCCGCGCCGCCGGCCCCGCCCGAGCTCTCGCTTCGTCCGGCACCGCCGGCGCCTGGCCGCACCCCGCGCGTGGCGCACGTGCCCTTGCCCGATGGTCTCGAAGCCCTGCCCAATGGCGGGCTGCGCATCCGCGGCACCACACTCGATGACGCGACGCGCGCGGCCCTCGCCGCCTATGGGCGCAGCCTTGCGGCACTGGGCCGCGGCCGCGTCACCGTCTTCGCCGAGGTCTCGGGTCCCGCGGAGGATGCGCATACCGCCCGGCGCCTCTCGCTTGCCCGCGCGCAGGCGGCCAAGGCGGCGCTGGTGCAGGGTGGACTGGACGCCACGCGCATCGATCTTCGCCCGCTCGGCCGAACGGCGGCGGGCATGGACCGGCTGGATGTGCTACCTCCGGGTGTTGACCGGAGCGACTCGCCGCGATGACCCGCCCGAACTCCTACCTGATCCGCATGGTCGCGTTTCTCGCGATCGTGGCGCTCGTCACCATCCTGCTTGCGCCGCAGCTCGCGACCGCCTTCGCCGCCAATCCGGTGCTGAACGGGCTGATCGTGGGCGTGCTGCTGTTCGGCTGCTTCTGGACCATCGCGCAGGTGATGGCCCTGAAGCGGGAAGTCGAGTGGCTGGATGGGTTCCGCGGCCCCAAGGGCTCCGGCATTGGGGAGCCGAAGCTGCTGGCCCCGATGGCGTCCATGCTGGCAGCGCGGCGTTCGGACCGGCTTTCGCTCTCCGCCGTCGCGATGCGGTCCGTGCTGGACGGCATCATCGGGCGGCTCGACGAGAAGCGGGAGCTGTCGCGCTACATGACGGGCCTGCTGATCTTCCTTGGCCTGCTCGGCACCTTCTGGGGCCTGCTGCTGACGATCGGCGCGGTGGCCGACGTGATCGGCTCCATGTCGGTGGGTTCGGGCGACGTAAACCAGATGTTCAACCAGCTGAAGACCGGCCTTGCGCGGCCGCTGGAGGGCATGGGCACGGCGTTCTCCTCCTCCATGCTGGGCCTTGCCGGGGCGCTGGTGCTGGGCTTCCTCGACCTTACCGCCGGGCAGGCGCAGAACCGCTTCGCCAATGACCTCGAGGAGTGGCTCGCCGGCATCACGCGCCTGTCCTCCGGCGTGCTCGGGCAGGAGGGCGAGGGTTCGGTCCCCGCCTATGTGCAGGCGCTGCTCGAACAGACCGCCGAGAACCTCGAGGAGATGCAGCGCATCCTCGCCCGGGGCGAGGAGAACCGCTCGAAATCCAATGATTCGATGCAGCTGCTGGCCGAGCGCCTCGCGGTGCTGACGGAGCTGATGCGTGCGAACCAACAGGTGATGGTGCGCGTGGCCGAGGCACAGATCACCCTGGGCCCGGCCTTGCAGCGCCTGGCCGAGAGCCAGGCCGCCGGCGGGATGGACGAGGCGACGCGCGCGAACCTGCGTAACATCGAGATCTACGCCAGGCGCATCCTCGAGGATTCCCAGCAGGGCCGCACACAGGCGACGCAGGAAATCCGCACCGAGATCAAGATCCTCTCGCGCACCATCGCAGCCCTCGCGGAGCAGCCGCAGCCATGAGCAGGGGCTGAGCCATGGCGGGGTCTGACCGCAGGCGAAACCGCGGCGGCCTCGACGCCTGGCCCGGCTATGTGGACGCGCTGTCCACCCTGCTGATGGTCATCATCTTCGTGCTGATGGTCTTCGTGCTCGCCCAGGCCTTCCTGGGCACGACATTGGCCTCGCGCGACCGCACGCTGGAGCGGGTGAACCGCCAGCTCGCGGAACTCGGCGAGCTGCTCTCGCTCGAACGCGGCAGTGCCGAGGAGCTGCGCGGCCGCCTCGCCCGCGCGCAGGCCGAGATCGCCGCGAGCGGGGCAGCGCGTGACGCGGCCCTCGCCCAGCTGTCGCTGCTTCGCGAGGAGCGCGAGCGCCTCGGCACCGAGCGCGATGCGGCCCGTGGGGAGCGTGAGCGACTGGCCGCGCGCCTCGCCGACCTTGAGACCGCGACCCGGTCCCGCACCGACCGCCTAGCCGCCCTGGAACGCCAGCTGGCCGAAGCCAGGGCGAGGGCGGAGTCGGTGGGCGGGGAGGCCGCGCGCACCATCCGCGACCTCAACGAGGCCCGCCGCCAAGCCGAGGCGTTGCGCGCGGAGGCGACCCGGCTCGACACCCAGGTGCGCGCCGACAGCGCGACGATCGAAGCCCGCCTCGCCGACCTCGCGCGCCTCTCCGACCAGATCCGCGCCATGACCGCGCTGCGCGACGAGTTGGAGCGCCAGGCCGAGGCCGCCATGGCCCGCCTTCGCGACGAGGAAGCCGCCCGCCGCGCCGCCGAAGCGACCGCCGCCCAGCGCTCAGAACAGGCGCAGGCAGCCCTCGCCCTGGCGCGTGCGGAGGAGGAGCGCCGGCGCCTCGCCGAGCAGAGTGCCGCACTTAGTGCGGAGACCTCCGAGGTCGCGCGCCTGCGCGCCGAGGCCGAGGAAGCCCGCCGCCGTGCCGCCGAGCAGAGCGCCGAACGTAGCGCCGAGACCTCCGAGGCGGCACGCGCGCGGGCCGATGCCGAGGCAACCCGCCGCGCCGCCGCCGAACGCCTGGCCGAGCAGCGCGCCGAGGAAGGCCAGCAGTATTCACGCCTCGCCGACAGCGCCCGCGCGCAGGCAGCACTTCTCTCGCGCGACCTTGCGGCGCTGCGCAACGAGCTCTCGCGTCTGGCGGCGGCGCTTGAGGCAGCCGAAGAAGCGGGGCGCGGCAAGGATGCGCAGATCACCCTGCTGGGCCAGCGGCTGAACGCCGCACTCGCCGCGCGCGTCGAGGAGTTGCAGCGCTACCGGTCGGACTTCTTCGGCCGCCTGCGCGATCTGCTTGGCGAACGGCCGGAAATCCGTATCGTCGGCGACCGCTTCGTCTTCCAATCCGAGGTGCTGTTCCCGATCGGCAGCGCCGACCTGACCCCCGCCGGCGAGCGCCAGCTGCGCGAGTTGGCGCGCGTGCTGCTCGGCATCACAACGCGCATTCCGGCCGACATCGCCTGGGTGCTGCGCGTGGATGGCCATGCCGACCGGCAGCCGATCCGCTCCGCGCGCTTCGCCTCCAACTGGGAGCTTTCGGCCGCCCGCGCCATCGCGGTTGCGCAGCTGCTGATCAGCGAGGGGCTACCGTCCAACCGCACGGCAGCGACCGCCTTCGGCGACACCCAGCCGCTTGACCCCGGCGACGCGCCCGAGGCGCTCGCGCGCAATCGCCGCATCGAGCTGCGGCTGACCGACCGATGAGCTTCGTCGTCTGCGACCACGCGCTGCTGCGCCACCGCATGGCGCGTCTGCGCGACCGTGCGACGCCATCGAACACCTTCCGTGAAATCCTGGCCGAGATCGGCGCCATACTGGCGGCGGACGCATTGCGGACGCTGCCCGAGACGACGCAGCCTGTGGCGACCCCCCTGGAGGTGGTCGCGCACCCGGTGCTCGCCGCACCGCCGCCGGCGCTGGTGGCCGTGCTGCGCGCCGGACTCGGTCTGCTGGAGGGCGCGCGGCGCGTGCTGCCGGAGGCGCCCATCGGCCATATCGGGCTGGTGCGCGATGAGGCGACCTTGCAGCCAACGGGCTACCTCCAGCGCTTGCCGCCGGGGCTCGCCGCGCGCGGCGCGCTGCTGCTGGACCCGATGCTCGCGACCGGAGGTTCCGCCATCGCGGCCATTGACCAGCTGAAGGCGGCGGGCTGTGCGCGCATTCACTTCCTGTGCGTGGTCGCTGCGCCCGAGGGTGTGGCGCGCCTGACCGCGGCACACCCGGACGTGCCCATACTGGCCGCCGCCCTGGACCGGGAGCTGGATGGGCGCGGCTATATCCTGCCTGGCCTGGGCGATGCCGGCGATCGCTGCTTCGGGACGGAAGGCTGAACCGCCCCGGTCAGATCCGGGCGGCGACGATCCCCGGCGGCAGCGCGGCCGCGCGCACCACCCGCGCCATCGCCAGCCACAGCACCAGCGCCGTCGACGCCACGCCGGCCAGCACAAAATACGCCGCGGAGTAGCCGGCATACTGCGCGACATAGCCACCCAGTAGCGCGCTCAGCGCGGACCCCACCGCCCAGGTCGTCAGCACCGCGCCCATGCCCGCCGCGACGTGGCCGCTGCCATTCATGATGCGCACCACCAGGCCAGGGACCGCGACACCCATGATGCCATTGCCGAAGCCGTCGAGGATCTGCGCCGGCACCACCACCCAGGGCCCCTCGATGAGGCCTGAGGTCAGGCCGCGCAGCGGTAGCGCGGTCAGCGCGATGAGGAAGACGATGTTGTAGCCGCGCGTGACCGCGAGCCGCGCCGCGAGCAGCGCCGTCAGGATCATGGTCCCCTGCGAGATGATGACCGTCGTGGCGGTATAGGCCATCGGGTCGCCGGAGGTGCCGCGCGCGACAATCATCTGGCCCAGCAGCGGCGTCATCGCCGCATTGCCCAGGTGGAACAGGAACACCGTGGCAGAGAGGCCGAGCAGCGCCGGCGATCCCGTGACGGCTCTGAGGATGGACACCGGCACCGTGCCATCGGCGGCGGCGCCGCGCGCCACGGCGTGGTCGATGTCGCGGGGCCGGATCAACAGCAGCGTGAGGCACGCCAGCGCCGCGTTGAAGGCCAGCAGCGCGAAGACGCCGGCCAGGCCGTAGAAGTATCCCAGCACGCCCGCGAGGATCGCCGTGTAGACGTTGCCCGCATGGTTGCAGGCCTGGTTGCGGCCGACCTGCGCCGGGTAGCCGCCCTGCCCCATGATCCCGAGCGTGATGGCAGCGATCGCCGGCCCGATGGCCGCGCCGGCCATGCCCGACATCATCCGCGACGCGGCGGCGATCTCGAAGGCGGGCGCGATGAAGACCGCCGCGCAGGCGAGCGACACGCCGAGTGCCACCGCCGCCAGCACCGCACGCTTGGCGCGCGTCGCATCCAGCAGAATGCCGAGCGGCACCATGACGGCCATCGCGGCAAGGCCGCCGAGCGTGTTGATCAGCCCGATCGAGCCAGGCGCAAAGCCGTTCAGCAGCAGGTAGACGCCCAGGAATGGGCCGAGGCCGTCGCGGAGGTCGGCCATGAAGAAATTCACGCCCATGAGCGCGTGGACAGGGTTCAGCACAGGCGTGGCGCTCTCGGAGGGCAGGAACGGAATAGTGAAGGCAGGTTACGAAATTGCAAGCCTGGTCGCTGCCAGGTGTCAGCCCGCCGACAGCCTGTCCATCGTGATGTCGTGGCCGAAGATGCGCAGCAGCAGTTGCGCTGCCTGCCCGCGCGGCGATTGCAGCGCCGGGTCCTGGTGCAGCAGGTGCTGCGCATCGCGGTTCGCGGTCTGCACCAGGCCGCCGTAATCCTCGGCATCGTCGCTGCCGAGCAGCCGCGCGCCGGGGTGACCGGCCTGGCGCGCGCCCAGCGCCTCACCGCCGCCGCGGGTGCGCAGGTCTTCCTCGGCGATGACGAAGCCATCCTCGGTGTCGCGCAGGATGGCCAAACGCTTGCGCTCGCCATCGGACAGCCCTGCCGAGTGCAGCAGTAGGCAGGATGACCGAGCGGCGCCGCGCCCGACGCGGCCGCGCAGCTGGTGCAGGGCGGCAAGGCCGAAGCGCTCCGCCTGCTCGATGATCATGATGCTCGCCTCGGGCACGTCGACGCCGACTTCGACGACCGTGGTCGCGACCAGGATGCGGGTGCGGCCCTCCTTGAAATCCAGCAACGCGGCCTCGCGCGGGCCGAGGTCGAGCAGGCCGTGAGCGAGGCCGACCAGGCCGGGGAAGCGCTGCGCGAGCTCGGCGTAGCGATCCTCGGCGGCGACGGAATCATCGCGCTCGGACCCCGCGATGGCGCGCACGACCCAGTAGGCGCGCTCGCCACGGGCCATGGCCTCGCCGAGGCGGTCGACCAC
>JAZKFA010000207.1:0-4752 GCA_040386655.1 Pseudomonadota bacterium | reverse complement strand
CCAGGCGCGCGAGGACCTCCGCATGACGCTCGCGCGAGACCAGGCGCGTCGCGATGGGCTGGCGTCCGGCGGGCTTCTCGGTGAGGCGGGAGACATCCATCTCGCCCCATTGCGAGAGCTGCAGCGTGCGCGGGATGGGCGTGGCGGTCATTACCAGCGTGTCCGGCGCCTCGCCCTTGCCCGCGAGGTCGCGGCGCTGCTCGATGCCGAAGCGATGCTGCTCGTCGATGACGGCGAGGCCGAGGTCGCGGAAACTCACGCCCTTCTGGAACAGCGCGTGGGTGCCGACGACGATGGGGATGGACCCATCGGCCAGGCCCTTCAGCGTGCTCCGGCGCTCGGCGATCTTGAGCGAACCGGCCAGGAGGGCCACGGGCAGCGGCGCACACAGGGCCGTCAGGGTGCGCAGGTGCTGGCGGGCCAGAAGCTCGGTCGGCGCCATCAGCGCGGCCTGTGCGCCGGCCTCGACCGCGCGCAGCATCGCCATGGCCGCGACCAGCGTCTTCCCCGACCCCACATCGCCCTGCAGCAGCCGCAGCATCCGTCGCGGCGCGGCGAGGTCCGCGTCGATCTCCGCAATGGCTTGCGCCTGGGACGCGGTGGGCTTGTGGCCGAAGGCGGCCAGGGCGGCGGCCTGCAGGCGCCCATCCCCGCGCAGCGCGCGCCCGGGCCGCGTGCGGTTGCTCAGCCGCACGAGCCCGATGGCGAGCTGGTGCGCGAAGATCTCGTCATAGGCGAGGCGGCGGCGTGGCTTCGTGCCTGGTTCGCCCGTGGGCGCATGAAGCGCGTGCAGCGCATGGGTGAAGCCGGGCCAGCCTTCCTTGGCCAGCAACGCGGCGTTGTGCCACTCGGGGAGCCTCGGCAGCGCGCGCAGCGCCTCCGCCATGGCGCGATGCACCGGCTGCCAGGTGAGGCCGGCGGTGAGCGGCCAAACCGGCTGGTATTCTGGGATGGTCGCCGGCGGCTCGACCAGCGGTTCCGGGTCCAGCTCCAGCGACCAACGATCATTGAAGGTGCGCATGCGGCCCGCGACGCGGCGCGGCTCGCCGACCGGCAATCGCCGCCCAAGCGCGGTGCCCGCCCAGGTCGCGCGGGAGAAGGAGATGATGTCGAGCGCCTGTCCGCCGCATCGCGCGGCCATGCGCCAGGGGCCGTTGCGCGTGCGCGCGGGCTCGCCGGTGGGCGTGAGCGCCAGCGTCACTTCCGCACCTTCGCTGGCACCGGCCAACGACTCGAGGACGGGGCGGTGCTGCACGCGTTCGGGCAGGTGCAGCAGCAGGTCCAGCACGCGCCCGCCACCGGCCGCCTTGGCGAGAAGATCGGCCTTCTTCACGCCCGGCAGCGCGGCAATCGGGGCGAACAACGGCGCGAGAGGGTCCGTCATCGGGCTGACAGCGTGAACATGGCGGCCTATATGCCAGCGCCTGAGGGATTAGCCGAGCATGAGTGACACTGACGAGACCCGCCGCCGCCGCGTGCTGTTCCGCGCGCAGCATCGCGGCACCAAGGAGACCGACATCATGGTCGGGGGTTTCGTCGCACGCCACATCGCGAGCTTCACCGATGACGAGCTCACCGAGGTCGAGGCGGTGATGGAACTGCTCGATGTGGACCTGGCCGATTGGCTGTCCGGCCGCCGCGCGATCCCGCCTGAGGCGGAGTCGCCCATGCTGCGCCGGATGGTCGCCGACATTGCCAGGGCGGCGCGCTGATGCCATCGCTGGCCGTCCACGGCGCACCGGAAGGCTATGATGCGCTGCTGCTCGCGCGACGGCGGGCGGAATTCGAGGGTCCCGTGGTCCATGCCTGCCGCGACGATGCGCGCATGGCGCGGATGGCCGATGCGCTTGCCTTCTTCGCGCCCGAGGTGGAGGTCATCCGCTTTCCCGCCTGGGACTGCCTGCCCTATGACCGCGTCTCCCCCAACCCCGAGATCGTGGCCGAGCGTGTCGCTGCGCTGACGCGGCTGCTGGAACCCGCGACGGCACCGCGCATCCTGCTCACCACCGTGAACGCATTGGTGCAGAAGGTGCCGCCCAGGTCCGCCTTCTCCGGCTCGACGATGGACATCAAGCCCGGGACCAGGTTGCCGCCCGAGCAGCTCGCGCGTTTCCTCGAAGCGAACGGCTACGGCCGTACCGGCACGGTGATGGAGCATGGCGAGTTCGCGGTCCGGGGCGGCATCTTCGACGTCTTCCCCGCCGGGCGCACCGAGCCCGTGCGCATCGATTTCTTTGGCGACGAGGTGGAGAGCCTGCGGCGCTTCGACACCGGCACCCAGCGCAGCGGCGGCAAGGTGGACGCGCTGATTCTGCGCCCATCCGGCGAGGTGTTCCTCGATGAGGCGAGCATCGCGAATTTCCGCGCCGCCTATCGCGAGGCCTTCGGCGCAGCCTCCGCGGAAGACCCGCTCTATGTCTCGGTAACCGCCGGCCGCCGGCACCCGGGCATGGAGCATTGGGCTGGCTTCTTCCACGCGACGATGGAGACGCTGCTCGACTACGTCCCCGGTGCGAGCCTCTCGCTCGACCACCAGGCCGACGAGGTCTTCGCGGCGCGATTCGAGATGATCGCGGACCACTACGGCGCACGCCGTAACCCGGTGCGGGTGAATGAGGGCGAGGTCCCCTACCGCCCCGCGCCCCCTGCCCTGCTCTACCTCGACCGCGAAGCCTGGCGCGAGGCCTCCGACGAGCTTCAGGTGATGCGTTTCACGCCCTTCTCCGGCGATGGCGGCATTGATGCGGGCGGCCGCCCCGGCGTGCTGTTCAGCGAGGCCCGCACCGCCGGCGAGAACGTCTTCCACGCCTATGCCGAGCACGCCAACGCCCAGCTCAAGCTGAAGCGCCGCCCGGTGCTGGCGGCCTGGACCCGCGGATCCCGCGACCGACTGGGCAACCTGCTGCGCGAGAATGGCGTCGCCTCCGAACCCGCCGCGGATTGGGCCGCGGTGCAGGCGCTGCCGGCCGGCACCGTCGCCCTCGCCATCATGGGCGTGGAGCGTGGCTTCACCGCGCCGGGCATCACCGTAACCGGCGAGCAGGACCTGCTCGGCGAGCGCATCGCCCGTCCGGCGCGGAAGAAGAAGCGCGCCGACCAGTTCATCGCCGACGCCACCGAGATCCAGGAGGGCGACCTGGTCGTCCATCAGGACCACGGCATCGGCCGCTATGACGGGCTGGAGACGCTTTCCGTCGCCGAAGCACCGCATGACTGCCTGCGCCTGGTCTATGACGGCGGCGACAAGCTGTTCGTGCCGGTCGAGAATATCGAGGTGCTTTCGCGCTTCGGCACCGAGGTCGCGGGCGTCACGCTCGACAAGCTCGGCGGCGTCGCCTGGCAGAACCGCAAGGCGAAGGCGCGTCAGCGCATCCAGGACATGGCCGGCGCGCTGATCCGCATCGCCGCCGAGCGCCAGACCCATCAGGGCGTCATGGTGACCCCGCCCGAAGGATCCTGGGACGAGTTCTGCGCCCGCTTCCCCTTCGCCGAGACCGAGGACCAGTCCCGCGCCATCGCCGATGTGCTGGAGGACTTCGCGAGCGGTCGCCCGATGGACCGCCTGGTCTGCGGCGATGTCGGCTTTGGCAAGACCGAGGTCGCACTTCGCGCCGCCTTTGCCGTCGCCATGACCGGCGCGCAGGTGGCCGTGGTGGTGCCGACAACGCTGCTCGCACGCCAGCACCATCGTGTCTTCGGTGCGCGGTTCGAGGGCTTTCCGGTGCGCGTCGAACAGTTGTCGCGCATGGTCACCGCCAAGGATGCACAGGCGGTGCGCGACGGGCTGAAGGATGGCTCGGTCAACATCGTCGTCGGCACGCATGCGCTGCTGGCGAAGAGCGTCGAGTTCGCGGACTTGGGCCTCGTCATCGTCGACGAGGAGCAGCACTTTGGCGTCGCCCATAAGGAGAAGCTGAAGCAGCTCAAGGCCGATGTGCATGTCCTGACGCTGACCGCCACGCCGATCCCGCGCACGCTGCAACTGGCGCTGACCGGCGTGCGCGAGATGAGCATCATCGCGACACCCCCGGTGGACCGGCTGGCGGTGCGCACCTTCATCATGCCCTGGGACGCGGTGGTGCTGCGCGAAGCCGTGCAGCGCGAGCGCTTCCGCGGCGGGCAGATCTTCTGCGTGACGCCGCGGCTGGAGGACATGGCGCGCCTCTCCGACCGCCTGCGCGAGATCGTGCCGGAGGCGCGCATCATCGAGGCGCATGGCCGCCTGGCGCCCACCGAGCTCGAGCGCGTCATGACCGAGTTCGGCGACGGCAAGCACGACATTCTGCTCAGCACCAACATCGTGGAATCCGGGCTCGACATGCCTGCGGTGAACACGCTGATCATCCATCGCGCTGATATGTTCGGCCTGGCGCAGCTCTACCAGCTTCGCGGGCGGGTCGGGCGCGGCAAGCAGCGCGGCTACGCGTATCTCACCTGGCCCGCCGCCCATAAGCTTTCCCCCGGCGCGCAGAAGCGGCTGGAGGTGATGCAGACGCTGGACAATCTCGGCGCCGGCTTCACGCTCGCTTCCCACGACCTCGACATCCGCGGTGCCGGCAACCTGCTCGGCGACGAGCAGAGCGGGCATATCCGCGAGGTGGGAATAGAACTGTATCAACAAATGCTGGAGGAGGCGGTGGCCGACCTCCGCGCCGGGTCGGGGAAGAAGCGCGCCGACCACAGCGGCGACTTCACGCCCAATATCGGGCTCGGCCTGCCCGTGCTGATCCCCGAGGAGTACGTGCGCGAATT
>JAZKFA010000206.1:0-5052 GCA_040386655.1 Pseudomonadota bacterium | reverse complement strand
CGTGTCCGCTGCGCAGGTCCGCAAGGAAGTCGTCCAGCAGGTACCGCCAGCCCGGCCGCTCCCACAGGTGGTGGTGCGGGTCCACGATGGGCTGGCCAGGGTCCAGGATCGCCTCCTGCCGCGCGGCGAGCCAAGCCTCCCGCACCGGCAGGTAGTGCTGCGTGTTCGTGGCGGTGCTCATGCGTCGATCCTCACGCGATGTTTGCCGCAGTCTGGCACAGCTTCGCACCCCTGCCGCGCATCCTCCCTGGCCGCGGGCGCGATCCCCCGGCTAGCCTCCCGCACGATCAAAGGGAGCCTTACCATCCATGAGCGCCAGCATCAGCCGTGTGGTCCTCGTCACCGGTGCGGCGGGGGGGATCGGGCGTGCCATGGTGGCGGCCCTGCTGGAGGCCGGGCACCAGGTGGCCGCGATGGACCGCGACTTGGCAGCGCTTGATGCGCTCCGCACCCTGCACCCCGGCCAGGCGCGCCTGCACGCCTTTCGCGCCGACCTCGCGACCGAAGCCGGGTGCGCGGCAACCGTGGTGGAGGCCCTCGCGCATTTCGGCCGCATCGACGCGCTGGTCAACAATGCCGGCATCGGCGTCAGCAGCCTCCGCCCCGATGCCGAGACCCAGCCGCCCACGATCGAGGAGCTGGACGCCGCCACCTGGGACCGCTTCTTCGCGATCAATGTCCGCGCGCCGATGCTGCTGCTGCGCGCCGCGCTGCCCTCGATGCGCGAAGGCTTGTGGGGGCGCGTCATCAACAACACCACCAGCTTCCGTACCATGCTGCGCGTGCTGCCTTACGGCGCGACGAAGGCTGCCCTCGAAGCCGCCTCCGCCATCTGGGCGGAGGAGCTGGCCGGCACCGGCATCACGGTCAACGTTCTCATCCCCGGCGGACCCACGGACACGCCCTTCATCTCCGACTCGACCGGGTGGGATCGCGCCGCCATGCTCAAGCCCGCGATCATGGGGCCGCCGCTCGCCTGGCTGATGAGCGAGGATGCGGACGGCTTCACAGGCCAGCGCATCATCGCCGCACGCTGGTCCATCGACGATCAGCAATACCGTGCCATCGGCTGGCCGGAACTCGGCGCCGATGCGGTTTGGCTGCAGGCGAGCTGAATACCTCGCTGCGGCAATTATCTTCGTGTTGTGATCTCAATTAGCTGATAAGATCGCATCCGTTGCGAATTGCGCTGGGTGCCGAAAACGCGCCGGACCCTTGGGCGGTAAAGCGCACACGCTGACTGGACTTCGTGCCTCGAGCACCGTGCCCACCTTTCGTCGCCAGCCCAAAGACCGCGCCCATTCCACCGCAGCGCCAGGCGACCCTATGTCCAAAAACGATCGCGTCACCGAACGCACAGTCGAGAAGCTTTTGCGCCAACAGGCCGCCCTGGCCGCGTTCGGCAGCTTCGCCTTTCGAGAGACGGACCTGCTGAAGATCCTGACCGAGGCAGCCCGCATCTGTGCCGCTTCCCTCGAAGTACCCTTCTGCAAGATCTGCCGCTATCGCGATGCGGAGGACGACCTGCTCATCGAGGCGGGCTGCGGGTGGGATCCCGGCGTCATCGGACGCGTGGTCTCACAGGCCAATGAAAGCTCGCCGCAGGGGCGCGCCTACATCACCGGCCAGCCCGTCATCATCCGCAATCTCACCACGTCGAACGACCTGGCGCTGCCGGCCTTCTACGGCGACCACGGGATCACCTCCACCGTGGACGTCGTCATCCCCGGCTTCGACGGCAGGCCCTATGGCGTGCTCGAGGTCGATAGCCCGACGCAGCATCAGTACGATGTCCACGACATCAACTTTCTCACCGGCTTCGCCAATGTCCTCGCCGAAGCCGTCGCGACGGCGACGCGCGTGCGCGCGCTCAACGACATGGTGTCCCAGAAAAACCTGCTGGCCGAGGAGCTGCAGCACAGGGTCCGCAACAACCTCCAGATGCTCGCAAGCATGCTGTCCGCGCATGCGCGTGAAGACGTCGGTCTCGCCGACAACAAGAGCGTGGACGCGATGATCCGGCAGGTCACGATCCTCGCGCAGGTCTATGACAGCCTGCTCGGCGTCGGGCTCAGCGATACCGTCGACTTCGCCAGCTATCTGCAAGCTCTTTGCGTCAGCCTGCCAGGCCTTCAGGTGTCGCGCAAAATGCCAATCAAGATCTACTGCGTCGGTGAACGGCTGCTGCTGGACCTTGATGCGGTGACATCGCTCGGCATCGTGGTCGCCGAACTCATCACGAACAGCTTCGGCCATGCCTTCCCGGACAGTGCAGGACAGATCTTCGTGGACCTCACCCTCGACACCGAGGGGGGCGGCGCCACGCTGACGATCCGTGACGACGGCGTGGGCTACAAGCAGCAGCAGGGCAGCACGCGCCGCGGGCTCAGCCTCTGCCGCCGCCTGATCGACCGGATCGGCGGCACCATGGACCTGGTGCCCGGTGCCGGAACGCTATGGAAGATTGGCTTTCCCGCCACCGCCTGAAGCGTCCAGGCTCCACCGTCCGCGCTCGACCGTCGAGAAGAACGACGACAGCGCCGCGTTGAACGCCGCAGGCTCCTCGAGGTTGATGGCGTGCCCGGTGCGCGGATGCATCCACAGCCCCGCATTGGGCAGCATCCGCTTGATGAAGACGCTCGGCTCCACGCAGGGCCCGTCCTCATCGCCGACCGCGAGCAGCGTCGGCACCGTCATCGTCCGAAGCGCCTCCTCCCACGCGTAAACGGGGTCCCGCGCGCCCTGGTAGTGCTGCGTCGTCAGCGCCGACCCGAGCGATGAATGCGAGCGCAGATGGGACATGAACTCATCCCACCCGCGCGGGTCCTTCTTGCGCAGCTGGATCCGGGTGGGCGCCGTGCCGGCGGCCATCGCGAGGTCCGGCCAGCCGACCTCCCGCAGCATCGCGGCCTTCTCCACATTCTCCGCCCGGAAGGCCGCAAGCGCGGCAGGGTCGGTCACGCTGCCGCTGCCCACGCCGGCGACCACCAGCGCGGTCGCGCGCTGCGGATGACGGATGCCGAACAGCAGGGTTGCGAACGCGCCCATCGACAGGCCGACCACATGCGCCTTGTCGATCTTCAGGTGGTCCATGACCGCGAGGATGTCGGCGACCGAATGATCCTGCCCGTACAACGCGCCATCCTCCGGCACGTCCGACGGCGGATAGCCGCGCGCGGCGTAGGTGATGCAGCGATACTCGCGCGAGAAGAAGCGCACCTGCGTCTCCCACTCGCGATGATCCGCGCCGTATTCATGCACGAAGACGATGGGATGCCCGGTGCCGGTTTCCTCGTAGTAGAGATTGGCGCCTTTGGCTGGGGCGAACGGCATCGGTGCTTCCTCCTGCGATCGCAGGCAGGCTAGACCACCGGCGCGGCGTCCACCACCTGCAGGCAGGCCGAGACATCGCCGTTCCAGCGCTCCGCGCGCAGGTGCCCGGCGAGGTGCATCGGCACGCGGTCGCGCGCCAGCAGCGCCTCGGCCAGCGGCCCTTCCTTCGCGCGGAAGCAGATGGTCTTCAGCCGCCCGCCGCCCTCACCCTCCACGATGGCGCGGATCGTCGCACCCTCTTTCCCGATACGGTCGGCCTTGAGGATGCGCGCGCGGGCGATGGCGAAGACCGGCTCCTCATTGCCGGCACCGAAGGGGGCTAGGCGCTCCACCTGCGTTGCAAACTCCACCGTCGCCGCGGCCACGTTGAGCGTGCCCTCCAGCGCGAGGTCGGCGGCCTGAGGCAGGCCCTTCGCGGCGGCCATGCGCTCCTCGAGGAAATCATGGAACTCCGCCTGGCGCGCGACATCGAAGCTGAACCCGGCCGCCATCGCGTGGCCACCGCCGGTCAGCAACATCCCCGACTGCCGCGCAGCGATGACAGCGCTGCCGAGATCCACCCCAGGCACCGACCGCCCTGATCCTTTCGCCACGCCCATCGCCAGGCCCGCGATGCAGGAGGGCCGGTTGAAGCGCTCCTTCACGCGCCCGGCGACGATGCCAACAACGCCGGGATGCCAGCCCTCGCCCACCACCATCAGCACCGCGCGCCCGGCATTCGCCTGCGCCTCGGCGGCGGCAAAGGCGCTGGCCAGCACATGCGCCTCCACATCCTGCCGCTTGCGGTTCACGGCATCGAGCTGCTCGGCCATCGCGCGCGCCTCGATCGGGTCTTCCTCCAGCAGCAGCCGCAGCCCGAGATCCGCCGCGTCGATCCGCCCACCCGCATTGATGCGCGGCCCGAGCGCGAATCCGAAGGTATGCGCGGTGAAGGGATCCCGCGCGGCCGCCACATCCAGCAGCGCCGCGATCCCCACCCGCTCCCGCCGCGCCAGCACCTTCAATCCCTGCGTCACCAGTGCGCGGTTGATGCCCCGCAGCGGCATCACGTCGCACACTGTCGCCAAGGCCACGATGTCGAGCAGGCGCCGCAGATCCGGCTCCTCCCGCCCCGCGAAATACCCGGAACGCCGGAGCACGCGCAGCACCGCCACCCCGGCAAGGAACGCCACCGTCGCCGCGCAGACGTGGTGCAGGCCGCTCGTGCAATCCAGCCGGTTCGGATTGACCACCGCGACCACCCGCGGCAAGTCGCCCTCCGCCTTATGGTGGTCCAGCACCACCACATCCGCACGCCCCGCGGCCGCGGCAAGCTGGACCGGCGCTGCAACACCGCAATCCACGCAGATGATCAGCGTCGCACCGCGATTGCACAGCAGGGATATCGCATCCGCGTTGGGCCCATAGCCCTCGCGCAGGCGGTCCGGCACATACGGCGTCACCGCGCACCCCAGGTCGCGCAACACCCGCGTCATCAACGCGCCCGCACACGCACCATCCACATCGTAATCGCCAAAGACCGCCACATGCTCGCCACGCCTGACAGCATCGGCAATCCGCTCCGCCGCCGCGTCCATGTCGCGTAGGACCGAGGGATCCGGCAGCAACGCCCGCAACGTCGGCTCGAAGAAATCACCCGCCTCCGCAATCCCGACCCCACGCGCGGCGATCAATCGGCCCACCAACTCCGTCACGCCCAGGCGCTGCGCGATGCCCGCG
>JAZKFA010000205.1:8349-20503 GCA_040386655.1 Pseudomonadota bacterium | reverse complement strand
AGGCGCGATCACGCATAGCAGCGGCTTTGCCGGGATGGTGGCGGAAGAGGTGGTGGACGCGGCGCCGGATTAGAAAAGGCGGCGCCTACCTCACACCGTCACACCCGCATCCCTCACCACCTGCGCCCAGCGCGCCGTATCGGTCGCCAGCAGCGCGCCCCAGGCTTCCGGCGACAGTGTGAGCGGTTCGGCCCCCTGTTCCCGCCAGGACGGCGCGATGTCGGGCGCCTGCGTCACCGCGCGCACCGCCTCGGCCAGCCGCTGCACGATCGGTGCCGGCGTGCCTGCGGGTGCAAGCAGTCCGATCAGCAGGCCGACGTCGAAGCCGGGAAGCGTCTCGCCGACGCTGGGCACCTCCGGCATGGCGGCGGATCGCGCGGCTGTGGTGACGGCCAAGACATTGGCGCGGCGTTCACGCGCCAGCGGGACAGCGCCGGCCACGGGGTCGAACATCACCGGCACGCGGCCGGCCATCATGTCGCTGCGCGCCTCCGCGCCGGTGCGGTAGGGCACGTGCAGCCATTCGAATCCGGCCTGAAGGCGGATGAGCTCGGCCGCCAGGTGGTTCACCGTGCCGATGCCGGTCGTGGCATAGGCCACGGCCCCCGGGTTCTGCTTCGCGTGCGCGATCAACCCCGCGAAATCGCTTACCTGTAGGGCGGGGCTGGTGACGATGGCGAGCGCGGTGGTGTTGAACGCCGCCACGGGCGCGAAATCCCGCGCGAGCACGTAGCCGCGCCCGGGCAGCAGCGTCTCGCCGATCGTATGGGATGAGGTGAGCACCAGCAGCGTCTGGCCGTCCGGAGCCGCGCGCGCCACGGCCTGCGCACCGATCGTGGCTCCCGCGCCCGGCCGGTTCTCGACGATCACACGCCCACCCAGCGCAGGCCCGATGCGGTCGGCAACGACGCGCGCGAAGATGTCAGTGGCGCCGCCGGCACCAAAGGGCACGATGAAGCGGATGGGCTGGCTCGGCCAGGATTGCGCGCGGGCGATGGCGGGGGCGGCCAAGGGAAGTGCGAGGGCAAGGCGACGGCTCAGCATTGGATAGTCTCCCCGGCGAGGGTGCCTGTTCCTCAGCCGAGCGCAGCTTTAACCAGGATGCAAGCAACGAAAGCTACCGAGCCACGGCCCCACGCGGCCCCGGCAGTTCGATCTCGATCGCGAGCGTGCTCATATCCCCACCACGATCGAGGTTGACCGCCACCTTCCCGGGATCAATCGCCACATACCGCGCAACCACAGCCACCAGCTCCGCCTGCAGCTTGGGGAGGAAATCCTCGCGCGAGCGGCCGATGCGTTCATGCGCGAGGATGATCTGCAACCGCTCCTTCGCGGCGCCCGCGGTAGCCGGGGCAACCGGCTTGCGGCCGCGAAAGATGTCGAGCCAGCCCATCACGCAGCCCTCCCCCCGAACAGGCGCTTGAACAGACCCTTCTTCTCGGCATCCAGGAACCGGTGGGGCCGGGTATCGCCCAGGAAGCGCGCCACTGCGTCGCCATAGGCCTGACCTGCCACGCTCTCGGGATCGAGAATCACCGGCGTGCCGGTGTTGGACGCACGCAGCACGCTCTCGCTCTCGGGAACGACGCCGAGCAAGGGAATGGCCAGGATCTCCTGGATGTCCTCGAGCTTCAGCATCTCGCCGCGCTCGACGCGCGCCGGGTCGTAGCGGGTGACCAGCAGGTGCTCTTTCACCGGCTCCCGCTTCTCTTCCGCGCGCTTGGACTTGGACTGCAGCACGCCCAGGATGCGGTCCGAATCGCGCACGGAGCTGACTTCCGGGTTGGTCACCACGATCGCCTGGTCCGCGAAGTACAGCGCCAGCAGCGCGCCCTTCTCGATGCCGGCGGGGCTGTCGCAGATGATATAGTCGTACTCCTTCGACAGCTCCTCGATGATGGTCTGCACGCCGTCCTTGGTCAGCGCGTCCTTGTCGCGCGTCTGGCTGGCCGGCAGGATCGCGAGGTTCTCCACCCGCTTATCGCGGATCAGCGCCTGGTTGAGCTTCGCCTCGCCTTGGATGACGTTGACGATGTCGAACACCACCCGCCGCTCCACGCCCATGATGAGGTCGAGGTTGCGCAGGCCCACGTCGAAATCGATCACCACCGTCTTCTTGCCGCGCTGCGCGAGGCCGGTGGAGATGGCGGCCGAGCTGGTCGTCTTCCCGACGCCGCCCTTTCCAGACGTGATCACCACAACCTGCGCCATGCGCACTCCTCCTTGTCCCTACGCCCCGAACGGATCGAAGCGCAGGCTCTCACCCGCCAAACGTACCTGTGTCGCACGCCCGATGGGCGCATTCCCGAGGCCTTCCCGCACCGCATAGAAGCCCGCGATAGAGACCAGCTCCGGGTCGAAATTCTGCGCGAAGATCCGCGCACCGAGATTATCCGCGCCACCCGCGATCGCGCGGCCGCGGAGTGCGCCATAGACGTGGATGTTGCCGTCCGCGATGACCTCCGCACCCGCATTCACGGTCGAGGTGACGATCAGGTCGGACCCCTGCGCCCAGACGCGCTGTCCGGCGCGAACCGGCTGGTCCACGATCATGGTCGGGCGGGAACCGTTGGGCGTGGGGGGCGGCGGCGGTGCGGCAGGTGCCGCAGCCGGCGTCGCAACAGTCGGCGCCGGCGTCCCCGCAGGCGGGGCCTCATCGCCGCCGGACTGGCGCAGCGGCGGAAGCCCGGCAGCGATCGCTGCCTGCCGCAGCTCAGGCGTGCCGCCGGTGGTGCCGATGGCGACGATCTCCAGCGCCTTCAGCTCCCGCACAAGGGCTGCGAAATCCATCTCGGCCGGCGGCACGGCCAGATCGCCCAGGCCGATCACGACGGGTGCGAAGCGCAGGAAGCCGGGTGCGCGCTTGAACTGGTCACCCAGCGCGGGGACCACTGCCTCGATCCGGGAATCGAGCAGCCGGAGTACCAGCAGGTTGAAGTTCCCGCCGCGCAGGCGGAATGGCTCGGCTCGGGGCTGCGGGTTTTGGGGCTCGGCGGACATGGCGGCCCTGGACACTCCTGGATCGATGGTGCGACTCGGACCACGAGGGCCGGACGCACGGGTCCGCCCCTATACAGGCACCCGCGGCCTCGGCGAAGCCCCTCTGCGACATGGCGCGAAGCACTTCCGCCACGCCCGCCGCACTCGCATAGTCGTGCGGACCGAGAAGGACCCTGGCCATGCGCCCCATCACCCTAAACGAGCCGTTCCGCGCGGTATTCTACGCGCCCTTCTACATTGCCGAGCAGCGCGGCTTCTATCGCCGGCAGGGCGTGGAGGTGACGCGCGACACCGCCGGCGACCCGAGCAAAGCCGCCGAGAACCTGCTGGCCGGCACGGCGGACATAGCCTGGTCGGGTCCCATGCGCCCCATCCTGCTGCGCGCCCGCGACCCGGCCTGTCCGCTGCGCAGCTTCTGCGCCGTGGTGATGAAGGACCCCTTCTACCTCGTCGGCGCCAAGCCCTACCCCGACTTCAAGACGGCCGACCTCGCCGGAATGCGCATCGGCGCCGTGGCGGAAGTGCCAACGCCGTGGTGGTGCAGCCTGCAGGACATCGCCGATGCCGGGCTGGATGCGGCGAAGCTCGACGTGACGATGGGCCCCTCGATGCCCGAAGCCGGCGCGGCCATGCTGGCCGGGCAACTCGACGTTGCCCAGATGTTCGAACCCTTCGCGAGCCGGATGGAAGCTGCCGGCGGGCATGTCTGGCAGGCCGCCTCAGATCGAGGCCCGACCGCCTACACCGCCTTCTACGCGACGGAGGCACGCATCGCCGAGCGGCGAGAGGAATTCCAGGCCATGATCCGCGCCATCGCGGACTCGCTCGCCTGGATCTACGCGACCGATGCGGACGAGATCGCAGCCACCGTCGCCTCCTACTTTCCGAATGTGGAGCAGCCAATGCTGGCCAAGGCCCTGTCCCGCTATCAGGCCAAGCGGCTGTGGTCCGAGACGCCGCATTTCCCTCGCGACGCCTTCACGCGCCTGCGGGATTCCATGGCCACGGCGGGCCAGCTCCCGCGGCTGCCCAGCTTCGAGGAGTGCGTGGACGAGGCGATTGTCGCCGAGGCGCTGGGCGGCTGAACCCAATCCACGTTGACACGCGGCACCGGGGGTCCAGCCTCCGGCGATGATTGCGCTCTGGTCCAACTTCGCGGTGGCGCTGGGCATCGGCCTGCTCATCGGGCTGGAGCGCGAACGCAGCAAGGCGGACCAGCGCGGCACGGCCGGCATCCGCACCTTCGCCCTCGCCAGCTTGCTCGGCGCCGTGGCGCAGCAGGCCGGCGGGGTCATGCTGCTGGCGGTGGCGCTCGCGGGGCTGGTGGTCCTCGCGACCCTCTCCTACCACCGCAGCCGCGAGACGGATCCGGGCCTGACAACCGAAATCGGGCTGCTGATCGCGCCGTTGCTGGGTGCTCTCGCCATGTCCGAGGCGCTGATCGCCGCCGGGCTGGGCGCCGCGGTCACGGTGCTGTTCGCGGCCAAGGCGGCCATGCACCGCTTCGTCAAGGCGGCGCTGACGGATGCCGAGGTAAAGGATGGCCTGATCTTCGCCATCGCCACGTTGGTAATCCTGCCGCAGCTGCCCGACCGGCCGATGGGCCCCTACGATGCCATCATTCCCAGCCGCATCTGGATGCTGGTCGTCCTGGTCCTCGCGATCGGCGCCGCCGGGCATGTCGCCGCGCGCATTCTGGGGCCGCGCTACGGCCTGCCGGTCGCGGGCCTCGCCGCAGGATTCGTCTCCAGCACCGCGGCGACCGGCGCGATGGCCGGCCGTGCGAAGCGCGAGCCGCGAAGCCTGGCGTCCGCGGTCGCGGCGGCAACCTTCTCGACGGTCGCGACCTACATCCAGATGGCTATGATCCTCGCGGCGATCAGCCCGCCAACCTTGCTCGCGATGGCGCCGGCCCTGGCCGCCGGCGCGCTGGTCGCGGCCGGCTACGCGGGGTTCTTCGCGTGGCGCCCGGCCGGCACCGCCCCCGAACCCGAGGCGGAGGGTGGACGCGCCTTCTCCGTGCCTGCCGCGCTCGGCCTTGCCGCCGTCATGGCGGTCATGCTGGTCGCGACGGAGGCCCTGAAGGCGTGGTTCGGCGACGCCGGACTTATCGCGGGCACCACGGTGATGGGCTTCGCCGATGCGCATGCGCCCGGCGTCGCCATCGCCTCGATGGTCGCAGCCACGCGTCTCGCGCCAGAAGCGGCCATGGTGCCGATCCTGGCCGCCATGACCACCAACGCCGTGAGCAAATGTCTGGTCGCCGGCAGCCTCGGCACGGGCGCCTTCGTCCGCCGCGCCGCGCCGGGCATCATCCTGCCGATGCTGGCCTGCTGGCCCGTGGCCCTGCTCGCCTGATAATTCCGAGCTAGCCCCAGGAGAGACGCGTGAGCGACACGGACCTGACCGCCCTGCCCGCCGAACAACCCGCACTCCGGCGCAGCCTCGGGGCGGGGCAGCTCTTCGCCTACACGCTTGGCGGCATGCTGGGCGCGGGCATCTACGGGCTCGTCGGGCAGGCGGCGGGGCAGCTCGGCAGCGCGGTCTGGCTGGGCTTCGCCGTGGCAATGGTCGCCGCGCTGCTGACCGGCCTGTCCTACGCCTCGCTGGGGTCGCGTTATCCGCGCGCGGGCGGTGCGGCCTACATCGTCCAGCGCGGCTTTCATCGCCCGCTGCTGACCTGGACGGTGGGCCTCGCGGTCATGGCGTCCAGCCTCACCTCGGTGGCGACCCAATCGCGCGTGGTGGCGGAGAACCTGCGCAACCTCACAGGCCTGGTCGAGGCGCCGGCGGCCATCATCGCCATCGGCTTCCTGCTGCTGGTCGCAGGACTGGTCGCGCGTGGCATCCGGGAGAGCATGTGGATGAATATCCTGTGCACCACCATTGAAGCGGGCGGGCTGATCCTGGTGATTGCGGCCGGCCTGCCGTGGCTCGGGCAGGCAAGCCTTATGGAGACGCCCGGTGATGGCGGCCTGAGTGCGACCCTGCTGCTGCAGGGCGCCATCCTGACGTTCTTCGCGTTCATCGGCTTCGAGGACACGCTCAACGTGGCCGAGGAATGCCATGATCCGCAGCGCACCATCCCGATCGGCATCATCTCGGCCATGCTGGTGGCGACGCTGCTGTACATGGCGATCGCCGTCGTCGCGGTCTCCGTGGTGCCGTGGCGCGAGCTCGCCGCCGCCAGCGCCCCTTTGGCCGAGGTGATGTCCCGCGCCGCGCCCTGGCTGCCGGGCAGCGTCTATCTCGTCATCACCATCTTCGCCGTCGCGAACACTGCCCTGCTGAACTACGTGACGGCGTCGCGGCTGACCTACGGCATGGCGAGGCAAGGCCTGCTGCCGCCGGTCCTGGGCCGCATCCATCCGGGAACCCGCACGCCGCATGTCGCCGTGGGCGCACTGCTGGTGGTGGTCATTGCGTTGATGCTGGCCGGCAACATCGCCCAGTTGGCCTCGGCGACGGTGCTGCTGCTGCTCGCGGTCTTCGCCTGCGTGAACATCGCACTTGTCGTGCTGCAGCGCCGGGATGGCGAGCCACGCGGCAGCTTCGAGGTGCCCGTCCTCGTGCCCATCCTGGGCGCCTTCGTATGCCTGGCCCTGCTGGGCAATCGCGTGATCGGCGGTGACTGGCGCGCACCTGTCATCGCGGCAAGCGTGCTGGCGGTCATCCTGCTTGCCTTCCTGGTGATCCGACCGCGCGCCACCGCTGAGGCGTGAAGGCTGCGCGCGAGGGATTGCGTCACGCGCGCCGCGCCGGATAATCGCGTCATGACCCCTGCCCCCGCCACCCGCGCCGGCTACCGGCGCTTCTTCGCCCTCGATACCCGCTGGCATGACAACGACGCCTATGGCCACGTGAACAACGTGGTCTACTACGCCTTCTTCGACACGGCCGTGGCCCGCTTCCTTATCGAGGAGGAAGTGCTGGATATCGCCACCAGCCCCGCCGTCGGCCTGGTGGTCGAGACGCAGTGCCGCTACCTGGCCCCCATCGCATTTCCCGACCGCGTCACCTGCGGACTGCGCTGTGCCCGCATCGGCACCTCCTCGGTCCGCTACGAACTCGCGATCTTCCGCAACGAGGACGACACCGCCTGCGCCGAGGGCCATTTCGTGCATGTCTATGTCGAGCGTGCGAACCCGACCCGCGCAACGCCGATCCCGGCGCGGCTGCGCGCGGCGCTGGAGGGGCTGCTGCCTGGCTGAGACGTCCCCGTTGCGCGCTTCGGCCAAACCCCCGACACTCTCGACATGACGAAATTTGCACCGCTTTCCCGCCTTGCCATCCTTGATGACTACCAGGGGGTCACGCTCGACCTCGGGCCCTGGGGAGACGCGCCGAAGACGCTGGCTATCACCACCTTCCGCGACACGCTCAAGGACCAGGACGCGCTGGTGGAAAGGCTCACACCCTTCGACGCCATCCTTGCGATGCGCGAGCGCACCCCGTTCCCGCGCGCCCTGCTGGCAAGGCTGCCGAACCTGCGGCTGCTGATCTCGACTGCGGCGCGCAATCGCTCCATCGACCTCGATGCCTGCGCCGAACTCGGCATCACCGCGTGTGGGACGCCCGATGCCGGCGCGCCGACGGTCGATCTCACCTGGGGCCTGATCCTGTCGCTCGCGCGCGACATTCCGAACCAGCAGGCGAACCTGCGCGCCGGCACCTGGCAGACCAAGGTTGGCATTGGGGTCGAGGGCAAGACGCTCGGCGTGCTGGGCTTGGGCAAGCTCGGTGCGAAGGTGGTGAAAGTCGGCGCGGCGCTGGGTATGCGCGTGATCGGCTGGTCGCCGAACCTGACCGATGCGCGCGCCGCGGAAGTGGGTGCAACGCGGGTCGACAAGGCAACGCTGATGGCGGAGGCCGATGTGCTCACCCTGCACGTCGTGCTGTCCGAGCGTTCGCGTGGCATCGTGGGAGCCGCTGATATCGCGCAGATGAAGCCCACGGCCTTCATCGTGAACACCAGCCGCGGCCCGCTGATCGACCAGCCCGCGTTGATCGCCGCACTGAAGGAAGGCCGCATCGCAGGCGCCGGCCTGGACGTTTTCGACGAGGAGCCGCTGCCCCAGGGCCATCCCATCCTGTCCGCGCCGAACACGGTGCTGACGCCGCACCTGGGCTATGTATCCGAGCAGAATTACCGCGCCTATTTCAAGGGCGCGGTGGAGGCGATCAACGCCTTCGAATCCGGTCACCCCATCAGGACGATGCAGCCATGATCCTCATCCCCGGCTGGAACCGCATGCCGCAGGCCGAGCGCGACGCGGCCTACAACAACTCCGCCGCCGTCGAGGACAGCCCGGCGCTGAACGCCGCCCGCATCAGCGCGAGTGCCGCCTTCCGCGCTTCGCACACGGGCCATCTTGACCTTGCTTACGGCGAGAGCCAGCGCGAGCAATGGGACATCTACCCCGGGGCCTACAAATCCGCCCCGGTGCTGGCCTTCATCCATGGCGGCTACTGGCAGCGCAACCGGCGCGAGGAATTCGCGTCCCTCGCCGAAGGCGCGCTGGCCATGGGCTGGTCGGTTGCGATGTGCGGCTATGGGCTGGGGCCGGACGTGCCCTTCGCCACGCTCTGCGGCCAAATCGAGGCCGCCTTCGACTGGCTGGCCGCGCATGGTGAGGAGCATGGCGCCGGCGGGCCCATCATCGCGTCTGGATGGTCGGCGGGCGGGCACCTTGCCGCCCTCGCGGCCGAGCGGCCCGGCGTGGCCGGCGCACTCGCAATTTCCGGCATCTATGAGCTCGCGCCGATCCGCGACACCTACCTCAACGAGAAGCTGAACCTGACCCCGTCCGAGATCGCGACCTACTCGCCCATGCGCCGCCCGGTGGTGATGAAGCCGATTGCCGTCGCCTATGGCGGCACCGAGCTGCCCGAGCTTCGCCGCCAGAGCCGCGATTTCCACGCCTTGCGCGCCGAAGCGCAGGCGCCCGGGCCGCTGATCCCTGTGCCCGGCGCGGACCATTTCCGGGTGCTCGATGCGCTGTCCAAGCCCGGCGGGCTTCTGCTGCGCGCCGCGGCGGACCTTCTGCTGTGAGCTGGTCCGGGACGCTGACCGCGATCCACATCGCGGAGAAGGCCGCAGCCCCCATGCTCTCCTTGGATGCGGCTCGGCTGATCGAGGGCGTCGGCATCGACGGCGACCGCTACGCCACGGCGACCGGCACCTACAGCCATAAGCCGGCCGCGGACCGTCAGGTGACGCTGATCGAGACCGAGACGCTGGACGCTCTGCTGCGAGACCACGACATCGTCCTCACGCCCGAGGAGACGCGGCGCAACCTCACCACGCTCGGCGTGCCGCTGAACCACCTGGTGGGGCGGGAATTCTGGGTGGGCGACACGCTGCTCGTCGGCGGGCGGCTGAACGTGCCGTGCCTGTTCCTGGAAGACCTTCTGGGCAAGCCGGTTTTCAAGCCGCTGATCAACCGCAGCGGCCTGAACTGCATGATCCTCAAGGGCGGGACGGTGCGGGTGGGAGATAGCATCCGCCCGGCGTGACGCCCCTCACCCCGCCAGGAAACGCTGCACCCCTTCCCCCAGCACACTCGCGCCGAGTGCGAGGTCCGCCTCCTTCGTATCCTCCGCCCAGTGATGGCTGATGCCCCCGATCGAGGGCACGAACAGCATCACCACCGGCAGCTTCTGCGAGATGATCTGCGCATCATGCCCCGCACCGGAGGGCATGCGCGTCCACGCCCCGGGCGCCTGCGCTTCGGCCGCATCTTCGAGGGCCGCAATCATCGCGGGATTGCACAGCGCGGGCGTGTCGAGGCGGATCGCCTCAAGCCGCGCGGTGCAGCGTTCGCGCCGGTTGCTCTCCTGCACCATGCGCGTGAGCGCGGTGTGTAGGCGCTCCAGCACCGGCATCTCGATGTCGCGGAACTGGAACAGCACCTCCGCGCGGCCGGGAATGATGGAGGGCGCGTCCGGGTCCAGGCGGAAGCGCCCGGTGGTCCAGACCGTCCGTTCCCCGCACAGCAGCGGGAAGGCGGCGTCGACAGCCGCCAGCAGCCGCACGGCAGCCAGTCCGGCATCGCGCCGTTCCGCCATGGTGGTGCCGCCGGCATGGTCCTGCTGGCCCTCGATCAAGATGCGGAACTGCCAGATGGCGACGATTCCGGTCACGACGCCGAGCCGCAGCCCCGCACGTTCGAGCTGCGTCCCTTGCTCGATATGCATTTCGAAGAAGCCCTTGTAGCGCTCAGCCTCCAGCGCCAGCCGCGGCACGCCAGTCAAACCGGCGGCCGCCAGCGCGTCGCGCATCGGCGTGCCGGTGGTGCGGTCCTTCGCGCCATCGATCTCCGTCTCCGGCAGGTCGCCGATGATCGAGCGGCTGCCGGGGAAACCAATGGAGAAATGCCCCTCTTCATCGGCGAAGGCGCAGACATCGACGGGAAGCCCCGCACGCGCGAGCGCCAGCGCGCCAACCACGCCCAGGGCGCCGTCGAGCCAGCCCGCCTCGTTCTGGCTTTCGATATGGCTGCCGGAGAGCACATGTGGACCATCGCCCTTGTGCCGACCGAAGACATTGCCGATGCCGTCCATCGTCGGCTCAAGTCCGCATTCTGCAAGCTTGGCCATCAGCCAGCGCCGGCTTTCCATATCCTGCGGGGAGTAGGTCGGGCGATGCACGCCGGTCTTGAACTTGCCGATCTGGCGAAGCTCATTCAGGTCCCGCAGGAACGCACCGGTATCGACCAACGCCATCGCTCAATGTCCTCGCTCCTGCTGCACCGCACAGCCTGCCGCGTGGCTTGCGCCGGCGCAACGTCTCGCTCACGCTGGCCGCAATGCCGGGAGCAACTCAATGACCGACTACTACGTCGTCCCCATGGCCGTGGCACTGACCGCGGCCGATGCGGATCGCATCCTCGCGGCCGCCACTGCGGCCGGGCGGGAGGCAGGGCTGCTGCCGCTCGCCATCGCGATCCTCGATGCCGGCGGACAGCTGGTGGCATTCCGGCGTGAGGACGGCGCAGGGATCCTCCGTGCCGAGATCGCCATCGGAAAGGCGCATGGGGCGCTGGGAATGGGCATAGGCAGCCGCACCATCCGCGACCGGCTGAAGGAGCGCCCCGCCTTCCAGTCCGCAATCGCGGCCGCCAGCGACGGGCGCTTCATCCCGGTTCCCGGCGGCGTGCTGATCCTCAACGGCGCGGGTGCGGCGATCGGCGCCATCGGTATCAGCGGCGACGCCTCGGACAAGGATGAATACGCGGCCATCACCGGCGCCCATCGCACGGGCTTCGCGACGCACCCCGCAGCGGTGAACCCCAACTGGCAGGAGGCCGGGCTGTGAACATCCCCCGACGTGCGTTGCTTGCAACACCCATCCTCGCCCTGCCAGCCGCGGCACAGACCGGCCCTCTCCGCCTGCTGGTCCCCTTCCCGCCCGGCGGCGGCACCGACGTGCTGGCACGGCGCTACGCAGCGCGGCTCGCCACCGTGCTCGGGCAGCCGGTGATCGTTGAAAACCGGGCGGGTGCGGCCGGCGCCATCGGCACAGCGGAAGGTGCACGCGCGCGACCGGACGGCACGACGCTGATCCTCGGCACCGCGAGCACGCTGGCCTTCTACCCCTCGATGGCTGAGCGCCCCGCCTACCAGCCGCAGGAGGCCTTCACCCCACTCGGCATGCTCGGCTCCCTGCCCGCCGCCTTCGGCGCGAAAATCCCCGGCGCCGCGACACTCGCCGAAGCCATCGCCCAAGCGCGCGCGCGGCCAGGCACGCTGCGCTATGGATCGCCGGGCACTGGCACTTTCCTCCATATCGCGATGCTGCTGCTGCTGCGCGAGGCCGGTGGTGCGGAGATGATCCATGTGCCCTACCGCGGTTCCAGCCCAGCCATGGCGGACCTCATCGGCGGCCATATCGACCTGGTCACCGACACGCTCGCCACCAGCATCGAGGCGCATCGCGGTGGGCGCATCCGCATCCTCTCCATCGCGGGTGCCGCCCGTTCACCGCTCGCGCCCGAGATCCTAACGGTGGCCGAGGCGCTAAACCTTCCGAGCTTTGACGCCTCGCTCTGGATGGCATCCGTCGTCCCCGCCGCAACGCCGGCGGAGATCACTGCGCGCCTTTCGGCCGCCACCGCCCAGGTCGTGAACGACCCTGCCTATCGTGCGGAGC
>JAZKFA010000205.1:0-8339 GCA_040386655.1 Pseudomonadota bacterium | reverse complement strand
CTGGAGGCGGCCGGGATCACCACGCTGGACCCGCTCGGCCCATCGGCCACACGCGCCTACGTGGCCGCCGAGACCGCGCGCTGGCGCCCAGTGATCGAAGCCTCCGGCGCGCGGCTGGAGTGAGGCCAACGCCAGCCGCATCATCGACCAGCCTGAACGGAGACATCCATGCTCGCGGTCTACGGCCACCTCTTCTCATCCTACACGCAGAAGGCGCTGATCGCGCTGTACGAGAATGCGACGCCCTTCGAGTTCCGCGCCGTCTGGCCCGACCAGCCGGAAAATGCCGCCGAATGGGCCCGCCGCTGGCCGCTGCGCAAATTCCCCCTGCTGGTCGATGGCGACCGCTCCGTCGCCGAGACCAGCGTCATCATCGAATACCTGCAGCTCACCCACCCCGGCCCCGTTCGGCTGATCCCCCAAGACCCCATGGCGGCGCTGGATGTGCGCTTTCTCGACAGGTTCTTCGACCTGCACGTGATGAACGCGATGCAGCTCGCGGTGATGGGCGCGCTCAGCGGAGATCCGGCGAAGGCCGCGGAGGGCATGGCGCAATCGGTCGAGAAGCTGGACCTCGCCTATGCCTGGCTGGAGACGCACCTGGCCGGCAAGGAATGGGCAGCCGGCGCGGACTTCACGATGGCCGATTGCGCCGCCGCGCCTTCGCTTTTCTACGCGGACTGGACGCACCGCATCCCCGAGACATGCCCGGTCCTGCGCGCCTATCGCGCAAGGCTACTTGCACGTCCGTCGGTCGCCCGCGCGGTGGAGGACGCGCGGGCGTTCCGCCATTTGTTCCCGCTCGGCGCGCCCGAACGAGATTAGCGCGCCTCCAGCGTCAGCCCGCCATCCACCACGACGGTTTGCCCCGTGACCATCGCCGCACCCGCGAGTAGGAAGACCATCACCTCGGCGAGGTCCTCCGGCTGGCAGCGGCGCTTGAGCAGGGCCTTCTCGGCACTCGCCTTGCGGCGCTCCTCCGTCCACTCGACCATCCAGGTGCTGTCGACGGCGCCAGGCGCGATGGCGTTCACCCGCACCTCCGGTGCCAGGCTGCGCGCGAGGTTCTTCGTCAGCGAGATCACGCCCGCCTTGGTCGCCCCATAGGCCATGGATGATCCCGGGCTATCGAGCCCCGCAATCGAGGCCACGCTCACCACGGCACCGTGCGCCTTGCGCAGGGCCGGCGCGGCCGCCTTGGTGCAACGGAACACGCCCAGCAGGTTCACCTGCAGCACCGTGGCCCAGAGATCCTCAGTGAGGCGCTCCAGCTCCGCCGGGCGGATGATGGAGGATGTCCCGGGCGTGCCGGCATTGTTGACCAGGAAGTCCAGCCGTCCCAGGTCATCGACCGCCTTCTCAACCATCCGCGGCGCATCGGCGGCATCGCCGACATTGCCCGGCGCGCTGATCACGTCGAACCCTTCGGCCTTGAGGCGCTCCACCACCTCGCCACCGCGATTGTCGCCCTGGAGGTGGTTAATCGCGACCTTGCAGCCATTGCGCGCCAGCATCTCCGCCGTCGCGAGCCCGATGCCGGAGGCACCGCCGGTGACCAGCGCCGTCTTGCCGGCCAGTTCGTACTTTGCACTCATGAGTCGCGCTCCATTCCCGCCATCGTCCCGATTTGTCGAAGCGCCTGCTTCAGCGCCAGCAGCCGCCGGTCGCGCGCCTCGAACAGCGCGGCCGGGTCCGCCCCGTGCCAGTCATAGAAGCCCGCGCCCGCCATGACTCCGGTACGCCCCGCGGCCACCGCGGCGTCCAGCGCCTCCGACCGGCCGCGCACCTCGGGCGGCGTGTACATGCGGTTGGTCAGAGCCAGCTGCATCATCGGCAACCCCGTGAAATCCGCCTTGGCCAGCACGCCCAGGATCGGCAGCCGCAGCGCGATGCCGTGAATGATCGCGGCATCGATTTCCTCGGCCGTCGCCACCCCTTCGTCGAGCAGCGCCTGGACCTCGAGGCCCATCGCGCTCTGGAGCCGGTTGGCGATGTAACCGGGGACGAATTTCCGCATGACGATCGGCTGCTTGCCCATCGCGGCGCAGATGGCGCGCACCTCCTCCACCACCGCGGGGTCCGTCCCCGGCCCGCCCACGATGTCGACGAGGTCGACCAAGTAGGGCGGCGTGTACCAATGCGCGATCAGCGTGCGTGCGCGGCGGCTCTCGGGGACGAAGGGAAACACGTCGAGGTAGGAGGTGTTGGACGCGATGATCGCGTCGCGCGGCGCGACCTCATCAAGTGCCTTGAAGAGCGCCTGCTTCGCCTCCGGCTTCTCGATGATCGCCTCGACGATCAGCGCCGCACCATCGACCGTTTCGGCGAGGCTGGCGTGGCGCGTGACCGCCTGTGCCAGCTGCGCAGAGCCCCAGCCCTCCGGTGCCTCCCCGGCAGCCTCCAGCGTCGTTAGCGCCTTGACCATCAGGCCCTCGGCGCGGGCCAAAGTCTCAGGGTTGGAATCCGTCAGCCGCACCTTGTGTCCGCCCAGCGCGAAGACCAGGGCCAGCGCATGGCCCATGGTCCCCGCGCCGATCACCGCCACATTCGCCATCGCCTCAGCCCTCCGGGGTCCAGGGCGCGGGCGCCCGTGCGTCGATATCCGTCACCACGTCCACCACCACCGTCTCCTTGTTCGCCAGCGCCATCTCAAGTGCCGGGCCCAGCTCCTCGGGCCGCTCGACACGGATCCCCGTGAGGCCAAAGCTGCGCGCGACGGCGGTGAAGTCCGTCGGCCCGAAGCGCAGCATCTCCGCTGCCGCATCCGGCCGGTTGCCGGAATTGCGCAGGAAGTTGGGCCAGCCCTGGCCGAAGCCGGAATTGTTGTTCACCACCAGCACCACGGCAATGCCGCGCCGGCGCGCCGTCTCCAGCTCCGCCAGGTGGTAGTAGAAGGCGCCGTCTCCCGACCAGCAGATCACCTTGCAATCGGGGGCGGCGAGCTTCGCCCCCAGTGCCGCAGGAAAGGACCAGCCCAGCGATCCTGCCGCGCGCAGATAGGTCTGCCTCGGCGTCATCTCCACGCAATTCCCGGTCCAGATGCCGGAATAGCCGGTGTCGGCGACCAGGATGCCATCCTCCGGCAACGCCGCGGTGATCGCGCGCGCGAGGTCGGCGGGGTCGATGGCGATGCCCGGCTGCGTGCGCCGCTCCGCCCATTCGCGCCGCCAGGCCGCCATCCGCACCTGCGCGCGGTGCAGGTAGGCGCCATCCCGCGCCGGCTTGCCGAGAGCGGCGGCCAGGGCGAGCAGCCCGTCGCGCGGGTCAGCCTGCACGGCAACGGCGGCGGGGAAGGAATGCTCGAACTCGGCGGGATCGGCGTCGATCTGGATGATGGGCGTGCCGGCCTTCGGCGTGCGCCAGTAGTTGGTCAGCATGTCGCCGGTATCGGCACCAACGAACAGGATGAGATCGGCCTCCGCCAGCACCTGGTTCGCGGCGGGGCCGGCATAGGCACCAACGACGCCGATGTGGAGCGGGTGGCGCGTGTCGATAATATTCCGCGCGCCGAGCGCTGTCCCGATGGGAGCGTGCAGCGCCTCCGCCACCGCGAGCAGCGCTTCGCCAGCGCCCGATGCCGCGGCCGCGTCACCGGCGATGATCGCGACCTTCGGTGCCGCCAGCAGCGCGGCGGCAGCGGCGGCGATGGCTCGCGCCTCCGGCTGCGGCCGCTGCGCCATGACACGGAAGGCGGAGAGATCGGCGGGGACTGCGTCGACCATGCCGGCCTCGATCACCTCCGCCTGCAGGCCGAACAGATCGAGGTGCACCGGGCGCGGCGGCAGCGCGGTCGCCGCAGCGAAGGCCTGGCGCAGTGCTCGCGGTAGATCGGACGCCTCAGCCACGTCGTTGGACAGCTTCGTCACCGGCGCGAAGAGCGGCTTGTGATCGACCTCTTGATACGCATTGCGGTGTTGATGCGCGGGCACCTTGCGCCCGGTGAGCGCGACGACCGGCGCGCGGCCCAGATACGCGTCCTGCAACCCGGCGGCGAGGTTCGCAGCACCCACCGATTGCGCCGCTACCACGCCCGGGCGCCCGCTGATGCGGGCATGACCATCGGCCATGTAAACCGCCGCCTTCTCGGTATGCGCCAGCACCGGCTGCACGCCCGCATCGCGCAGCGCGAGCAGCGTCTTGCGCAGCACCGCATCGACGAAGAACACATGAGTCTGGCCGGATACCGCAAGGCTCTGCGCCAGCCAGTCCGCGCCGTTCAGCGCCATGCTTCGTTCCTCCCCAAGCTTCTTGTGCGAAAATCCTGCGCCGCGGCGGCCCGCGCGGCAAGACCGTGCGGGGCGATCGCCCACGTGCCAGGATGGCGCAGCACAGCACGTGATGGCGGCGCATGCGGATCGTGGCCCTGGAAGAACATTTCATCATGCCTGCCCTGAGCGCACGCATCGACCCGCAGGCGGTGCTCGACCGCGGCTTTCCGGGCGCCGGCGTGACATGGAGCCAGGCCATCAAGCGCAGAGCTGATCGACCTTGGTCCGAACCGCATCGCGGATATGGATGCCAGCGGGATCACCGTTCAGGTCCTCTCGCTGGCGGGGCCCGGGCCGGACCTGGTAGAGGGCGCGGAGGGCATCGCACTCGCGCGCGACTACAATGAAGCGCTGGCGGCGAGCGTGGCTGGACAGCCCACGCGCTTCAGCGGCTTCGCGCAATTGCCGCTGCGCACACCCGATGCGGCGGCCGATGAGATGGAACGCTGCGTGACGCAGCTCGGCTCCCACGGCGCGCTGGTGAATGGCGCGACGAATGGGCTCTTCCTCGACGATCCCCGCTTCGCCCCTGTGCTGGCGCGCGCGGAGGCGTTGGGCGTGCCGCTCTACCTCCATCCGGGTATCCCTCGGCTCCCGTCCGCGCGGAGTATTACGACGGCCTTCCCGGCCAGCTCGGGCACACCCTCGCACTCGCGGCATGGGGATGGCACATGGAGACGGCCATCCACACGCTGCGCCTGGTGCTGTCCGGCGCGCTGGACCGCTACCCGCGCCTCCAGATCATTATCGGGCATATGGGCGAGGCGATCCCCTTCATGCTCGCTCGGCTGGACCAGACGCTGGGCGGTAAGGCAAAGCAGCGCCTGTCGCGCGGACGATCCTCGACCAGGTCTGAATCACCACCAGTGGGTTCTTCGACGCGGTGCCGTTCCAGGCGGCACTCGCGACCTTCGGCGCCGGGCGCATCATGTTCTCCGTCGACCACCCCTTCGCGTCGAACGCGAAGGCGCGGGCCTTCCTCGATGCGCTGCCGGTCTCGGACGAAGACCGTGCCCGTAACGCGCATGGCAATGCAGACAGGCTGCTGCGGCTGCCGGTGTAATCAGCCTGGCGGCAGCACGTCGTCGCCGCGGATCAGCAGCGCCTCGAGCACACGGGAGACGCAGTTATAGCCGGCGATGGTGACGGTCAGCTCCACCACCTGGCGCGGGGGGAGCAGCGCAGCGACGGCGGCGGCGACATCGTCGGGCACATGGATGTGCCGCGTCATGGCGTCGCAATAGGCGAGCGCGGCGCGCTCGGATGCGTCGAAGACGCTGGCGTTTTCCCACTCCGGCACGGCGTCGAGCTGTGCTTGGGTCATGCCCTCGCGCAGACCGATGGGCGCGTGCGCGTCCCACTCATAGGGGGCGCCGTTGATGGCGGCGATGCGCAGGATCACCAGCTCGCGCAGCTTGCCGGAGAGTTCGGATTTGTAGCGGACAGCGTCGTACAAATCGATCCAGCCGGCCGCGATCGGCGGTGCATTCAGCAGTGCGCGGTGTAGGTGGCTGATGCCCTTGCGCGATGCGCGTATATGCGCGGCGGCAGCGGCGTGTTCGGGTAGCGAGGGGTCGGCGTAGGGAATGCGGGCCATTGGGTGTTTCCTCCGTTGTGGCGCCACCCTGCGCCGTACTGCGTTGTGCTGGAAGTCAGCCTGGGCGCCGCCGCAGCAGGTAGCGTTGCCGTCCATCCAACACCAGCACGCCGCGCTGATTGTGCACCGTGGAGGCGAGGCCCACCACGCCGGTCGTGCGCTGCGGCGTGACCTCATCGACGGTGAGCGCGGCGTAGAGCGTATCGCCCGCGAAAACCGGGTGCAGAAAGCGGCTGGATTGCTCAAGGAAACCCTTGAGCGATTCCTCAACCATGTGCGGGAACAGACCTGCGCCGGCGGCCGTCTGGATCACGACCTGGTAGCCATGTGCAAGCACACCGGGCATGCCATGCGCGCGGCAGTATTCAGCGTCGTAGTGCACGGGGTGATTGTCGCCGGAGGCGAGCTGGAAGGCGGCGAACAGCGCCTCCGTCATCGTCCGGCTGGGCAGGACGAAGCGTTCACCCAGCATGAAATCCTCGAACCAGCGCTGCGCCGGGACGACGCGATGTCCGCGCGGGTCGAAGCTCATGCGTAGCCCAGGGCGGCGTCCCTGGCACGCGCGGAAGCATCGCGCAGCGAGGGCTTGCCGAAGCCGCCGCCGCCCGAGGTTTCCAGCCGCACGACATCGCCGCGCTTGAGCATCACGCCATCGGATTTAGGGGGGATCGGCGTCTCGACTCCGTCGCGGATGCGCAGAAGGCGGCCGAGGCTGCCCGGTCCGCCACCGGCCAGGCCATAGGGCGGGAAGCGGAAGCGATCCATGTTCGCCGTGAACACCGCCGTCGGGCTCTCAACCCGCCATTCGCGGTACAGGCCTAGGCCGCCGCGATACTGCCCGTCACCGCCGGATCCCGGCAGCAGACCGTATCGGGTGATCGACAGTGGCATGGAGCTCTCGATCATCTCGACCGGAATGTTGGAGTTATTGTGCATGCCGAAAGACCACGCACTCACGCCGTCCTTCGCGGGCGCGGCGCCGGTGCCGCCGATCTCGATCTCGACCAACACCTCGCGCTTGTTGTCGGCCGCGATGGTCTGGAAGGTCGCGACGTAGGAACCGCCGTAATAGGCCGCCGGCATCCGGTCCGGCACCGCCTGGTGCAGGCAGCCGAACATGACGTTGGCGAGCCGATGTGAGACGGCGACGCGATGCGCCACGGAGGCCGGCGCCTGGCAATGGGTGACGCTGCCTTCGCGGTGGATGATGCGGATGGGGCGGTAGCAACCGGCATTGGCTGGCATCGCGCCATCGGTCGCGGCGATGATGGAGTAATAGACCGCGCAGTTGGACATCGCGGGCGTGCAGTTGATCGGCCCCCGCTGCTGGTCGGCGCAGCCCGTGAGGTCGACGCTGATCTCATCGCCGGCGATGGACATCACCGCGTGCAGCCGCACGACCTCTCCGCTGACGCCATCCTCGTCGAGGCAGTCCTCGAATTCGTAGCGGCCGTCCGGCATGGCGGCGATGGCCGCACGCATTGCAGCCTCGCTCATGTCGAGGATTCGGGCGCAGGCTTCGAGGATGCCCGCGGAGCCGTAGCGCGAGGCGAGGCGGCGGATGGACGCCGCTCCAACATCCAGGCTTGCGAGCTGGCTCTGCAGGTCGCCCAGCATCAACGCAGACTTGCGCACGTTCTGCCCGATCATCGCCCAGACCGACTGGTTGAGCACACCCTTCTCAATCAGCTTCAGCGGCGGGATGCGCAGGCCTTCCTGAAACACTTCCGTGGCCGTCGCTGCGTAGCTGCCCGGCGCCATCCCGCCCATGTCGATGTGGTGGCATAGCGCGCCGACATAGGCGACGCGCACCCCGTCCACGAAGACCGGCTTGAACACGAGCACGTCGTTGAGATGCTGCGCGCCGCAATACGGGTCGTTGGTGGCGACCACGTCATCCTCGCCCCATGCATCCGCATCGACGAAGCGGTCGAGCAGGATGCGCAGCGCCGCACCCATCGAGTTCAGGTGCTGCGGGATGCGCGCGGATTGCGCGACGTTGTTGCCCTCCGCATCGAAGACGGCGGTGGAGTAGTCGAGCAGCTCGCGCACGATGGTGCTGCGGCTGGTGCGCCAGATGGTCACGTCCATCTCCGCGGCCGCGGCCGTCAGCGCGTTGCGGATGACCTCGATCTCGATGGGGCCTAGCGGGGTCATGGCGTGATCCTCCCGGCGATGATGGCTCCGGCGGGGCCGAGCGCGGCGCGCCACCCCGCAGCAATCCAGTGCGTGGCGAAGGCTTCCTCGATCAAGGCGGGGCCGGTGATGGCGTCCCCGGGCTTGATCGCTTCGCGGTCCCACACCTCCACCTCGACCCAGGCGCCGTTGGCGAAGACGCGGCGGCGGCCTTTGACGGAGGGGCGTGCGACGGGCACCGGCTCCCCAACCTCGGGCTTGGGCAGGGCGCCGATGGCGATGGCGCGCAGGGTCACGATCTCCACGACGTCGCCGGGGTTGGCGTAGCTGAAGCGCTG
>JAZKFA010000204.1:0-8775 GCA_040386655.1 Pseudomonadota bacterium | reverse complement strand
CCGGGCGCACCCTGTTGATGCTTGATACCGAGAGCGGCAGCGCCGGCGACCTGCTCTACCGCAGCTGCGGCTGGGTCCCGCTCGGCGAAGTGCCGGACCATGCCTTCACGCCAGCTGGGATGCTCGCGCCGACGACGCTGTTCTACAAGGTGCTCGGCCCGCATGCGCCCGTTCAGGCGCGTGCCACTTAGCGCCCATGCGCACGCGCCCGTTCAGGCGCGCGCCATCTCCGCCACGTAGTCCCCGAGGGCGAGCGAGGCCGTGAGCCCCGGGCTCTCGATGCCGAACAGGTTGATCAGCCCGGAGACCCCGTGCACCGCCCTGCCCTGCACCACGAAATCCTGCGTGGCGACCGCCGGCGGGACGATCTTCGGCCGGATGCCCGAATAGCCCGGCGCGAGCGCGCCTTCGGGAAGCCCCGGCCACCAGCGGCGTATGGCGGCGTAGAACCCCTCGCCGCGCTTGGGATCGACGCCGTAGTTCAACCCCGCGACCCACTCCACATCCGGCCCGAACCGCGCTTGGCCGCCGAGGTCGATGGTCAGGTGCGTCCCCAGCCCGCCGGGCACCGGCACCGGGTAGATCAGCCGCGTGAAGGGGGACCGCCCGAGCAGCGAGAAGTAGTTACCCTTGGCATAGTAGGCCGTTGGCACGTGCTCGGGTGCGAGGCCGTCGAGCTTCGCCGCGAAGGCGGGGGCGTGCAGCCCGGCGCTGTTCACCACCAGGCGCGCGTGCAGCGTCATCGGTTCGGCGCCACCGACGTCGATCTCGACGCCGTCCGCGACCACACGGCCGCCACGCGCGGGCGCGTGGAAGACGAAGATCGCCCCGGCATTCTCCGCGTCGCCTTGCAGCGAGACCATGTAGGCGTGGCTGTCGATGATGCCCGTCGAAGGCGAGACCAGGGCGGCCACGCAATCCAGCTCCGGCTCCAGCTGGCGCGCCTCGTTGCCGCCGATGCGGTGAAGGTCGTCCACGCCATTCGCCGCCGCGCGGCCGCGGATCGATTCGAGCTTTTCCGCCTCCTCGGGCGAGGTCGCGACGATCAGCTTGCCGCATTTGGCGTGCGGCAGGCCGCGCTCGCGCAGATACGCATAGAGCGCGTGCTTCCCCGCGACGCAGAAGCGCGCCATCAGGCTGCCGGCCGCGTAGTAGATGCCAGCGTGGATGACCTCCGAATTGCGCGAGGAAGTTTCGGTGCCGATGCCCTCGGCTGCGTCGAGCACCAGAACCTCGCGCCCGTCGAGCGCCAGGGCACGCGCGACCGCGAGCCCGACCACGCCGGCGCCGATCACCACGGCATCGACCTGTTCCATCACACCACCTGGTTCAGCAGGGCCTCTTCGCCGCGTTGCAGCCGGCCCAGGTTTTCCATCAGCATGTCGAGGATATTGTCTTCATAGGCGCAGGTCTCACCCCCCGTATGCGGGGTGATGATCACATTCGGCATGGCCCAGAGCGGCGAGAGCGGCGGCAGCGGCTCCTCCTCCACGCAATCGAGCGCGGCACCCTTGATGCGGCCCGCATTCAGCGCCGCGATCAGGTCCGCCTCCCGCACCACCTTCCCGCGCGCGACGTTGACCAGGTAGGCGGTCGGCTTCATCAGCGCGAATTCGGCGGCTCCGATCAGGCCCTGCGTCTCCGGCGTCAGCGGGCAGCACAGGCCCACGTAATCCGCGCGCGGCAGCACCTCGTGCAGCTTGGCGATCGCGTGGACCTCATCGGCACCCTCGGCACCGGTGGAGGGGTCGCGCTTGAGGCCCACCACATGCATCCCTAACGCCTTGGCCAGACGCGCGACGCGGCCGCCGATGCGCCCGAGGCCCACCACCGCCAGCGTCTTGCCGCCCAGCTCATCCTCACGGAGCGAGAAATCGCCCTGCATGCCGCGCCAGAACTTCCGCGCCTGATTGTCCCGCGCCTCGCCGATGCGGCGGCTGATGGCGAGGACCAGCCCGATCGCGTGCTCGCTGACCGCGTTCGCATTGCCGCCGGCTGCCGAGGCGAGTCGGATGCCGCACGCCCAGAGCACATCCTTGTCGTACTGGTCCACGCCCGCGCTGATCGACTGGATGAAGGACAGCCGCTGCGCCGTGGGTGCCAGCGCATTGTCCCAGAAGCCGGAGACGACGAGCACGTCGATTTCCCCGATGCGCTGCGCAAGCTCATCGCGCGAGCGGATCTCGATGAAAGGCAGGCCGGTGTTGCGCGCGGTGAAGCGCTCGCCGAAGCGATAGGCCACATGGGCGAAGCCGATGGTGGGCGTGGCACCGAGCGCGGACATGGGGACATTTCCATCGAAGATGACGAGGCATTCTCTATGGAACGCCCACGCCGCGCCGCCAAGCCTCAACGAAACGTCAACACAACGTCACGGTTCGCCTCGCCGCCGCCGGATTTCGGCCTTGGCGCGGACTGAATGGCGCGCGACAGTTCCGCAATAAACAGGGAGTCATCGCCATGACCAAATTATTCACGCGCCTGCTGCAAGTCGGCCTGCTGGCCTTGCCACTCGGCTTCGCCGCCGCACCGGCCTCGGCGAGCGTGGGCCGTGCGCTTGCTTTCGAAGCACCCACTTCCGCGCTTGCGCAGGACGTCCAGTATGGTGAAGGGCGCGGCTACCGTGATGGCCGCGGCTACCGCGATGGCCGGGGCCGCCGGCCGCGCTGCTGGATGGAAAATCGCCGTGTCCGCGTTCAGGACCGCTTCGGACGCGTCTTCGTGCAGGTCCGCCCCGTCCGCGTCTGCCGTTGAGCGAGCAGTTCCGGGGGCGTCAGCGCCCCCGGAACACTTGACTCAGCGGTAATGACCGTAGGCATTGCCGCGGCCGCGATGCCCGTCAACCACGACCGGAGCGACGACGACCGGTGCCGGCGCGTAGTAGCCGATCGGGCGCCCACGGGCGGGAGCCACGACGCAGGCCGAGAGAGTGAAGAAGGCGCCCATGAGGGCCGCAACGATGCCAAGCTTGCGCATTAAAAGTCTCTTCTGCCGTTGAATAGACGGAACGTTAATACCTCGCATCGGGTTGCGAGTCTGTCACTCTTCTGTCATCACAAGCCCGCGCGCTGCAGCTCCGGCTCCAGCCGCCTCGTCAGCATCAGCCAGGCCATACGAAGGTCTGATCCAAGGGACCAAAGCGGATAGGTGAAGGTCGCCGGGCGATTGCGCTCGACCAGCATGTGGCTGCCCCAGGCAAAGCCGTATCCGGCAAGCGGCACGGCGATCAGCAGCCAGCGCGGCCCCACCACCAGCCCCCAGGCGAGCAAACCTACGGCGACGAGCGTGCCAACCAGATGCAACTGCCGGGTGCGCGGGTTCGCGTGTTCGCGCAGGTAATAGGGCCAGAACTCGGCGTAGGTTTTGAACAGCGCTGCCATGACGCTACCGTAATCCCTCGTGGCGCGCGCGTCATCCAGATAGGGCGCAAATCGTGCTGGACGACACCGTGCGTTTCGCGGCGCAGCATTTTCTGGCAGACGAGCGCGTATGGCATTACCCGCCGCGCTTGCCCCCCTCCGACACCCGGTCTTCCGCAGCCTCTGGATCGCGGGTCTCGCCGCGAATACCGGGCTGTGGGTGCAGAACACCGGCGCTGCCTGGCTGATGACGTCGCTCGCGCCCTCGCCGGTGATGGTGTCGCTGGTGCAGGCGGCGTCCATGCTGCCGGTCTTCCTGCTTGCGCTGCCGGCCGGTGCGCTGGCTGACATCCTCGATCGCCGGCGAATGCTCATCGCCGCCCAGTGCTGGATGGCCGCCATGGGCGTGCTGCTCGCAATCCTCGCCTTCTCCGGCGGGCTCGGCGCCTGGGGATTGCTCGCGCTCACCTTCGGCATCGGGGCCGGCACCGCGCTGATCTTCCCCGCCATGGCCGCAACCACGCCCGAACTGGTGCCGCGCGAAGACCTGGTCCAGGCGATCGCACTCAACGGCATCGGCTTCAACCTCGCCCGCGCACTCGGCCCGGCGATTGGCGGCTTCGTCATCGCGATCTCCGGCGTCGAGGCCTCCTTCATGCTGGCCGCAAGCGGCTTCGTGGTGATGGTCGCGGCGCTGGTGCTGTGGCGCCGCACGCGCAGCACGGACACGCTGCCGCCCGAACACTTCCTGCCCGCGATGCGTTCGGGCGTGTTCTTCGTGGCCGCCTCGCCGGCACTCCGCGCGGCCATCCTCCGGGCCTGCGCCTTTTTCTTCTTCACCGCCGCCGTCTGGGGCCTGCTGCCGATCCTGGTGCGGGGGCGGCTCGGCCTCGGGCCCGACGCCTTCGGGCTGATGCTGACGGCGATGGGCGCAGGCGCGGTCACCGCCGGTTTTGCCCTGCCCTCCCTGCGCGGCAACGCCACGCGCGGCACCATGGTGTTCCGCTTCTCGCTGCTGGCCGCGGCTGCCATCGCGCTGCTCGGCGCCTTTCCCCACTGGCTGCCCGCCGGCATTGCGATGGTGGCGTTCGGCGTCGCCTGGATCGGCGCGGCGAGCACTCTCCAGGCCGCGGCACAGCTCGCCTCTCCGGCCTGGGTGCGGGCGCGCGCGATCGGGATCTATCAGCTGGCCTTCTTCGGCACGCTCGCGGCCGGCAGTGCGCTGTGGGGAATCCTGGGCAGCATCCTGGGCGTGCCCGAGACACTGCTGCTCGCCGCCGTGCTGGGCGCCGGCGTGGCCTTCCTGGTGCGGTCCTGGCGGATCGACCCGGCCGCCAACGCGCCGGCGCCCGCCGCGACGCTGCCTGTCCCCGAGGCTCCGGCCGCCGAGTTCGATGCCCTGGGCGAGAATTCCGGCCGCCTGCTGGAGGTGGTGCGCTACTCCGTCACGCCGGACAACCGCGCCGGCTTTGTCGCAATCATGGCGGAGATGCGCCGCCTTCGCCTGCGCAACGGCGCGCGCGTCTGGCGACTTTATGAGGACATCGCCCACCCCGAGCGCTTCGCCGAGCTATGGGTGATGGAAAGCTGGACCGACCACCTTCGCGAAGCCGGGCGGATGGATGCGGGCGACCTCGCAACCCTCGCCCGCGCCGCGGCGTTCCATTCCGGGGACGCGCCGCCCGAGGCGTCGCGCTACCTGAACCTGAACCCCTGACATCGCGCGCGGCAAGCCTTCGTCGCGACGTGTCGATGGAGAGCACCGCATGAAGACGCTGAACGATGTGGACGACAACGCGAAGAAGGTGGCGGTAAGCGCGTTGCAATCCGTGCTCGTGGGCACGTCCGACCTGACCAATGCCACGCGCCAGGCGCACTGGAACGTCAAGGGGCCGCAGTTCGCCGGCCTGCATAAGCTGTTCGAGGAATTCTACGCCAAGCTCAATGAGCTGACCGACGAGGTTGCAGAGCGCATCGTGCAGCTCGGCGCTATCGCCGACGGCACCACGCAGACGATCGGCGAAACGACGAAGCTCGAGCCTTACCCGAAGAACCTGCTCGAAGGACTTGACCACGTGAAGGCGCTCTCGACGCGCTACGCGGCTTTGGCCAGCCAGGTGCGCGAGGCTATCGACGCCGCCGACGAGGCCGGCGATGCCAATACCGCCGACCTTCTGACGGACCATGGCCGCTTCCTCGACAAGTCGCTGTGGATGCTAGAGGCGCATTTCCAGAAGAAATAGGAGCCCCTATCGCGCCTGCAGACTCGTGCGGCGCGCATCTGGTGTGAGGCTCGTAGGCGTCGCCGCAGGCTGGGTACGTCAGGTCTGTTCGCAGCAAGCATTGCGAGCCGCTGCCCCGGAGACCGCGTGGCTGAGACGCCTTGGCCTCAGGACGCCGTCACGAATGCGCGGAGGCTTTCCGCCTCCTCGATGATCGCGTCCATTCGCGCCTTCACCAGATCCCCGATCGAGACCATGCCTGCCAGGCTGCCGCCTGCCATGACGGGGAGATGGCGGATGCGGCGGTCCGTCATCTCGCCCAGGGCGGCGTTGATGCTGGTCTCCGGGCTCACGGAGTGGATCTCGGCGGTCATCATCTGGCGCGCGGTCATCGCCAGGGCCGCCGTGCCCTCCTTGCCTACCGCGCGGACGATGTCTCGCTCAGACAAAATGCCCAGCAGCGTGCCCTTCGCATCCTGCACCAGCACGGCGCCGATGCGGTGGCTGGACAGCGTCGCGGCCACGCTGACCGCATCCTCACCCGGGCCGACACACACGACATTGCCGCCCTTGCGGGCGAGGATCGAAGCGATGGTCATGGTTGCCTCCCGTCGCCGGGCGGCGAGACGAAGCCCGGTGCCAACGGACAGGCTGCCAGCCTCCGCCCCTGCAATTCAAGCGCGAAAGACCCCGCCGGTCGTCACGCCGCCGTGGCTGGCGCCAGCTGTGTCTTCACCAGCGCCGCGAACAGGCCATCCCGCGCGACGAGTTCGTTGAAGGTGCCGCGCTCCTCGACCTGGCCCTGCTCGAAGACCAGGATCTCGTCGGCGTCGCGTACCGTCGACAGTCGGTGGGCGATGATGAACGTCGTCCGCCCCGCCATCAGCCGGGCCAACGCCTTCTGCACCCGTGCCTCGGTTGCGGCATCAAGCGCGCTCGTCGCTTCGTCCAGGATCAGCACCGGGGGGTTCTTCAGCAGCGCGCGCGCGATCGCCAAGCGTTGCCGCTGGCCGCCCGAGAGCGTGCTGCCGCGCTCCCCGATCATGGTGTCCAGGCCCTTGGGCTGGCGCTGGATGAAGTCGAACGCTTCTGCCTGGCGGCAGGCGGTCTCGATCTCCTCCTCGGTCGCGTCGGGTCGGCCGACCAGCAGGTTCTCCCGGATGGTACGGTTGAACAGCATGCTCTCCTGGAACACCACGCCGATGTTGCGCCGCAGCGACATCAGGGTCAGGTCGCGCAGGTCATGGCCATCGAGCGTGATACGCCCCTCATCGGGGTCCCACATGCGCTGCAGCATGGCCATGGCGGTGGATTTGCCCGCACCCGTCTGCCCGACAAGCGCGATGGTCTTGCCAGGGGCGGCGGTGAAGCTGACATCGCGCAGGATCGGTGGCCCGCCAGGATAGGCGAAGCCCACGCCTTCGAACGCCACCTCGCCGCTGGCACGGCCGATCTCCTTCGCGTCGAGGCGCTCGGGCACCGAGGTCTTGGTGTCGAGGACGGAGAACATCTCCTCCAGGCTCGGCATCTGCAGCACTAGGCGGGAGGCGAAGCTCACGGCGCTCTGCAGCTTGCCGATCAGCAGCGTGGCGAAGCCCATGAAGGACACGATCTCGCCGACCGTGGCCTTGCCGTTGAGGTGCAGCAGGGTGCCGAGCAGGAAGATCAGGATGACGGTGATGGTGGATGCCGCCTGGGTCAGCACACCCACCACGGCCCACCAGTTCAGCACCGGGAACTGATGGTCCAGCACTCGCTTCATGGTGTCCGCGAACAGCCGGGATTCGAAGCTCAGCCGGGTGAAGCTCTGCACCACCACCACGTTGGACAGCGCGTCCTGGGCATTGCCCGCCAGCGAGGAATGAAGCCACTCCACCTGCTCCTGCGCCGCCTGGGTGCGCTTGATGACGTAGGTGGACAGCACGCAGAAAATGATGACCAAGATGATCAGCAGCAGCCCTAGCCGCCAGTTCATGGCCATCGTCATCGGCAGCAGGACCAGTGCCGCGATGAAGGTCGTCAGGTGCTCGCGGAAGAAGGACAACCACAGGCCGAACAGATTGTCCGACCCGACCAGCATCACCTTCATCAGACGACCTGACTGGGTGTCGCCATGGAAGGACAAGGGGAGGCCGAGCACATGCTGGAAGTAGCCATGCATGACGACCAGCCGGTTGCGGTGCGCCATCCGGTCCGCGAGAAGCGCCACCGCTGTCCCCGCCCCGATGCCCGAAAGCCCCACCGAGACCCACAGCAGCAGCAGGGAAAAGGCCTCGGCCCAGACCGCGTCGGGCTCCATGCGGCTCGACCGGGACAGCACGTCGACGACCCGACCAAAAAGGACGGGTTCAAGGAATTGCAGCCCGGCGAGGGAAAGGCCTGCGACGCTCAGCCCGATCGCCACGTTACGGTCCGGCGCGAGCAGGGCGAGCACACGGCCATAGACTTTCAAAAACCGCATCTGCCAAATCCTGCGTGGTGCTTCTGCTTGCCAAGTCGCGTGCCACGACACAAGCCGCGATCTGCCGGCACGGCGCAAGCCGCCGACATCCGCTTCCCCGGCGCCGAACGCACAACCTGATCCACCGCGCTTCACGGCGGCGAGTCACGGCTTGCTGTGAACGCCCCCGCGAGCCACTCTGTGGCAAAATATTCGAGGAACCCAGGAATGATTCAACCACGCCGCGCCCTGCTGGGCATCGCCGCTTCCGCTTTGACCGCCCGCCAGCTTGCGACGCCTGCGCTCGCCCAGGCGCCCTGGCCCAACCGCACAATCCGCCTGGTGGTCCCGTTCACGCCTGCCGGCACCACCGACATCGCCGCACGCATCCTTGCCGAACGGCTGACCCAGCGCCTTGGCCAGAATGTGATCGTGGAGAACCGGCCCGGTGCGGGGGGCAATCTCGGCTCCGACGTCGTCGCGAAGTCCGAGCCCGACGGGTACTCGCTGCTGATGTGCACCATCAGCTCCAGCGCGATCAACTATTCGCTCTACGGGGCCCGCATGCCCTACAAGCCCGAGGACTTGGCCGCCGTGGGCCTGTTGCTGCGTGTGCCCAACGCGATCTTCGTCAGTCCCTCCCTGCCCGTCCGCACACTCGCTGAGCTCGTGGCCTATGTGAAGGCGCGGCCCGGGCAGCTCAACATCGGCTCATCGGGCATCGGGACCTCCCTGCACATGACAGGCGAGTTGC
>JAZKFA010000203.1:13610-14723 GCA_040386655.1 Pseudomonadota bacterium | reverse complement strand
GCCCTCACGCCCCTTGGCGCCGTGCTCCCGGCGCGGCCATCCGGCGCGCAGGCCGTGGTGGAAGGCGCCTTTCGTCCCCGCATCTCCGCCCCCGGTGCGCGCCATCCGGTGACCGAGGGGCTGGTCGCGCCCGACGCCGAGCCTAGCTGGGGCCGCTGGTACCGCTATCTCCGCGCCGAGCAGCGCGCCGGCACGTCAGTGATGGAGGGTCCCGGCGGGTCGCCGCTGCTGGTGCTGGACCGCGTCGGCGAGGGCCGCGTGGCGCTGATGCTGTCGGACCACATCTGGCTGTGGTCGCGCGGCCATGACGGCGGCGGCCCGCAGCAGGAGGTGCTGCGCCGCATCGCCCATTGGCTGATGCGCGAGCCGGAGCTGGAGGAGGAGGACCTCTCCGCCCGGATCGAGGCCGGCAGCCTCACCGTCACCCGCCGCAGCGTCGAGGCCGGTGCCCCGCCCGAGATCGCGGTGACCGCACCCGACGGCACCATCACGCGTGCGCGGCCCGAGGCAGGGCCGGGTGGGCGCACCGTGCTGCGCCTGCCCGCGAACCAGCCCGGCGTCTGGCAGGCGAGCGACGGCCGCCGCACCGCCTTCGCGGCCGCGGCCGCCGTCAATCCGCTTGAAATCGCGGACCTGCGTGCTGACGACCAGCGCCTGCGCCCGATCGCACAGGGCACCGGCGGGGCGATCCGCTGGCTCGGCACGAGCGAGGCGCCCACGATGCCCGAGATCCGCCGCGTCGCAGCGGGGCGAGACGCCGCGGGGCCGAGTTGGATCGGGTTGCGGCGCAATGCGGACCATACAGTGACCGGCATCTCCGCCCTGCCGCTGCTGCCGCCTTGGCTGGCCCTGCCGCTGGTCCTCGGCGTGGCCGTGATCGCCTGGCGCCGCGAGGGCCGGTGATGATTTCCCCGCGGCGCGAACTGGGCTAGAAACCCGCCATGCGCATCATCCTGCCGCTCGCCCTTCTCTGCTCCGTCGCCGCGCTGCCGGCCCTTGCCCAGGGCGGATTCGCCGGCACCACTGGGGGGCCACAGACCCAGGCGCGCCCCGGCAGTGCCCCGGCCGGGCCACCGCCCGCGCTGCCCGGCCTCGCCGCCCGCCGCGCACCCG
>JAZKFA010000203.1:9282-13600 GCA_040386655.1 Pseudomonadota bacterium | reverse complement strand
GCCGATCCCGGCCGACACCACGCGCGTACTCGAACCCACGGCCGCGCTGTTCGACGCCATCACCCGCGGTGACCTGCCGGCAGCGCGCGACGCGGTGGCGCGCGGTGCGGACCTCGACCAGCGTAACGTGCTCGGCCTGACGCCGGTGGATGCGGCGGTCGATCGTGGCCGCAACGAGATCCTGTTCTACTTGCTTTCGGCGCGGTCGACGGTGCGCAATCCGTCGGCGCCGCCCGAGGCGAACGACACGCCGCAGCAGCGTGCCGCCCGACAGCGCGCGTTGACCGCCGAGCGTCTGGCCGCGGAGCGCGCCGCGACCCGTGCCGCCGCAGCGCCGGCCCCGGTGCAGCGTGCCGCGGCACCGCACTCGCCCCGCCTCTTCGCCAATGATGGCGGGGCGCCGCGGCCGGAGATCGGCTTCCTGGGCTTCGACGCGGGACGGGGCCGCTAACCCTTCTCCCAGCCCTGGGCACCCTGCTTGAGATAGCTGAGCGTGTGCCCGGCTGCCTTCGCCGCTGCCCATCGGGCGCGTGCCGCGGTGGTCGCCGCCTCGTCATTGCCATCGAAGAGGTCCAGCACGCGGTCGTAATCCGCGGCCCGCGTGGTCGTCGCGCCGTCGATCAGCAGCAGGAATCGCGCGCCATTGGCAGGTGGCGCGTCCTCGGCCGCCAGCAGGATCGGTTGGTGCTCGGCATGGTCCGCATCGGCGCGGCCATGCGGCAGCCAATCGGGGTCGCCTCGAAGCGCATCGCCACCAGGCGGTCGAGCAGCCGCGCACGGAATCCCGACGCGCCTTTCGGCCCCAGGTCATCGGCCTCCGCGCGCGTCTCGACCCCGGCGATGTCGAGATGCGCCCAGGGCATGGGACCTGCGAATTCGCGCAGGAAGGCGGCGGCGTGGCAGGCATCGGGCAGCAGCCTTCCGCCGAAGGCGCCGCTGCCCGCCGCTGCGCATTGCTTGATGTCGGCGATGCCGCTAGCGAGGTCCTCGCGGTGCCGCGCCCCGATCGGCATGGGCCAAAGCGGCTCGCCGACGACCAAGCCCGCAGCGACCAGCGCGGCCGCGAGCGGCGCGTCATTCCCGAACAGGCCTGCCCGGTGATGCCCCAGAGCGGTGACGATGGATCCTGTGAGCGTCGCAAGGTCGATCATCGCCTGCGGCCGGTGCTGGCGCGCATGGTGCAGCGCATCGGCCAGGACGAGCCTGCCCTCGGCATCGGTGTCGATCACCTCGACGGTGCGGCCGGAGGCCGTCCTGAGCACGTCCCCGGGCCGGAAGCTGTCCCCTCCTGTCGCATTCTCCGCAATGGCGAGCACCGCCATGGCGGGCGCGGGAGAACAGCGCAAAGCCAGCGCCAGCATCGCCCCGGCGCAGGCGGCGGCACCGGCCATGTCCGCGCGCATCTCCTCCATCCCCGCCGCCGGCTTGATGGAGATGCCCCCGGTGTCGAAGCACAGCCCCTTGCCGATGAAGGCGACGGGGCGCGCATCCAGCCTGCCCTTCCAGCGCAGCGTGACCAGGCGCGGACCGGAGGCGGCCTCCCGCCCCACCGCGGAGAGCGCGCCGAAGCCTCGCCGCCGCAGCTGCTTTGGGCCGATCACCGTCACCTTGATGCCGTGCTCCTCCAGCCCCCGCAGCCACTTTGCGAAGCTTGCCGGCGTGAGGTCATTGGCCGGCGCGGTGACGAGGTCGCGGGCATAGAGCGTGCCGCGCACCGCGGCCTCGGCAGCGCGCCAAGGCGGGACGATGTCGGCGGCGCCGGACGTCAGCAGCTCGACCTTCGGCGGCGGCTTCGCGCTGGGCGCGCTCCGGATCACGTGCTGCGCCGTACCGCGCAGCATCGCGCCCGCGGCAAAGGCTGCGGCCTGGTCCGGCGGTAGACCGCGCGCATCCAGCACCAGGGCTGGCAGGTCCCCAATTGCCGCGATGGCCGCGCCGCCCGCGCGTTCGAAATCAAGCGGGGTCGCCGCAGCGCCCGTCCCGGCCAGGATCACCGGGTCGGGCGTGAACAGCGCCAGCATCGTGCCTACGGCACCGGTGAAGCCCGCGGCCGCGGCCTTTGCGCCGAATGCCTCCGGCACTGCAGCGCCCTGCGCGACCGGCAGGGCCACCGCTTCACCCGCGCGGGGTGCCGCCGTGCGAAGCCGTATCTGCATCAATCCTCGTAGTGGTCCGCGACCAGGCGGTCGAGCAGGCGAACCCCGTACGCACTTGCCCCCTTGGGGATCAGCGCGGTGTCCTTGTAGGCCCAGGCGGTACCGGCGATGTCCAGGTGCACCCAGGGCTTGTTGTTGACGAAGCGCTGGATGAACTGCGCCGCCGTAATTGATCCGCCGGGACGCCCGCCCACGTTCTTCATGTCCGCGATGTCGGACTTGATCTGCTTGTCATACGCGTCGCCCAGCGGCATGCGCCAGACGAGCTCACCCGTCGACTTGCCGACCGCTTCGAGCTTGGCCGCGAGCTCCTCGTCATTGGCGAACATCCCGGCATGCTCATGGCCGAGGGCCACGATGATCGCCCCGGTCAGCGTCGCGAGGTCGATCATGAAGGCCGGGTCGTACTTCTCCTGCGCGTACCAGAGCACGTCGGCCAGCACGAGGCGGCCCTCCGCATCCGTGTTGATCACCTCGATGGTCTGTCCGGAATACGAGGTCACGACGTCGCCTGGGCGCTGCGCATTGCCCGAGGGCATGTTCTCGACCAGGCCCACGAGCCCGATCACGTCAGCCTTCGCCTTGCGCCCGGCGAGCGCCGCCATCAGCCCGATGACGGTGCCCGCGCCGGCCATGTCAAACTTCATCTCCTCCATTCCACCGGCGGGCTTGATGGAGATGCCGCCGGTGTCGAAGGTGACCCCCTTGCCCACGAAGCACAGCGGCTGCTTCGCCGGCTTCTTCGTCTTCCCCGCGGACTTGCCCGCGCCCATCCACTTCATCACCACCATGCGCGGTTCCTGCACGGATCCCTGCGCCACGCCGAGCAACGCCCCGAAGCCCAGCTTCTTCATCTCCTTCGGGCCCATGATCTCGACCACGACGCCGAGCTTCTCGAGCGCCTTGCAGCGATCCGCCATCTCCGCGGGGAACAGGATGTTCGGCGGTTCGGAGACCAGGTCCCGGGCGAGGAAAATGCCCTCCCCGATGGCGGCCAGCGGCGCGAAGGCGGCCTTGGCTTTTGTAGGGTCAGAGGTCGCGATGGCGATGCGCTCGGCCTTGGGCTTGTCTTCGGCCTTCTCCTTCGTGCGGTACTTGTCGAAGCGATAGGAGCGCAACCGCGCCCCCGACCCGATCCGCGCGGCGAGTTCCGGTGCCAACGCATCGGCGCCAATGACGGATTCGCGCTCAGCCGCGATCAGCGGCCAGGCGGTGCCGCCCACGGACTCCAGCGCCTCCGGCGTCATGTCCTCGGGCTTGCCCAGGCCGATGGCGACGATCTTGGACAGGCCGCCTCCGGGCGCCCACAGCGTCGCCGTCCGTCCCTTCTTGCCCTTGAAGCCGGCGGCTTCCAGTGCCTTGGACAGCCGACCCTCGGTCGCGGTGATGGCCGCCTCATGCAGCGCGCCGCCCCCACCTTCCTCGGGCAGCAGCAGAACGAGGGCACCATGGCGGGGCAGTACGGGCTTGGTGAAGGCGATATCGGCCATGATGGCTCCTGGATACGGACAAGACGCGCCACAACACCACGGCGGCGCCGGGCTTGCCATAGGGGGCGAGGCCAGGGATGAGGATGGCATGGACAGGCAACCCGAAGACAAGGCGCTGCTCGCACTCGCCCTGGGGCTCGCGCAGCGCGCGGCGGAAGCGATCCTGGCAGTCAAGCGCGCAGGCTTCGTGGTCGAACGGAAGTCGGACGCAACCTTCGTCACCGCGGCCGACCGCATTGCGGAGGCGATCATCGTCGATGGGCTGCGCGAGGGTGCACCCCACCTGCCGGTCGTCGCTGAGGAGGAGGTGGCCGGCGGTCTGGTGACCGCGCCGGGCGAGAGCTACTGGCTGGTCGACCCCCTCGACGGCACGCGGGAATTCGCGCGCGGGACGCCCCACTACGCGGTCCATGTCGGGCTGATCCGCGACGGCCGTACCGTCCTCGGCGTGGTCGCCGTGCCGGAGTTTGCCGAGGTGTTCTGGGGCGGCCACGGCCATGGCGCCTGGAAGCGGGATTCCGCCGGCGACCGTCCGATCCGCGTGCGCACGGCACCGGTCTCGGGTCTGGTGGTGATGGGCAGCGCGCATCACGCCGACGACCCGCGCCTCGCCGCCTGGATTGCCGGACGCAGCGTGGCGCGGGTGGAGAATATCGGCTCCTCCATCAAGAT
>JAZKFA010000203.1:0-9272 GCA_040386655.1 Pseudomonadota bacterium | reverse complement strand
GCATCCACGCTTCCACACGACGATGGAATGGGACACCGCCGCGCCGCAGGCGGTGCTGGAGGCGGCCGGCGGAACGCTGGAACTCTGGGCGGGAGGCGCGCTGGCCTATGGAAAGCCGGGCTGGCGCAACCCCGGCTATCTCGTCACGGGTGCGACGTGACCGAACGGCTAGGTCCGGGCGATGTTGCGCGTGCGGCAGACCTTCTGCGCGCGGGCGAACTCGTCGCCTTTCCGACCGAGACCGTCTACGGCCTGGGTGCGAATGCGCGGAACGGCCGCGCCGTCGCTGGCGTTTTCGAGGCCAAGGGTCGGCCGCATTTCAATCCGCTGATCTGCCACTTCGCCAATGCCGGGGCCGCGTTCGCCGAGGTCGAGGCGGACGCGCGCGCCCAGGCACTGGCTGCTGCATTCTGGCCGGGGCCGCTGACGGTGGTGCTGCCACGGCGGCCGGGCTGCGCGGTGGACCTGCTCGCCGGCGCGGGGCTCGAGACGCTGGCCGTGCGGGTGCCGGCGCATCCCGTGGCCCTCGCGCTTGTAGCGTCCGTGGATGGGCCGGTCGCGGCACCCTCGGCCAACCGTTCGGGCGGGGTGTCGCCGACCACGGCCGCGCATGTGTTCGCAGGGCTAGAGGGCCGCATCGCGGCGGTGATCGATGGCGGCGCCTGTGCCGTGGGCGTCGAGAGCACCGTGCTGGACCTCACCGGGGGCGCCGTCCTGCTGCGCCACGGCGGCGTGCCGGTGGAGGCGATCGAGGCGGTCATCGGTCCCGTCGGGCGGCCCCTGCCGCTCTCGGCAGGGGAGGCATCGCGCACATTGCGCAGTCCGGGGATGATGCTGTCGCACTACGCGCCAGGACTGCCGGTGCGGCTGGATGCGACCCAGGTCGCTGCCGATGAGGGGCTGCTCGCTTTCGGTTCCCCGCTTCCCGGCACGAGGTCGGTGTTCCAGTTGAGTGCGACGGGCGATCTGCGCGAGGCAGCGGCGCGCCTGTTCGCCGGCCTGCGTGCGCTGGATGCCGTGCCTGGCCTGCGTGGCATCGCGGCCATGCCAGTGCCGCAGGACGGGCTGGGCGCTGCGATCAACGACCGGCTGATCCGCGCCGCCGCCCCGCGCTAATCCGCCTGCCCCATCGGTGCGGCGATGGACTCCAGAGATTGGCCTTCGGCAGCAAAGCCAAGCTTCCACTCGGTTGCCGCCGCCACCAGCATCAGCGCCGCCGCGGCCATGTAGCCCCACAGCACGTCCATCCGCTCGCCGCCCTGGATCAGCGCGCCAAACAGGGCGGGTGCCGCAACGCCGCCTACCGCCGTGCCGATCGCGTAAAATAACGCAATGGCCAGCGCCCGCATTTCCAGCGGGAAGCTCTCCCCCACGGTCAGGTAGGCGGCCGAGGCCGCGGCGGACGCCACGAAGAAAATGCATGTCCAGAGCAGCGTGAGTTGTGTGCCCGAGACCATCTCCTGCTGGAACAGGATTGCCGTCACGGCCATCAGCAATCCGGCACCGCCATAGGTCGCGGTGATCATGATCCGCCGCCCGATCGTGTCGAAGAATCGTCCGAGCAGCAACGGCCCGAGCAGGTTCCCCACCGCGAAGGGCAGCATGTACCAGCCCATGTCCTGGACCGGCACGGCGTAGAACTTCGTCAGGACCAGCGCATAGGTGAAGAACACCCCATTGTAGCAGAAGGCCTGGCAGGCCATCAGCGTGAGCGCGAGGATGGAGCGCGTGTGATATTGACGGAACATCACCTGCAGCACCTCGGCCAGCGAGACATGGCCGCGAATGCGCAGCCGGATGGCGCCATACTCCTGCGGCGGCAGTGGGCCCCGCTCGGCGGCGATCTCAGCCTCGATCCGCGCGACGATTGCCTCGGCTTCCTCGTTGCGACCGTGCGTCATCAGCCAGCGCGGGCTCTCGGGGATCCAGCGGCGGAGAAAGATCACCATGATCGACAGCGCGCCGCCGATCAGGAAGGCGAGGCGCCAGCCGAGCTCGGGGTCGATCACGGCGGGGTTGAGCAGCAGCAGCGAGGCGCCGGCGCCAAACACCGCGCCGAGCCAGAAGGTGCCGTTGATAGCAAGGTCGGTCCGCCCCCGGTGCCGCGCGGGGATCAGCTCCTGGATCGCGGAATTCACCGCTGAATACTCGCCGCCGATGCCCGCACCGGTCATGAAGCGGAAGAAGGCGAAGGACCACACGTCCCATGACAGCCCGGTGGCCATCGAGGCGAGCAGGTAGACCAGCACCGTGATGGTGAACAGCCGCTTGCGCCCCAGCCGGTCCGTCAGCCAGCCGAAGAACAGCGACCCGACCACGGCGCCGAGCAGATAGGCCGAGGCCGTCAGCCCGACCTGGGTCTCAGTGAGCCGGAGGGAGGGGCTGTTGTGGATCGCGGGCGCGAGCGAGCCGACCAGCGTGACCTCAAGCCCATCGAGCGTCCAGGTGATGCCGAGGCCAATGCAGACCAGCCAGTGGAAGCGCGCCCAGGGAAGGCGGTCGAGCCGGGCGGGCACGTTCGTGGAGAAAACCGTGCCGTCCCGCGTGCCATCCGCCATGCGCCCAGCCTCCCTTGCGTTCGGGGGCCAACGCCGGCCGGCGAGGGATGTTGCGCCACAGCCTTATCCGCTCACGCGCAGGGGATCACTGCCAGAGACCCTTCGCCGCGAGCCAGTCCTGGATGAGCCCGGCCACCTGGTCGGAATTGCGGTCCATCATGATCATGTGGCTGTTGCCGCGGATGCCGCGCTCAGGCAGGTCGACGACGTCCACGCTGCCGCCGGCCGCGCGCACCGCCTCGGCGAAGCGAAGGCCGTTGGCGCGGATAGTGGGCCAGCGCGGATCGCTCGCGATGTAGTCGCCGAACACCATCAGGATGGGAATGTCCCGTAGCGCCGCGACCTTCGCCGGGTCGCCCACCGCGGCGGGTTCGACGAGGACCAGCGCCCGCACCGCCGCAGGGCGTTCCTGCGCCGCGCGCCAGCCGAACAGCCCGGCCTGGCTGTGCACCATCACGACCGAGGGCCCGACGCGGTCAAGTAGCGCCAGGTAGGCGTCGAGTGCGAGCGCGTCCGTCGTGGTGAAGCGCGGCACGATCTGGCGCATGAAATTGAGGTAGCTCTCGCGCTCGGACGGGAACTGGTTGCCCGGCAGCAGCTCCTGTCGGCGGTAGGAGCCCTGGCCGGCGCCGATGCGGAACCGCTCATAGGGGTTGTCCAGGGTCAGCGTCAGCGCTTGCCCGCCGGTCTGCTCGGGGATCTGGGACCAGCCGGCGCGGCCGCGCTCGACGGCGTCGCTGACATAGGTTGCCCAGCCGCGTCGGAGAAAGAAGTGCTGCCAGCCCTCGCGCCCGTCCGGCGTCGTCTCCCAGGTCACGCCGGTCAGCCCGCCGCCATGCCACATCAGCATCGGTACGCGGCCGCGCTGCGGGGCCGGGATCATGAACTGGGCGTACATGCCGCCCATCAGGTAGGTGCCGTTCGGATCCACCCGCGCCGGCACGCCGCCGGGGGTGAACAGCACCTCGCGGATCGGCTGGCCGGAGACCACGACCTCCCGACCGCCGACATGGAAGCTGCCCCAGCGCGCGAGCGCGAGCGGTTCCTGCGCGGGAAGGCTGCCCGGCAGCATGGCGGCGGCGACGGCGGCGGCTCGGATCATGTTCTTCATGCTCGTTCTCCCGGCGAGCCGAGCATGGCGCAGCGCCCGGGGCTTGCGAAGGGGGCGGATCGGTCCTTGGGTGCGGATGGTTGCAAGGCGGATTCGATGACCGAGACGGTGGTGCCGGCTACGATTGTTCCAACGCGGACGGATTTGTTCCTGGGCTACGCCAAGGCAGGGCTGTTCGGCTTTGGTGGAGTCGCGGCCTGGGCGCGGCGCATCATCGTCGAGGAACGGCGGTGGCTGACGGAGCGCGAATACGCGGAGGTGCTGGGCCTGGGCCAGGTGCTGCCCGGCCCCAATGTCGGCAATGCCGCCGTCATGGTCGGGCGCCGCTTCCACGGCTTCACCGGCGCGCTGTGCACCTCCGCGGGGTTGTATATCGGGCCGCTGTGCATCCTGCTTCTGCTCGCGGCCTTCTATGAGGCCTATGGCCAGGTGCCGCGCATCGGCGCGCTGATGCAGGGGATCGCGGCGGCAGCGGCGGGCATGGTGATCGGCACTGCCATCAAGATGGGCTCGCGGCTGAAGGCACCGCCGGAGATGGTGGCGCTGGGGCTGCTGGCGGCGGTTGCGGCCTTCTGGTGGCGGGTGCCGCTGCCGCTGATTATCCTGGGGCTCGGCCCGATCGGCATCTTCTGCGCGTATCGCCGGCAATCCTCCGTGGCGGCACGCTGATGGTCTGGGGCCTGTTCGTCGTCTTCGCCACCATCTCGCTGATTGCGGTCGGCGGTGCCACCTCCTCCCTGAACGAGATTCACCGGCAGCTGGTCGAGAACCGTGGCTGGCTCGATGACCGGACCTTCGGGCAGCTTTTTGCGCTTGCACAGGCCGCGCCTGGACCGAACGTGCTGGCCGTCAGCCTGTTCGGATACTGGATCGCAGGGCTTCCAGGCCTTGCCGCTTCGACCGCGGGCATGCTGCTGCCGGCGGGCACGCTGGCCTTCGTCATCGGCGGCTTGGCCCAGCGGCTGAAGGGGCATCCCGCGCTGAAGGCTATTAATGGCGGCCTGGTCCCACTTGCCGTGGGGCTGATCCTGGCCGGCGGGATCACGATCGCCGAGACCGCCGCGGTGCATGGCTGGGGCTGGATTGCGATGACCGTGGCGAGTGCCGCCTTCGTCTGGCGGACCAACTACTCGCCGCTGTGGATGCTGGCGTGCGGCGCGGTTCTCGGGCTTATCATCGGCTGACAATAAAGGAAGGAAACCGGACATGACGACCATGATGCTGAGGCGCGCCCTGCTCGCCGTGCTGCTCCTGGCGGCGCCGGGCCTCGCCCGTGCCGACGAGATCCGGGTGATGATTTCGGGCGCTTTCTTCGAGCCCTTCCGCCAAGTGGCGCCGCAATTCGAGCGCGCGACCGGGCACCGCATCGTCACCATCCAGGGCGCCTCGATGGGCAATGCGCCCGACGCCATCCCCGTGCGTCTCGCGCGTGGGGAGGTGGCCGATGTGATGATCCTGGCTGCCCCCGCGCTCGATGCACTCATCACCGCCGGGCACGCCGTGCCCGGCAGCCGCACCGACCTGGTCCGCAGCCTGATCGGGATGAGCGTTCGCGCCGGCGCGCGCCGGTGGGACATCTCGACCGAGGAGGGCTTCGTCCGCGCGTTGCGCGAAGCCAGTTCCATTGCTTATTCGGCGAGCGCGAGCGGTACCTACTTCTCCCAGACGCTGCTGCAGCGCCTGGGCCTGGAGGCCGAGATCGGCCCGAAGGCACGACGCATCCTGAGCGAGCGGGTGGGCGCGGTCGTCGCACGCGGCGATGCGGAACTCGGCCTGCAGCAGGTGAGCGAGTTGCTGCCCATCGCGGGGCTGGACTTCATCGGGGTGCTGCCGCCCTCGGTGCAGCAGGCGACGATCTTCTCCGCCGGCATCGGCGTGCGGGCCGCCACCCCCGTCGCCGCCCGCGCTCTGGTGGCGTTCCTCGCCGGGCCGGAGGTGGTGGATACGATCCGCGGTGCGGGGCTGGAGCCGATGCGCTGACCCGGTCAGTACACGTCCTTGAACCAGCACTCGTGCTGATCCCCTGCGGGTATTGCCGCATGTTCTGCTAGTTTGGGCCATCTGAAGCGCGTCGGCCATGCGAACCTCCCTGCAATCCCGGGAAATCCTGATCGGAGGCGGAACGCTGAGCCCAGTTCTGTCCGGATGGAAACAGCACCGGACCGCGCCTCAATGCAGTTTGACCCCAGGCTCCGCCCGCTGGGAGATCAGGCCCGCCAGGGTGCGCCACAGTGTCGGGTCGCAGCCATGCAGCGCCGGAAGGTGCACGCTCCTCCAGTGTGATGCCGGCTTGGCTGCCGGACGGTAACGATTGCCGAGCCGCGTCGCGAGTTCCAGCAGGGGAGCGCCGCCCCCGACAATGACGATCCGGTGGCGTTCGGCCGTCGCAGGCATGCGCACCACCGCGCGCTGGCCAGAAGGCGGGATGGCCTCGGCAGGCGTTGCGCCGCGCCCTCTAGCAGGCGCCGCAACATCACCTGGCGATGTCCACCCGAGTCGCCAAGACAAAGCGACGGGCAGGCGAGATCCCCTCCGCCCACTGGCCCCACGCGGCATCGGCGATTATGGTGCCGCCCGGCGGGAAGGCCCGCCCGCCCCCGAGGAATGCCATGCGCGACCCGAACCAGACCGGCTACACCCCCATCGCGATCGCCGGCATCACGCCCGACCAGCGCATCACGGTCGAGCGCCGCGCCATTCCCTGCGACGGCGATGTGGCGGGTGCCTCGGGCCATCCGCGCGTCTGGCTGCGCATCGTCGACCACGAGGTCACCTGCCCCTACTGCTCCATCACCTATGTGCTGAAGGATGGCGCGGGCGACGATGGACATCACTGAGCCGGCACTCGCGGCGACCCCGGAGGGAGAGCGCCACCTGATCCTGGTGGATGGCTCCGGCTATATCTTCCGCGCCTATCACGCGCTGCCACCGATGACCCGGCCGGACGGGACGCATGTGAACGCCGTCTTCGGCTTCACCCAGATGCTGACCCAGTTCCTACAACGGCATATCGGCACCCACATCGCGGTGGTGTTCGACGCCGGGCGGATGACGTTCCGCAACACCATCTACCCCGGCTACAAGGCGCAGCGCCCCGAAGCCCCGCCCGAGCTCATCCCGCAGTTCATCCTTATCCGCGAGGCGACGGAGGCCGTGGGCGTCGCGCAGATCGAGCTCGACGGCTACGAGGCCGACGACCTGATTGCCACCTACGCCAAGGCCTTCACCGAGGAAGGCGGCCGCGTGACCATCGTCTCCTCCGACAAGGACTTGATGCAGCTGGTCCGCGACGGCGTGGAGATGCTCGACCCGATCAAGCAGAAGCCGATCCGCGCGGCCGAGGTGTTCGAGAAATTCGGCGTCGAGCCGCGCCTGGTCGCCGATGTCCAGGCGCTCGCGGGCGACCCCACCGACAACGTCCCCGGCGTGCCGGGGATCGGCGTGAAGACCGCCGCCCAGCTGCTGGGCGAGTTCGGCGACCTCGAGGGGCTGCTGGCCGGCGCGCACACCATCAAGCAGCCCAAGCGCCGCGAGGCGCTGATCGAGCATGCCGAACTGGCGCGCATCTCCAAGCGCCTGGTCCTGCTCGATGCGGACGCGCCGATGCCGCTTCCGATCGCATCGATGGCGGCGCGCTCGCCCGATCCGGCTGCGCTTGAGTTCTTCCTGCGCACCCAGGGCTTCCGCAGCCTGTTGGCCCGGCTTGGGTTCGCCGAGGGCGCCCTGCACCACGCCGCGCGGCGCGACCAGGCGCCGATGCCCGAAACCGCCGCCGACGCACCAGGCTTCGGACCCTACGAGACGGTGACCGACCTCGCTGTGCTCGATGCCTGGATCGCGGAAGCGAAGGCGGCGGGCGTCATGGCGCTCGACACCGAGACGAACAGCCTGGATTCCCTGCGCGCGTCGCTGACCGGCATCTCGATGGCCACCCGGCCAGGACGCGCCTGCTACATCCCGCTGGGGCATGGGGCGGTGTCGCAGGACATGCTCAGCGCGCCGCCGCCGGTGCAGATCGAGGTCGCCGCGGCGCTGGCCGTGCTCAAGCCGCTGCTCGAAGACCCGGCCGTGCTGAAGGTGCTGCAGAACGCCAAATACGACCTGGAGGTGCTGGCACGGCCGGAGCATGGCGGCATCGCCGTCACGCCCATCGACGACACCATGGTGATCTCCTACGCGATGGATGCCGGCCGCCATGGGCATGGCATGGATGAGTTGTCGCAGCGCCATCTCGGTCACACGCCGATTACCTATGACAGCGTGACGGGCACCGGCCGCGGCCGCATTCCCTTCGCCGAGGTGCCGCTCGACAAGGCCACCGCCTATGCCGCCGAGGATGCGGACGTCACGCTGCGCCTGTGGCACCTGCTCAAGCCGAAGCTGCGCGCAGAGCAGGCGCTGGCACTCTATGAACAGGTGGACCGGCGCATCATCGGTGTCCTCCAGTCGATGGAGGAGGCCGGCATCAAGGTCGATGGCGTCGAGCTCGCGCGCATCGGGGAGGATTTCACCGCCCGCCTCATTACCATGGAAGCGCGCATCCATGAGCTGGCCGGCAAGCCGTTCAACGTCGGCTCACCAAAGCAGCTCGGCGAGATCCTGTTCGACGAGCTGAAGCTGCCCGGTGGCAAGAAAGGCAAGGCCGGCGCCTGGGGCACCGACGTGACAGTGCTGGAGGACTTGGCCGCGCAGGGCATCGACCTTGCCCGCGCCGTGCTCGACTGGCGCCAGATCGCCAAGCTGAAGTCGACCTATGTCGATGGCCTCCAGGCGCAGATCGACCCGCGCACCGGGCGCGTGCACACCAACTACTCGCTGGCCAATACCTCGACCGGGCGCCTCGCCTCGACCGAGCCGAACCTGCAGAACATCCCTGTCCGGTCCGAGGAGGGCCAGCGCATCCGCGCCGCCTTCGTGGCAGAGCCCGGACATGTGCTGCTCGCCGCCGACTACAGCCAGATCGAGCTGCGGCTGCTTGCGCACCTGGCCGACGTGCCGACGCTGCGCGAGGCCTTCGCACGCGGTGAGGACATCCATTCCCGCACCGCATCGGAGATCTTCCACATCCCGCCGGGACAGGTGGACAAGGAAGCCCGGCGGCGCGCCAAGACGATCAACTTCGGCATCATCTACGGCATGTCCGCCTTCGGCCTCGCGGGCCGTCTGGGCATCTCCGCCGGCGAGGCGCGCGGCATCATCGACGCGTATTTCGGCCAGTACCCCGGCATCCGCGACTGCATGGAACAGCTGAAGGCCGAAGCGCGCGAGCATGGCTACGTGCGCACCAGCTTCGGCAAGAAGCTCTGGATCGCCGAAATCGGCACGCGCGACCCGCAACGGCGTGCGGGGGCCGAGCGCGCCGCTATCAACGCCCCCTTCCAGGGCGGTGCTGCCGAGGTCATCAAGCGCGCCATGGTGCGCCTGCCGACGGCGCTGCGTGACGCCGGCCTGCACGCGCGCATGCTCCTCCAAGTCCATGACGAGCTTGTGTTCGAGGTCCCCGAAGCCGAGATCGAGAAGACCTCCATGTTGGTCAAGGAGGTGATGGAGACTGTCGCGGAGCTGCGCGTGCCACTCGCCGTCGATGTCGGCGTCGGGAATAG
>JAZKFA010000202.1:0-3407 GCA_040386655.1 Pseudomonadota bacterium | reverse complement strand
ACACCGGTTGGGCCACCGTCACCGAGAGCGCGGCCCTCGCCGTCGTCGCCGCATTGCCCATCGCCGCCCTCTACGGCCGGCTCAACGTAAAAATGCTGCACGAGTGCTTCCTCGCGACCGCGAGCCTGACCGCGATGAGCATGCTCATCCTCGCCGCGGCCTTCTACCTGAACTTCGTGATGGGCCTGCTCGGCGTGACCCCCGCGCTCGGCGCCTTCGTCGCCTCGATGAACGCGACGCCGCTCGAGCTCATCATCGCGCTGACGGTCTTCTACCTGCTGCTGGGCGTGTTCTTCGAGACGCTGCCGATGCTCGTCGGCACCGTGCCCGTGGTCTTCCCCGTGGTGGTGGCAGCCGGCATCGACCCGGTCTGGTTTGGCGTATTCATCGTGCTGATGGGTGAGATCTCGCTGCTCAGCCCGCCGGTTGGCATGACGCTCTACGTCATCCAGGCCGTACGGAAGGAAGGCACCATCGGACAGGTCTTCGCCGGCACGCTGCCCTTCTTCCTCGCCATGGTCGTGATGACCGGGCTGCTGATCGCATTCCCCGAGATGGCGCTGTGGATGCCGCGCCAGCTCTACGTGCAATGAAGGAGATCCCTATGCTGCGTGCGCTCCGCCTCGCGGGCCTGGCCCTGCTGCTGGCCGGCCCTGCCTTGGCCCAGACCGGACCGGTGATGCCGCTGCGCGTCACCGGGCACTTCGCCGCCAACCAGAAGCACATCGATATCGAGCGCGCCTTCTTCGGCGGCCTGGCGGCGGAGACCGGCATCAATCTCCAGATATCCTACAACCCGATGGACCAGGTTGGCGTGCAGGCGGCCGACGCGCTGCGCCACCTGCGCGCCGGCGCCTTCGACGTGATGTCGGTCGTCATCGGCCCCGTCGCACGCGACGAGCCCTTCTTCGACGGCATCGACCTGATCGGCGTGAGCCCCACCGTCGCCGAGCTGCGCAGCGCGGTCGACGCCGCCCGCACCGCCTTCGACGCGCGCCTGCTGGAACGCTTCGGCGCGCGCGCGATGGCGCTGTGGCCCTTCGGCCCGCAATACTTCTTCTGCAACGCGCCCATCCGCAGCGTGACGGACCTGCGCGGCATGCGCGTGCGCTCCTACACGCCGAGCATGACCGCGCTTCTGACGCATCTCGGCGCATCCCCGGTCAGCCTGCAGTTCAGCGAAGTCTACCCCGCACTCCAGCGCGGCCTGGTTCAGTGCGGCATCACGTCAGCCGTCTCCGCCCATGCCGGCAATTGGGGCGAGGTCATCACCCACGTGCTACCGCTCTCGCTCGCCGGTGGCATCCAGGGGCACTTCATGTCCGCCCAGGCCTGGCGCCGCTTCAACCCGGAACAGCAGGCCGCATTGACCCGCGCCTTCAACCGCCTGGACCGCGAGCTTTGGCAGCTCGCGGAGGTGTCCGACGCGCAATCTCTCGCCTGCCTGCGCGGCGCGAGCGAATGCGAAGGACGCCGCTTCAACGCGACCATCGTGGCGGTGCCCCCCGAAGACGAAGCCCGCGTCCGCGACGCGGTCTCGACAGCGGTGCTGCCGGGGTTCCGCGATGGCTGCAACCGGGTGTGGACGGAGTGCGCACAGGTGTGGAACCGCACGGTGGGCACGGCGCGGGGATATGTGATTCCGTGAAGAAGGCCGGGGAAAGGAATTTCCCCGGACCCCATTCTTTTATTTTTTAGTTCTTGGTGCTGGGGCAAGGGCGTCACTGCATCGGCGTGGTCAGTGCGACCTGACTACCAGCACCAAAGGAAATTTCCTCGGCACTGCCCGCGCGGTCAGCTCGTCGTCGACACGGCTGGTGCACGCTTCCCACCCGCACCAGTAGCCAAAAACAAAAGAATGGTGGTCTGTGGGAAATTCATTCCCCCCAGTCTTGCCTCACGCCCGGTCCACCCGCAGCGCGGCGAAGCTCTGCACCACCGGCATCAGCTGCAGCGTGTTGATGTTCACCCGCGCCGGGCGCGTCGCCACCCAATGCACGGCGTCGGCGATGTCCTCGGGCGTCAGTGCCTCGGTGTTGGCGTACATCGAGGCCGCCTTCGCGTCGTCGCCCTTGAAGCGGACATTGGAGAATTCCGTGCCGCCGACCAGGCCGGGCTCGATATCCGTCACGCGGATTTTCGTCCCGAACAGGTCGGCCCGCAGGTTCAGGCTGAACTGGCGCACGAAGGCCTTGGTCGCGCCGTAGACATTGCCGCCGGGGTAGGGGAATTCGCCGGCCGTCGAGCCGATGTTCACGATGTGCCCGCTGTTGCGCGCGACCATCCCCGGCAGCACCGCGCGGGTCATGTAGGTGAGGCCCTTGCAGTTGGTGTCGATCATCGCGTCCCAGTCGTCGAGATCGGCGGACTGCGCCGGCGCCAGCCCCATCGCCAGGCCGGCGTTGTTCACCAGCACGTCGATCGCGGACCACGCCGCGGGGAGGGACGCCATCGCGGCCTCGATCCCCGCCCGGTCGCGCACGTCGAGGGTCAGCGGCAGCACCCGGTCCGACCCGAGTTCCGCCTGCAGTTCCGCAAGCCGTTCGCCGCGCCGGCCGGCGGCGATAATGTGGGCGCCATCGGCCGCGAAGCGCCGCGCGATGGTGAGGCCGAAGCCGGCGGTCGCGCCGGTGACAAGAATGATCAAGGCGTAATCCCTTCGAGGACGACCTTGCCGATCATGCGGCCGGATTCGACCAGTGCATGGGCTTCGGCAAGCGAGGTGGCGGTGAGCGGACCCAGGTTGCGCGTCATGGTGTGGCGCAGCGCCCCGGTGTCCACCAGATGCGCGATCTCGTCCAGCAGGTGATGCTGGGCGATCATGTCGGGCGTGGTGTTCAGCGCCCGGGCGAACATCGCCTCGAAAGCAAGGAAGCCTGCCTTGGGGCGGATGCGCTGCAGGTTCGCGGTCTTGATTTCGTCGATCACGCAGATGCCGCCCTGCGGGGCCAGCGCATCGGCCAGCGCGTTCCAGTGCTGATCGGTCTGCGTCACCGAGAAGATGTAGGGGATCGGCAGGCCGAGCGCCTTGATTTGCGGGCCGAGTGGCTCGCTGTGGTCCAGCACGTGATGCGCACCCATCTCCTCGCACCAGGCGCGCGTCTCCGGACGCGATGCCGTGGTTATAACCTTCAGCGCGGTCAGCCGCCGCGCGAGCTGGATGGCGATGGACCCGACGCCACCGGCGCCACCTGTGATCAGCACGGCGGCGCCATGGGCGGCACCGCCGCGCGAGATGCGGAGACGGTCGAACAGCGCCTCCCAGGCGGTGATCCCCGTCAGCGGCAGGGCGGCGGCCTCGGCGAAGGACAGGCTGCGCGGCTTGTGGCCGACGATGCGCTCATCGACCAGTTGGAACTGCGCGTTGGACCCGGCCCGGTTGACCACGCCGGCGTAGAACACCTCGT
>JAZKFA010000201.1:18895-20447 GCA_040386655.1 Pseudomonadota bacterium | reverse complement strand
GTCGGCTCGTACCGCACCAGCAGCTGCAGCTTGTCGTTGGCCCGCTTCTGCGCGTTGCCGGCGCGGCGGATGGGACGCTGCCAGATCCCGGCCACGCCCTTGACCACCCCGCTGAAGGTCCGCGGCCTGGCGAGTGCTGCCTTGACCGCGCCCTTGGGCATGTTGCCAAAGCGGTTGAGCGTGATGCGCTTGGGGAGGACGAGTGCGACCTTGGCCGGGGTGCGGAGGCCGCCGAGCTCGAGCCGCTCGAGGTACTTCGCCTGGATGTCGCGGGCGAAGACCGTGGCGGTAAGGGTGTTCTTTCTGGCCGGGATGACGCCGAAGGCCCGCTTCGTGAAGGGGGTCGGATTGTCGATCTCGGTGTCGAGGGCCGCGGTCTGTGCGGCAGCGACCTCGCGGGCCACCAGGGTCAGCGCGTTGGCAGCGGCGAAGGGCAGCTGCTGGCGCTGGAGGTTGTTCAGCTGGTCCCGGAAGCGGAGGAAGTCGGTGCGAACGTTGATCTGCACGACTGCCTCCGCGGTGGGCGCCTGCTGGTGTTGCTACTCGTCGCCCTCGCCTTCGTCGGACGTCTTCTCGCCTTCGCCAGTGGCTTCGGGCGGCAGGACCGGCTTGGGATCGGGGTTCGGCACGCTCTCATCGGGGTTCGGCTGGTCGGACATCGGGTGGTCCTCGCTGGCTGATGACGATGGGGGGCGGGCGAGCCCGGGGGGGACCTATGGCTCGCCCGCATCCGGCGCGCTGGCTGAGAGGGTGCAAAGCCAGGGTGGCGACGGAGGGGAGACTCGGGCCTAGCGCATGAAGGGAGGTCCCTGACCGCAACAAACGCGATGGTACGCCTTTCTGTCAAAATAGCCGTCCCGTTGTCAAGCAGGTTGGCTTTATGGAGCGCAGCCAAAATGATCCGCCAGTGCGGTGAGCCCGGTCTTCAGCCAGTCCGGGACGTCCGCCCGACGCACCCCCCGGCTGGCCGCGAAGCCGTCCAGGGTGCCGCCGTCGAAGGCCACCCAGACCACCAGCCCCCCGAATGGCCAGGCTGCCGTCAGCGCCCGCCCCAGGGCCTTGGTGGCGCGACCGTGGCCGACCGGGTGAAGCCCGACGGCGTATCCCCCCGGCGGCATGCCGAGCCGGCACAGGGGCGAACTGGAGGGCAGCCCGGTCGCCTCCACCAGGGCGCGGAGGGCGTTGGCCGCCGCCTCGTGCCGGCGGGTCAGCTCGCCGCGGGACACCATCCGGGCGATCGGGTCGGCGACTCGCGCCCGGCGGACGCTGCGGTTCGGCGCGTCCGGGTCGGCGATGGTCTCGACCTCGACCGTGCGCAGCCGGCGGCGATGGGCGGGCCCGAGGTCCGAGCCGCCCGCGTCCACCTCGACCCGCTCGAGGAAGCGCTGCTCCGCCTTGGCCGCGGTCAGGCGCATGCGCTCGACCTCCCGCAGCGAGGCCTCGACGAAGGCCGGGCAGATCCCGAGCAGCCGCTCGCGCATGTTCAGCGGCCGGGTGGGATCGAGGCCGAGGGGCGGAGGGGAGAGCGGCCAGGGCAGGGGCGTCATGGTGC
>JAZKFA010000201.1:0-18795 GCA_040386655.1 Pseudomonadota bacterium | reverse complement strand
GCGATGACCTGGATGCCTCGGCCGAGCAGCTCCACGCCAGGATCCCCGCGGAAGTGCGTCGCCAGGGCGCGCAGGCCGGCGGCCAGCGCGGCGTCGGCGATCGGCTGCAGGCTGGCCCGGGATCCGCGCGCCGGGTCGTTCGGCGCCAGGCGCTGCAGTAGCTCGAGGCGGCGGGCCAGCGGCGGGACGATCGCCGCGGCGGCTGCCTCGCGGATCTGGCGGAGCTGCTCGGTCATGCCTTGCGCGCTTCCATCATCGCCGCGGCGATCTCATATGCCTGCCGCGCTGTCAGCACCGGGTTGGACGCGCCATGCACCGAGGCGAGGCCGGTCAGCGCGTAGGTCGCAAAGTAGTCCCGGAGGTCGGGCAGGCAGTCATCGACCTCGGCGAGGGCCTCCCGCATCGTCCCGGCCATGGCGCGATTGACCGCCGCCTTGCCGTCCGCTTCCGCGGTGCGCTTGGCCTCGTGCTGCTCGGCGTAGAGGTCGAACTGCTTGGCCGCCTGGTCAAGCGCATTCCAAACCACATGAAGTGCGCTCATGCGTGGCCAACCGCCTGCCCTTCGCCGACTCGCTCGACGTGCAGCTGCTGGACCATGACGACCAGCGCCTGTGGGATCTGCCCGCGGCGGGGATGGGCGGCGTCCATCGCGGCGATCAGCTTCGCCAGCGCCATGATGACCGTGGCATTGCTCATGCCCTCGTCCTGCACCGCTTCCGCGAACAGCGTCTGCAGGTAGCGCACATCGTCGACGTCCTGCTTGTCGAAGGACTGGACGGCGAGGGCAGCGGCCGGAGTCATGCGGTGCCTCGCGCCGGTTGGTCGAACAGGCGCAGCACCCGCGCATGCTCGTTGATCAGGTCGCGGACGCTGTCGGCCACCACGCCGCGCTGCGGGCAGGTGAGGTCGTAGCGGGCGATCAGGCTGCTCATCGCGCAGATGATCGAGGCGCGGCTGAACGGCACGAAGGTGTCCTCGAGGAGGTCGACCAGCAGGCGGACGTGGTTGGGATCTGCCTGCTCGATGAGAGCCTGGCGGGTGGCGTCCACCGCCATTGCGAAGTGCTGCGGGTCGAGGTCGGGCGCGGCGGTGCTGTCTGGCATGGCGATCATCCTGGATGTCTGAGGGAGGCCCGACGCCCCGAAACACCGGCGGCCGTCAGGCAAGCCGGGGGCTTCGGTGCGGGGGGCCGGTGAGTCGCGCCGAAATTCCACCCCGCCTTCTTCTCTCGGAGGTGCGCCGTTTAGGGCGCTCCGATATGACGAGTTACGAAGTAACTCCGGGCGCGCGTGCGCGCGAATTGGGGGCGCGGATTTCGCTTGCAGGTTCAACGCGTTAAGGGTGCGCCGTTTCTGATTGTTGCTATTCTGAAAACGGCGCAAACGTACCAGCGCCGATACGTGTTTGGTGGTGGCGCAAAAACGGCGCATCGGCGCGGTCATTCCGGCACCCCGTCAAGCAATGAGGGCTCGCCGAGGGTGGTCCAGCGGACCCGCGGCAGGCCGGTGACGGTGCGAAGGCCGACCCGCGGACGGCGGTGCTGGTCGACCCATTCGGCGATGCGGACGCCGCCGCCAGGGGCCAGCAGGGCGCCCAGCGCCTCCTTCATCGCCTTGGGCTGCTGGATGCCGTAGCGGAGCATGAGGGCGCTGACGGAGCGCGGACGCTCGGTCGACATCTGCGGCGAGTAGGGCCCGCTGTCGGTGCCGGCGGCGATGCCGGCGATCAGCGACTGCAGGGTGTCGGGGTCGATCTTGTGCGTGATCGGCGACGGCGCGTCCCAAGGCACCGCGGCCGCCACCTGCTCGCCATTGTCGAGGTCGTACTCGTGCATGACGTGCCAGTCGGCGCGGGCCGGCGGGGCGTAATTCTGCTTCACCAGGTCGACGCGGAAAAACTGCCGGCGAGTGTCGACCGATTGGCCCAGCTGCTCCGCCTCCTCCTCCGTCATGCTGGCGACGGTCAGCGCCACCCGCACCGCGCCGACGATGGCGCTGGCGCCGCGGATGCTGTCGGGGTCGCCAGCGACGCTGCCCTTGCGGGTGTGGTGGATCAGCAGGATGGCGCAGTCGTAGGTCTGCGCGAGCTCGCGGACGCGGGCGATGACCTGGCGGAGGGCGGTGTTGTCCGTCTCCTCCGCGGTGTGGATCTCGGCGAAGGGGTCGAGCGTCAGGACGTCCGGGCGATGCTCGGCCAGCAGCGCCTCGAGCCCCTCCCAGGCATCTGTGAGGGCCAGCTGGCCGGTGACGGGGTCGCGCTCGATCAGCGTCCCGACCGTGGTGGGTCCGCAGCGGATCAGCCGCTTGCCGAGATCCCGCGGCGTCTTGCCGAACTGGCGCAGCGCGGCACTCATCCGGCGCCGCTGCTCGAGCGCGTCGTCCTCGACGCTGTAGCCGATGATCTTGAGCGGCTTCTCCGGGTCGAAGCGGCCGTAGGACATGCCGAGGGCCATGGCGCAGGACCAGGCGCAGACCAGGCTGCTCTTGCCGGCGCCACCAGGTCCGGCGGCGATCGTCACCGCGCCGCGCAGCAGGTAGCCGCGGACCACCCAGGGGCGCTTGGGGATGTCGGCCTCGTCCCAGGCCTCGGTGTCGAGCCACAGCGCCTCGCGGATGGCGTGGGCGGTTGCTGGCACCCCTGCAGGGCGCCTGGCGTTGGCGACGCGGGCCCGCTCGAAGTCTTCGACGTTGTCCACGGCTCAGATGACCGGCCGGCGCAGCCCGCAGCTTCGGGCCAGTCGCCAGCCCGCCTTCGTCTCTGAGAGGTTCCAGCGCCAGGCTGCGAGGGAGACTAGGTCGTAGCCCGATTGGGTGAGGTTCGGCACGGTCCATTCTCCGGTTGCGCGGTCGATGAAGAGGAAGTCGTAGGCGCCAGGCTCGGATCGCAGCTTGGCCACCACACCGGCTGGAGAGGTGCCGAGCCCGTGCAGCGTCCGCTCCTTGGCGGTGAGGCCTGCCGACAGCCACCAGTCGGGCCGCTCGAGCAGTGCGATCGTCTCGCCGGTACCGAGCAGGCCGCAGACCCGCGGCAGCTGGTCGAGGGCGACGGAGGTCACGTAGTCCCGGTCCACATGCCAGGCCGGCAGACGATCGCGGCGGGCCCGGCGGTACCGGACCCAATCGTCGTCAGTGCCGACCAGGCTTGGACGAGATGGCTCGCTCATGCGTCACAGCCCTGGCAAAGCAAGCGTCTCGCGCCGCATCGTCAGCGTCGGCTTCAGCCCGGCGCGGCCCATCGCGTCCAGCTCGCAGGCCTTCCAGACGACGAAGGCGTCGCGCGCGTCGTGCTGGTCGATGTTCCAGCCCTGCAGGCGGCAGAGCCGATCGACCTCCGCCTTCGTGTCGACGCCCTTGGCGAAGCGCCCGGTCCCGAGCACTGCAAGGCGGGCCTGGCCGATGTGCTTCGGCGCGTGGTGGATCTTGAGGCGGCCGGCGACGTAGCAGGTGATCGCCGCCAGCCCGAAGGCGAGCGCGGCCACGTTGACGTCCCGCTGGGCGCGCGGCAGCGGCGCCTCGAAGAAGATGCGAGTGATCGGGGCGTCGCGCCGCTCCGCTGCCTCGACCTTGCTGAGGATGCTGTCCGCCAGGCGCTGGTAGCGGTTCGTGTAGGAATCGGCGCCGAGCGACCACGCGCCGAAGCTCGGCTCCTCACCGAAGCGGCCGAGGCACCAGCCGGTGGTGCTGGCCAGGTCGAGGCAGAGCGCGACCGGCAGCGTGCTCATGCGACCAGCTCCGCGTCGCAGGTCTCGATCCAGTCGCGCCAGTGCCGGGCGGTGTAGTAGGTCGGGGCGCTGAACTGCTTCCGCGGCAGCACGACCGCGTAGACGCCGCCATTGAGCAGCACCTTCGTCACCAGCTTTCTCGACCGATTGCGGCCGGTGCGGGCGTGCCAGATCTGGCCTGCCGCGGGTGTGGTGAAGGTGGCCACGCTTAGATCGACAGGCGGTTGGCCGCGCGACCGCGGGTGCGACCACCGCCCGATGACGCCCGGCGCGGCTTGTTCGGCCGGGCGGCCTCGCCGGCAGCCATGGCGTCGAGGTTGGCCCGCTGGCCCTCGTCCCACCCCTTGCGCCAGGCCACCGCCGCCTCGGTGCCGTTGTCATGGGGGTTCTCGTCGACATCGTCGGCGCGACGGCCGGCATCGTAGCCCTGCTGGCGGGCCGCCTCGAGGGCGAGCGCCTGGGTCATGGCCGAGCCGGTCTTCTCCGCGGCGCCGGGATCCGGGAACATCGAGGGCTGGGCGCCGAGCGGCATCTCGAGCCAGGCGGCCATCCGCAGCAGGGCCTTCACCCGGCCTAGTGCTGCGTCATCGTCCAGCTGGTGCAGCTGCTCCAGGAGGGCGAGCGCCTTGAGATCAACTCCGGCCTTCTCCATGCGCTTGCGGTGCGTTCGGTAGCGCGAGGAGGCTTCGTCGAGGTGGCGTTTTAGGGACCGGCTCTCAATCCACAGCTCGGCGAAGGTATCGGGGGCCAGGTTGCTGCCACCGATTTCTGACATTCCATCCATTTTCAGGCTTCCGGGCGTGACCGCCGGGTCACACCCGCCGGTTGGGATTGCGGGATTTCTGGTCGCGCTGCGTGAGTGATGCCAACATTGTTGACGCCGCGAGCCGCCAAATCGGGACCTTTGGCGCTCGCGCGGGGCTTTAGCTGCGACGAGAGGGTGAAATGACTGACGCCATGAATGCCGAGGCTCTCGGCGAGACTGACGATGCTGGTGTGGTGGGTGGCGGGGATGCTCCCCTTGACCAGCCACATGCGGACGTTCGATGCGCCGCAGCCAATGACACCGGCGACGGTGGTGGGGCCTCCGAGCCGCCGGATGAGATCTCGAACTTGCATGATGAGGACACCCTGCCAACTGAGTTGACGGATTACAAGCAGAGACGTGCCAACCGTGTTGACGCTCTACCGCAGGACTTCCATCCTATCGCGGTGGGTCTGCGGCTCCGCCTCTTCCGTCATGCTTTCGCCATGGGTTCCATGGGCGAGGCATCCAAGCGCATCGGGGTCATCCGCACGCGCTGGAACAATTGGGAAGCAGGGGTGGCATTGCCGCCGGTCGTTTTCATGCAGCGGCTGCGGTTGATCTACGCAGACCTGTGCTTGAACTACCTCTACCTCGGCAGCATGCGGACGGTGCCGGGGCATGTTGCGGTTCTCCTGCAGCGCGAAGTCGATCGCTACAACGCCGAACAAGCGAACAAACCGCCTGGTTGATCGGTGCGAGGAAACGGAAACCGCGTCGCGTCAATCTATACGCCTGGCGCAACGTTGAGACGAAGAGAGGAAAGTTTCCTCGCGCGCCCGCCAACTTTCTTGATAGACCTGCAACCCCTGCGCGTCTTAACTTCGATGCAGTCAGGAGTAGCGGAATGGTCGCGGTACCGGCGAATGATGACTGCGGGACGCAGAAAACCGCAGATGAAACCGGGGAGGTTCCAGACCACGACGACAGTCGTCTAGGTCGGCAATTGCTACGGAAGTGGAGCGACAAGCTCGCCGCGACCCGCAGCAACCTGGAAAGCGACGCCAAGCGTGTTGGCGGCCCCATCAGCGTCGCGCTGGGTGAGGCAGGCTTCCAGCTGGACGATGTCCTGGCCCATGTCGACGAGGCCCGCGAACGCTTCGCCCCGCAATGATCGACCGCATCGTCGAGCCTGGGCTCTACGCGTTGAGCCCCGAGGCCTACCACGCCGACCCCTGCGAACTGCCCTCGCTGTCGGCCAGCATCGCCAAGGCCATGCTGACCTTTTCGCCGGCTCATGCCTGGCATGCCCACCCCCGGCTCAATCCCGCGTACCAGGCCAGCGTGCCGTCCGCCGAGATGCAGGAGGGGACGGTCCTGCACTGGATGCTGCTCGGCGCCGGCCGCCCGCCGCTGCTGGTCGATGCCGGCGACTGGCGGACCAATGCCGCGAAGGACCGCCGCCTCGAGGCTCAGAAGCACGGGCGGGTCGCCATCCTGCGCTGGCGCTACCGCGAGTTGCGCCGGGTCGCCGCCGCCGTCCGCCGCGAGCTCCGCGCGACGATCGACGTGCCCGAGGGCGTCTACCGCGGCGTGCCGGAGGCGGTGCTGGTCTGGCGCGAGGGCGAGATGTGGTGCCGCTGCATGATCGACTGGCTGCCGACCGAGATGGCCGAGCCGCCGCTGATCGACCTCAAGTTTACGACCCGCGCCGGGACCGCCGAGCAATTCTCTCGCTCGGTGGTGGACCATGGCTATGACCTCACCGCCGCCTGGTACCGGCGTGGCTTTCGCGCGGTCTTCAACCGCGAGCCCGGGCCCTACGTCTTCCTGAATGCCGAGACGGCAGCGCCGAACGGGGTGTCGCGGATCGTGCTCGGGCCTGAATTCGAAGAGCTGGGCGACAGCAAAGTCGAGGCGGCGATCGAGACCTGGAACACCTGCATCCGGCGCAATGACTGGCCCTCCTATCCCCGCCGGCTGATCACCGCCGACGCGCCGCGCTACGCCAGCCAGCAGTGGGAGGCGCAGTCGCAGCGCGGCACGGTCCAGATCCGCGACGGCAGCCGCAAGACCGCCCTGGCCGTCGCCCGGGCGCATGCCCTGGCCGCCAGGCTAGGAGCCCCGATCCAATGAGCGGCGCCATCTCCTTCCGGCCGGCGACCCGCGAGAACGTCCCCCTGCTGATCGGCCTGACCGCCGGCACTGGCGGGGGCAAGACCTACAGCGCGCTGCGCATCGCCTCGGGCATCGCCGGGCCCGGCCGGCGCTTCGCGGTCATCGACACCGAACGCAGGCGCAGCCGCTACTACGTCGAGGACTTCGCCTTCGACGTGGTCGACATGCTGCCGCCCTACAGCCCGGCCCGGTTCCTCCAGCACCTGCGGGCGGCGGAGAAGGCCGGGTATCCCGCGGTGGTGGTCGACAGCACCACCCATGAATGGGCCGGCGAGGGGGGCGTGCTGGCGATGCACGACGCGGCTGTCGAGCGCATGGCCGGGGCCAATGCCGACTGGAAGCGGCGCGAGGCGCTGAACTGGCCTGCCTGGCGGGAGCCGAAGGAAGAGCACCGGGCCTTCGTCGAGGGCCTGCTGCAGCTGTCGATCCCGGCGGTGCTGTGCTTCCGGGGCAAGACCGGGCTGAAGCCTGGCGTGGATCCCGAGAGCAAGAAGAAGGTCATGCTCGAGACGCCCTTCAAGGCGACGACCAGCGACGACCTGCCCTTCGAACTGACCGTGCTCCTGGTGCTCTCGAACCTGAAGCCCGGCACCATCGACTTCGAGCAGCCTAACAAGATCAGCAAGCCGGTGCGGCCCTTCATCCGGGACGGCCAGCTGCTGGACGAGGCCTTCGGCGCGGGCCTGGCGGCCTGGGCGCGGGGCGAATCGGCGGCGAAGGGCGAGACGCCGCCCGCGACCGCGCCGAAGCGCACGCTGGGCCAGCTGCTCGAGGACGTCCGCCGCCGGCTGCACGAGGCGCGGGACCAGGAGGCGGTCGACGCCCTGCTGGCGGAGGAGGAGACGGGGAAGCTGCTGAAGCTGCTGCAGGACCGGCAGCACGAGCAGCTCGAGCCGCTGAACCGAGAGATCGCCGCCCGCCTGCAGGCGCTGGCGGCATGAGGGGGGACAGACAGAATGGCAACAGAGGTTGTGAAGGTGCAGCGACCCATCGCTGCCGCCATGGGGCCCGGGGGTCCGTGGCTGGTCTACGACGCCAACCGCCAGCACATGGTGAGCATCGATCCGCCACCCCCGGCGGTGGTGCGGGCCATGGGCGACGACCTCAAGGCGTACTTCGATGCGGTGTGGGTCGACGACCATTGGGTGATCGGCGCGAGGACTCGCAACCAGGCGTGGTAGCGGCAGTGCTCAGGGCTATCGATGCGGGCGCCATGGAACGTCGATCAACCCATGAACTAATCGCAATGCGGCATCGATCCGCTGCAAATCAGGAATATATCCCCTGGTGTTGCTTTCCGCCGCGACTATGCGCGTACCCGACCGACTTGAACGGGTCCGTGTGTGCCACGCAGAAAGAACCCGACGGCCGAGGGCGAGGCTCCACTAGCCGAGCGCGAATTGCTCGGGCGCAACCTGCGCGCTATCCGCAAGTATCGCCGGATCAATCAGGAAGTGCTGGCTGCGATGGCCGGCATCGACACTACAACCTTGGGTAATATCGAGCGGGCCACCGCCAATCCACGCTTCAGCACCATTACGCTTCTCGCTGAAGCATTGGGCGTGCGTTGGGTTGATCTGGCCCGTGATGACACTCAAGCCCTGATTGAAGAGCTGCGAACCCGCCAATGAACTTGGCGACAATCTTGATTATACACCCGGTCTGGTGGCATGACTCCATGCATGCCTCTGGTTGCTTGGCCGCCCTGAATGACGGTACCAATGGAGTCAGGCCGTTTCCGGCCAATTTCGGAGTTTTCTGCGTGAGCTAGAATTGAAAAGGGCCGGACGATCCAGGGCACCACCCCTGAACCATCCAGCCCTCCAAGCAAACCATCCTGTTGGGGAAGGAAGCCGAGCGTCGATGCCGGCGACCTTCCCCGAAAATCGGTCCCGTTTCAAGCCCCGCGATGCAGGGCACTGATGACGGCTGCGCGGGGTGGCCCCTTGGCGGGCGGAGTGAGGGATCCTGGACGGCTGGCCTCCTGAGAGGGGGACCGATGCTGACCGAAGTGCTGCCTGCTGCCCTGCGTGCCGACCTCGAGACAATCCGTGCCGCCGGCCTCGGTCGAACGCCCACCGGGCGGCCGGCGAACATGACCCGCAAGCGCCGCAGTGCTGCTGGTCAGCATAGGATCGCCATGCGCTTCGTCCCGCAACATAGCCTCGCCATCACGCTCGACTGGTCGTTGAGCTCGTCCGAGCGGCTGCTGCTGAGTTACCTCCTCAGCCTGCCGCGCGACCACCGGACCATCAGCGAGATCTCCGCTGGGTCGATCGCCAGCGCCTTTGGCCACAGCACCCGCTCCGCCCATCGCTGGCTGCAGGGCCTGCAGGAGTACGGCTACCTGCATGTCCGCGCCGGCCGCACCCGTGGGTCACTGGTCATCACCTTGACCGCCAAGGCGGTACGCGTGCGGCAGCTCGGGCCTGGGGATATTGCTGCTGCGGAAAAAAAGAAAAACCCGCCTGCTCTGCCGCCGAGCGGGCCCTCCGCGCCAATTTCCGCGCCATCTAAGAGGGAAGTAAAAAAAGAAGAAGAAGACCCCGGCGAGGCCATGCTGAAGCGGCTTGCTCGCCGGCTCGAGGCGGCACGGGGCACGCCAATGGCGACCTACTGGCAGCGCATGTACGCCGAAGCATTGGCTCGGGAAGGGCACGCAGGTCGGAAATCCCGCGGCAGCGACGCAATGCCGGGAAAACAGCGGAGGTGACAGGCATGGAAGACGAACGAGGACCGATCGAGCTGCGGCCGCTCGGCACCGCCGAGGAGGTGCGGCGCCAGGGCGCGTCGGTGGCGGAGGCGGAGGTGCTGATCGGCCAGCTGCAGGCCATGGGGAAGAGCCCGGATGGCGCGGCCTCGATGCTCGTCATGGCGCTGGCGGTGCTGGCGCTGGACCAGGGCACCGAAGCCGACCTGGAGCGGATGCTGGCCACCATGCCTGGCGCGTTGCGGCAGATGGTCGACTTCGTCCGTGTGGCGCGGGTGACCGAGGAAGCACAGGGCTAGGGAGCAGCAGCATGGAGATGGTGATACGCATCGTCGGGCTGGCCACCGAGGCAGGCACCGAGAGCTGCGGCCACAGCAACCGCTTCCTCCGCGACTTCGACCCGGACGCTTATGGCGGTCGCGGGCGGGTCCGCAGCACCGATGATCCGGTGCATGCGAAGCGCTTCCCTGACACCGCCGCGGCGCATGCCTGCTGGACCCTGCAGTCGCGGCGCGTCCCGCTGCGGGATGACGGGCGCCCGAACCGCCCCCTCACCGCCTACACCTGCGAGATGGTCCCGATCGCGTTCGCGGTCCCACCGGAGACGAGCCCATGAAGACCAAGGCAGTCGAGATCCGCGACCGGCATACCTTCATCCCGGCGATTGCGACTCTGTTGGATGCCGCCAGCGAGCCCGAGCGATACCTGCTGCGGCGGGCCGGCTTCACTGGCGACGGCAGCCATGTCGTGCTGACGAAGCTGGTGGATGGCGCGTCCAGCCATGATCCCTACCGGTGGCCAGGCGACACCCGGACGATGATGATCGCGCATCGCTGGATACTCGACTTCTTCCCCGAGCTCGAAGACGGGATGGTGGTCGATGTGGAGTGGATCCTGGGCGAGACGAAAACGCCGCGCGAGTCGGAAGCGCCGCGCCGATGAGGCCCGATCACCCCCCTCTGGCGGCGCAGCTGCATGCGGCGATGGAGCCAGAGCGCGAGCGCGTGCTGCGGATGATCTCGAAGGTGGCGCAGGAGGCCGGCGAGCGGGTCGCGGAAGCGCCGCTGACGGCGCAGCGGGTGGCGGAGATCGTCGCCGGGGCGCAGTCCACCATGGACCAGGAGATCGGGGACGCCGCGGCGCAGGGGGAGCAGCAGCTTGGTCGCAAGGTCGGCTGCGCCAAGGGCTGCCATCGGTGCTGCTTCCAGACGATCGAGGTCTCGACCGTCGAGGTGGTGGCACTGGTGGCGCGGATCCCGGAGCAGGACCGGCCGGGCGTGGCGGCCATGGCGGCGGTCGAGGCGGAGCGCGTGGCCAGCCTGTCGAGGTCCGACCGCTACCGCCAGGGCGTCAGCTGCCTGTTCCTCGAGGGCCAAGATTGCGGGATCTACGACGCCCGGCCCTCGGTCTGCCGCGGGTACCTGTCCTACTCGCGGCTGGCCTGCCGCAAGGATTGGTCGGAGCGGTTTCAGGACAACCGCCGCGGCGGCGTCCCCCTCCTAGCCGAGACGCAGATACTGGCCGGCATCTATGCCCAGGGGGTGGACATCGCCATGGCGCGGGCAGGCCTCGAAGTTGAGCATGTCGAGATCTCGCGCGCCGTCGCCGTGCTGGCCCTGCCTGGCGCGATCGGCCGGTGGCTGGCGGGCGAGCGGCTGTTCGAGGGCTGGCGTCACCGCAATCCGCACTCCGGCCTCAGCCACGGCGAGAGCATCGAGGTCATAGCCAGCAACGCCGCGGTGTCGTAGCGTCGCGTCGCCACGGTGGCGCGATGCCGTGGCGTTGTGGAGGCGTGAAGGCATGACATCGAAGCTCGACAAGATCGACCGGCTGACCGAGGGGCTGAAGGCTCTGCCGGAGGTGGCCGCTGGAAGCCGCGCCAGGCGGCCGGTCGGCACCCCGGTGACGGTGCGGATGCCGCCGGAGCTGCTGGCCAAGTATGCGGCCGAGGCCGGGCGCCGGTCGGTCGCGGACGGCAGGACCATCACATCGCAGGCGGTGATCCTGGAGCAGCTGCAGGCCGGGCCGCCGGTCCGTGGCTAAGGTCCTGGCGATCGTCGGCTCGAAGGGCGGGTCGGGCAAAACCACCGCGGCCCACCTCATCGCCCATGGCTGCGGATCTCTGGCCCGGCCGATCGCCGCGGTGGTGCTGACCACCGACCCGGAGGAGGAGCTGCGCACCGACCGGCGCCGCTACGCCGTGATGGACGGCCGGACGCGGGAGGCCCTGCTCGGGCAGATGCGCCGGCTCATCGGGGTCGAGCACCTGCTCATCATCCTGGATGGCGCCGCCAGCCGGCCGGAGCTCGATGCCCTGGTGGCGGAGGTCGCCGACCTGGCGCTGCTGCCCTACAAGCCGGCGGCGCAGGACGTCGAGCGGGCCATGGCCAACCTGGCGCGCATGCCGGCGGCGCTCGCCCTGCCGATGGACTGGCCAGTCCTGCCGGCATCTCGCAAACGACTCAGGCGGTACCTGGACCAGGTGCCGGAGCAGCGGCGGCTGGCGCCCTTCCGGCACATTCCCCGCCTGTCGGACCTCCTGGGCGATGGCTACGCCGAGGCGGCGTACGACATTGCCGGGCCGGCGCGGGGCCTGGCGCTCGAGGTCCTGGCCCGGGCCGGCGTCGATCCCGACGATATCACGGAGCCACGACGCCCCAATGCCACACCATCACAACGGCACGACACCGCGGCGTCATAACATCTTGGCGCCACGGCGAGAGCCGTTTACAGCAGCAGAACCGCGGCATTCCGCCGCGGACCAGGGCCTCCGGCCCGCCCAATGGGGGACAAGCCATGCAGACGACCACCGCCACCAGTGCGCCAGACCAGGCCCCCTGGATCCCGCCGCCGCCCCGCCCGTTCCGTAGCCAGGCTGAACGGATCAGCGTCCTCGAGCGGGCATTCCGGCTCGAGGCCTGGGGCAAGCTCGGTGCCGCATGGGGGGCGCCATGCCAGGCGTGAATCTCGAACTCGCGGCCTACCTCACCGTGGCCGGGCTGGCGCTGGTGATGGCGCTCTACTTCGCCGGCAGCTGACCTTGCCCTAGCCTGTCCGCGGGGATCCGGGGGCAGGCATGACGGGGGCGGAGTTTCGAGAGGCGCGGCTGCAGCTGGGGTTGAGTTTTCTCGAGATGGCGGAGGCCCTCGGCCTGTCCGCTGCCGGCCGCCGGGCGGTGCGGCGGTACGAGACAGAGGGCCCGCCCTCGCGCATCGCGGAGCGGGTCCGGGCGATGCTGCAGTTTCGGAGCGGGGAAGGGGAGGGGGATCGTGAAGCCACATAGGATCGAGCGGCTGTATGCCTGGATCGCCACAGACGCGGACGGCGAGGACGGGATCCCGGCCTTCCAGGGGCCGGAGGGGATGATGCCACTGGTGGGGTCGGATAAGGTTCGCATCGAGAGCCTGCGGTCGGTCGCCGAGCAGCTGGTCGCGCTCGAGGGCTATCCGGTCCGCCTGGTGGAATTCACCAGCATGGTGGTGCTGGAGACGCTGCCTGGCAGCGCCACTCCGCAGCGGCACCGATGATGGGGCCGGCGCCGCAGGACGGCGGGTCGCTCGTGGAGGCAGAAGCCTTGGTCGAGATGCTCATGACCGCGGAGACGCCAGGGGGGCCGAAGACGCCTCGCGGCACGATTAACACCCTGCTCATGGCAGTGGCGGTGATGCTGCTCGACCATCCCGACTGCATTCCGGGTCGGCGGATCCGCGGCGGAGGGCCCGGCGTTCCCCGCGCGATCGCCCGCTTTGAAGAGCACATCAGGGCAGAGCGAAGGAGGCAGGTATGATGAGCCGAGACGAGCACATGGCCTGGTGCAAGGCACGGGCGCTGGCCTACCTGCCTGGCGATCCCACCAGCGCGGTCGCCTCGATGACGAGCGACCTGCGGAAGCACCCTGAGACGAACGTGCCGATGAACACCACCCTGGCCACGATCGGCATGATGGAGATCATGCGGGGCCCGGAGGCGGTGCGGCAGTGGATCGAGGGCTTCCAGTGACTGCGCTGGTGGTGGGGGCGGCCGAGCGCGCCCAGCTGCAGGAGCTCCGCGAGCGCGCGGCCGCGGCGCCGGTCGACATGCCGAGGCTGGTGGAGTGGATCAAGACGGACGGGGGGAAGCGCCAGCACCTGGCGCAGATGAACCGGCAGTCGATCCCCCTGCCTTTCGGCTTCATGGTGACGCTGTCGATCGAGGTCGGGCACCCGGTGGGGACCTGCCGCCACATGTCGATGAGCGTGCTGAAGGATGGCCGGGTGCCGCACCCGGAGGCCTTGTGGATGGTGGCCGAGCAGCTGGGCTTCATCGGCAGCCTGCACCAATGCCAGGCATGGATCGAGGATCTGTCGGATGGCGGCAAAGCTGTGAATATCGTGCAGCCCGTCGCCGTGACGCCGGAAGGTGCGGCATGACCGAGCGCAGCCTGTCGGGCGGTGGGTGGCGATGACGCTGCCAGCCCCGAGCGATGCCCAGGTCCGCCGCATGGTGCTGCGGTACGAGGCCGGCGCCTCGATCCCCGCGCTGGCCCGCGCTTTCGGAACCGGCGAGCGCCAGGTGCGGAGGGTGCTGGAGGCCGCGGGCGTGACCCTGCGGACCCGAGGCGGTGGAGAGCCGAAGCCGCCAGCAAATCGGGCTGGTTAGCGGGCGGCTTACACGAACCCGGCTTGTGTGAAGGAAACCCTGGTTTCGCTTACACGAGACGGCCGGCTTTCAGACTGAGCGAGTTGCGACGAAACGAACGAATGGCGGCGCGGCGGGTGTCTGAAAACCGGCATGGGTTAGCGGACGGAAGGGGAGGATCATGGCGCGAGAGGCAAAACCCCGATGGACACGAAAGCCGTTCGATGCGGCTTTGACGCTCTATCTGCGGGGTCGCCCCCTTGGTTCCGTGGTGCCGCTTCTATCAGGCGAGTGCCGGTATGCGACGCCAAGCGGCAAGGGTGTGGCGGCCGATCAAGCCGAGGCCATGCGCCTTGTGGAAGCTGCCTCTACGTCCGCAAAGCAGGATTGCCGCCCGGAATAAGGATTGGCTTATGCGCGAACGAATTTCACTGGCCGAAGCGCATCGCCGCATGCAAGCGCAAGGCGTATCGGCGCAGCGGCACTTTGCCTTTGCCTGCCCGATATGCGGCACGGTGCAGAGCATGGCTTCGCTTGTCGCCGCAGGTTGCCCGTCGGCCGAGGTTCAAGGCGCCATTGGCTTTTCCTGCGAAGGCCGCTTTAGCGGCGCCGGCCCATGGCCGAGCTCCAAGGATCGCAGCGCCAAGGCCGCGCAGCGGCGCCAGGTCCGCGGCTGTGATTGGACGCTAGGCGGCTTATTCCGGCTGCATGCGCTGGAAATAGAATGGCCGGAGGATCGCGCGCCCGCCGCCGCCGATCCGCGCCCTTGCTTTGAGATTGTGGACGCGGCGAAAGCGCAGGCGCTCGCGGCGCTTTTCACCTCCGCCCCGGCCCATCCGTCCTGAAAAACTGATTAGCGGACCGTAACCGGGGCGTGTGGCGTCGCCAGGTTCTGCACTGATAATGCTGCATCGTGCCCAGCTGCAGCGCGGCGGCCGGATTGCCGCATTTCCTCCGCCATTCCGGCTCGGTGCCGTAGGGGGGGGGATACAAACCATGCGTGGCCTCAGCCGCGGCAGACCTGCATCAAGGTCGCCTTCAGCGTCGCCGTGACCTCCTCGAGGGAGGCCTGCTGCAGGGCAGCGCGGCATGCCGCACTCCGCGGCCCCTGGCGCGGCCTGGGCGCCGTCGGTGCGGCCGCGGGCATGGGCAGGGGCGGGGGGAGGACTATCGCCGCCCAGGCCGCGCCCGTGGGCGGCGGTGGCGGGGGTGCGGCGACCAGGGGCGGTGCCGCGACGGCAGGCGGCCAGGCAGGCAGGGGAGGGGGCGGGATCGAGGCTGGCGGCGCTGGCCAGCTGCGCGGATCTGCCGCGGAGTAGGCGGGGGGCCGGGGCGCCGCGGCGGGCCGGTCGATCGCGGCCCGCAGGCCGAGGCCGAGGCCGGCGGCGAGGCCCAGGGCGAGCCAGACTGCAGGCGCGGGCCAGGCCGGGACGCGGAAGTCGAAGCCGCTCACATGGCTAGGTCAGATCGCCGCGCGCCCATCGCTTGACGGCATCGGCGAGCCCGTTGGGGTCGAGCGCCACTGCCAGCGTCTCCCGGTTCGGTGCCTCGCCGGTCAGCACGACATAGCCGCCTGTACGGACGGGGAGGATCTGCAGCGGCATCGATGGCCCGGTGTGCGCCTTCGGCGGCGCCTCGCGCTTCGGCGGCTCGCGTGTCGGCAGGGTGGGCTCCGGCACGCTCGAGAGCACCACGGGGGCGGCGGGAGGCAGGATGGGTTCGGACATGGCGGGCTCCTGGGTCAGGGCGAGGAATGGCTGCGACTGCTCGCGCTGTGGCCGCCGCAGCATGCGGGTCAGCCCCTCGGTGAGGCGGACCAGGCCATGGCGCCGCTCATCGTCGGACAGGTGGCGGAGGTGGAGCGGGATGGGCTGCGGCGTGACCGCGACCTGCTGCTGCTTGCACAGTCCACAGCACTCGCCGGTGACTTCGCATCGCTCACGCGTCGGGCAGCTGCGCGAGGGGTGCATGCGGATCCTTCAGGGGGCGCGGCAGACCCCGCAATGGCGCGTCGAGCCGGACCGCAGCCGGGCGCCGGAGAACACTCGGACCCGGCCGCAGTCACACTCGGCCTCCCACCAGGAGCCGGTCTGGCTGGACAGCGATCGCTCGGTCGGCTTCGGCACGCGCTGGACGACCAGCAGCTTGCCGATGCGCTCGCCGGCATGGTCGATCAGCGCCCGCCCGCCGCCGTGCTGTTTCGGCGGCCTGGGGCGGCCGGTCGGCAGCCGCGGCGCAGCCATCACGGCAGTCGCTGGACGAGCACGCGCCCGACGCCGCGCTCGCGCAGGCCGAGCCGGGTTGCGGTGCCGGCGGAGAGGTCGAAGTCGCGGCCAGGCTTGAAGGGCCCGCGGTCGGTGATGACCACCTCCTCCGCCCGGCCATTGGCGGGGTTCAGGACGCGGATCCGCGCGCCGAAGGGCAGGGTTCGGTGCGCCGCGGTCGATGCCCAGCTGTCGAAGCGGGCGCCGCTCGCCGTGCGCCGGCCATGGAAGCCTGGCCCGTAGTAGCTGGCGATCGCCTCCTCCATCTGGAGGCGCGGCACGTCAGCACTGGCGATGGTCGGCAGCAGGATTGCCAGAGCCAGCCCGAGAACCCGAAGCACGGCACGCCTCCAACGGTATGGGTTGAGGCTCACGATTGTGTGTGCATTTCGCGGTTGCACAACAAAGATCGCTCAAGCAGCCCCGCCGATCCCGCGGGCCAGCTGCCAGCCCCATTCGAAGCGTTCCTGCGTTGGCTTGGCCTCGGCGATCTCGACGTAGCGGACGCTGCCCTGCGCCCGGATCATGCCGAGCAGCACCCGCCGGCCCTCCTTGCCGCGGGCGGCACAGAAGCCCTTCAGCGCGGAGATGGTCATCGCCCCGCAGGCGCCGTCCGCCACCAGGTCGGGATACAGAGTGCCGTTGAGGTTCAGCACATTCAGCGCACGCTGGAGGAAGCGGCCGGCGACTGCCTGGCCGAAATTCACGCCGAGGTCGAGCAGCAGCAGGCCGATCGGGGCGTCGACCGCATGGACTACGTCGAAGCCCGGCTGGCGCCAGTAGAACAGCTTGTAGATCTCGATCGCGGCCTGCCGCGGCATCTGCCGCATCGGCCCGGTGTAGCCAGCGGCGCGGGCCCGGGCGACGGTGATCCCCCACTTGGTCTCGCCGCCGGCATCGAGCGGGTCGTTGGCATAGCCGCCCTCGGTGCTGAGGGTCGGGCCGATGTACTCGAGGAAGGGGTCGGCGGGGACGGTCGACATTGGCGGCCTCGTTGCTAAAGGAGCCGCCAGCCCATGGCGGCGAGGACGATGAGCAGTCCGGCCGGCGGCGCCAGCACCGCGAGACGGACGACGGCCAGCGCCGCCAGGACCAGGACCTGCAGGTTGCCCTTGCAGTCGCGCCGCCAGGCTATTTGGCGACGGCCTTCACGAGCAGCTGGCCCAGCTCGACGCGGACCAGGTTCTCGATCTGCTCGCGCGAGCCACCGAGGCTGGCGATCGTCTCGCCCATGGTGGTCATCAGCCGATCGGTGGCGGCCGCGACCTCGGTGTCCTTCAGCGCGGCATTGCCGAGCGCCGCGGTGGTCGCGGTGTCGAGCGCCTGGACGACCTGGCCCGCCGCGCGCTCGCCGGCCACGCCCAGCCGAGCCTGCTGCGATGCCTTGATCTTCTCACTCAGCCAGGTCCAGATCTTGACCGCGAGCGCGGCGATGACGGCGGCGATGAGGCCTGCGATGGCCTGTGTGATGGCGTCCACTAGCGGTTCTCCTTGGACCAGTTGAGCAGGCGCTGCGTCTGCACCGCGCAGTCATGCAGGCGGGCGGCAGTCTCCCACCGGGCCCGGGCTTCGGCGTTGGCGTAGGCGGCCAGCGCGTCGACCGTGCGGGGGGCTGGTGGCACTGGGGGCGGCGGGATCGGCGGCAGGCAGGGGCGCGTCGAAGGCGGCGGCGCCGTGGCGGCGGCTGGCGCCGGGGGCGGGGGCTCTGCCAGCGGCGCGGTGGCGCAACCGGCCAGCAGCACCAGCCAAGCCAGTCGCATCATGGGCGAGCCCCCGGCCGCCCCGGCAGGTTGACTGCGCTCGCCCGCTTCAAGCCTTCCATGTCTGCTCCGATCTCGTACAGGCGCTGGCGGACCGCATCGATCTGGCTCTGCTGCTGGCCGTCACGTACGTCGCCGTCGCGGTTCTGCCGCTCGAGCAGCTGCAGGCGGGCGGAGAGGTCCGGGATGTCGCGGATCTGCTGCGCCACGCCGTCCAGGCCCTGGCGGACGTCGGTGCGGAGCCCGGACAGCTCGCGGGCGGTCTGGGCGTTCTGCGCCGCGGTGGTGGCCAGGCCCCACACTGAGCCGACGGCGGTGGAGCCGATCGCCAGGATGACGCCGAGTGCGCCCCAGGAGGGCGACCAGGGCGAGGTGCGCTGGTTGTCGCTGCCGCTCATGACCTAGACCTGGATCTTCGCAGCAGCGACGAACAGCGCGTCCATGTCGGCCGGGCTGACCTGCAGCAGCAAAGCGATCTGCGCCACCAGGGGCGAGGCGCGGACAAAGGAGGCCTTGACCCAAGCCTCGCGCAGCACCGCCGCGCCGACCTCGTCGCCGCCCTCCGCCAGCTGCTGCGCCATGGCCTCGACCGCGGTGTCAGCGCCCTCGAACAGCCCGGCGTGGCGGAGCGCGGTGCGGCCCTGGAAATTGCTGACCTCGGCCGGGACCAGGGGGGCGTCGCCCAGCCAGGTGCCGTGCAGCACGCGCGACAGCTCCGGCCCGATTGCCGACAGCCCCGGAGGGACCGGCAGGGGCGTCTCGCTGCGGACCGTGGCGTAGGCGACCCCGTCGAGGACCAC
>JAZKFA010000200.1:0-6102 GCA_040386655.1 Pseudomonadota bacterium | reverse complement strand
TGTGGTGCTGACCGCTGGCGGCAACCCTGTCGCGACGTTCCTCGACGCCGACGCGGACGAGGTTGCGGCTTCCACCACGACCCTCAGCGGCTTTCTGGATATCAATCCCATCGCCTAAGGCCCTCGACCGGTTGCTGCGTGCGAGGGTCAGTTGGTTCTTACTCTTGACCGCCTGCCTTGCGGTACGCCTGCAGCGCCTTTGCTACCTGCGCCGCCGCGGCTCGACGCGCCTCGGCGTAGCTCCCCTGGGCGGCAAGCTTCTCCGCATCGAGGGCCGCCTGGCGTTCTCGGAACGCCGCCTCCTCGGCCCTCTGCTGCTCATCGACGGCACGCAGCGCTGCCTCAGCTTTGCTCAGGAAGGACCGGTCCGGTGGCGGCGGTGGCGGCGGCGCGGGTGCCTTGTGCGCTGCTGGTTCCTTAGCCTTCGGCGTCGCCTTTTTCGCTGGCACGTCAGGTAGCTTGGGGAGCGACGTCGGCTCTACCTCGAAAGGCCCGTTGGAGCCGACCGGCCGCTTTAGAACGATCTCCGGGTGGGCGGTCGCCGCCGCCACAGCTGCCTCATCTGTGGTGAGCTTTGCCTGCCCGTCGGCAAAGATGTTTCGATGGACGCCCCAGGCCCGCAAGGCCGCCGCCTGACTCGGCACTGCGACAATGGTGTCGAAGAAGCCGAAGTGCGCCTGGAAGACCTTCAGCTTGGGGGCCTTTGCCATGACGATCCTATGTGCTGCTTACCAAGCCCGATCACGTGGCGCCGCCACCTTGCGGTCATCCATGCGGTCTTGATCACCCAGGCTGGCGCCTGCTTGATCTAAGCCGGCCTGCGCCGCTCACGGTCAGCGCCCGGGCAATTTTGGCTCGCGCCAGCGCAGGACGCTACCCCCGCCTGCCCGACGACTGCACAAGCCGTTCGCCTGCCGTCGCAGAGTGCCGCGATCTACTCGAATAGCCCGACGGCGCGGATCGGGCTGGCTTTGTCGCTTCGAGATTTCCGGCGGCAGGCCGCTGAATCGGAGCCACCCGCGGCCGACCGCTGCCTCCAGGTGGCGAGACACTCCGTGTTGGCCTCGAACGCAGCTGATGGCCTCAACGTCGAACATCCCGATGGCACGGAGCTGGCGCGGGCATGGAAATGGGGGAGACCTTGTCATGCAGATGCGCGCCGGCGAGACCATATTTCTGCCAAGCAGGCGATGAAAGAAGAAAATTCTTTCTTCTGGCGGCCTCTTGCCGGCTCTCGATGAAAAATGCTTTCCGTGCCGACGAAAAGACGGGAACGGCACGATGTCCACGATCCATATCATTCATGAAAACGACGCCTGGCTGGCGCCACTGCGCGCCTCGCTCGCAGCGATCCGCGTGCCCCATGAGGAATGGTTCCTCGACCGCGGCCTGATCGATCTGACGCAGGCTCCGCCCGAGGGCGTCTTCTACAACCGCATGAGCGCCTCCTCGCACACGCGCGGCCATCACTACGCCCCCGAATACGCGGGCGCGGTGATCGAATGGCTGGAGCGGCATGGGCGCATCGTGGTGAACGGGCGGCGCGCCCTGCAGCTCGAAGTCTCGAAGGTCGCGCAATATGAGGCGCTGGCCGCCTTCGGCATCCCCACGCCGCCGACCGTCGCCGTGGTGGGCGAGGAACATCTGCGTGGCGCCGCCGAGCGAATCGGCACCCCCCTCATCCTCAAGCACAACCGAGCGGGCAAGGGACTCGGCGTGCAGCTTGTCAGGAGCATGGCTGCGCTTGACGAAGCCATCGCGCGCATCGCGGCAAATGAAGATCCCTTCGCGCTGCCGCGGGATGGAATCTGGCTCGTGCAGCGCTACATCGCCGCCCCCGAGCCGTTCATCACCCGCGCCGAGTTCGTCGGCGGCCGCTTCCTCTATGCGGTGCGCGTCGACACCTCGGAGGGCTTTGAGCTCTGCCCCGCGGATGTCTGCGCTATGCCCGAGGGCGCCGCCTGCCCGGCGGTCGCACCGGGAGAGAAGTTCCGCATTGTCGAAGGCTTCTCCCACCCGCTCATCCCGCGCATGGAAGCCTTCCTTGCCGCGAACGGCATTGGCGTCGGCGCGATTGAGTTCATCACCGACGCGGAGGGCAACACCTTCGCCTACGACGTGAACACCAACACCAACTACAACCCCGAAGCGGAGCGCCGCGCCGGGCTGTCCGCGACGGACGCGGTGGCGCGGCACCTGGCCGGGCTGCTGCCGCGCGCCGCGCAGGCGGCCTGACGACGCGCCAGTTGGACCGCGTTCGTCGGGTAATCGCCGACCGAGCAGCATCGCGCCAGCTTGGGCTGGCACATGTTCAGCGGGCGATCTCTTCGGCTGGAAAGCCGAAAGCCGCGACGCCCTCTGCCAGGTAGTCGCCGAACATTTCCATGCCCGTCAGGTACTCCGCGGCCGTGCCTGCCGCATTGCGCTCCCTGGCCAGCTGGAGCAGGGCCTTCCACTCGGACGTGTCATAATCGCCGCGGCCGATCCAGGTCAGCGCAATAAGCGCGGCCTGTTCATCTTCGTTCAACTCGTCGATGAGGCCCTTCAAGCCGCCTTCCAGCCCATCGGGGTCGACATCATCCTCAACCTCCGGGTCCTGGGTGTCCTCATTCGTCTCCTCCTCCTGCAATTCGCCAATGCCCCGGGCGGCGTCGATGATGCCGGCGATGGTGTCGAGGCTGACGATCAGGTCCACCTCATCCTCCGGATCTTCGGCGGCACCGGTCTCAGGGCCGGTGTCCGCGGCTCGAGACGCGCTGTCGCCGCCTCCGCGTTGCGACGGGGGACGGCGTGCGACGGAGATGTCGACCGGTCCGCCGAGCGCCTGCGCCAGTTCGGACGAGTCACCCGCCTGCATCTCGCCAACCGGCACCGGGTCGTCCGGCGTCCCCGCAGCCTGGTCCATTTCGTTCTCGGCCTCCGCCTTCCGAGGCTCGCTCGCGGCGGGCCGGGCGCGGTTCCGGTTGCGGGCGTTTTGATCCGCCTTGGGGCGGTCTGCATCATCGCTCATGGGTGCTCTCCTCAGCTAGGGGAGGAACGCGACCTTCCATCGCCAGTTGCCGGGTGCCTCGTCAGCCTTCCACACCGCCTTGCGCATTGTCGCGACCGACGCAGCGCCTCGCCGCTTGGGGCGTTAAATGAATGCCGGCCCCTGTGCCGCACTTGCCGAGGCACCGCCAATGCCACTGCACGACGCTATCAGGGCAGAGCGATCATGACCCGATGGTCCGCCGCGGATATTCCCCGCCAGGCGGGGCGAGTTGCGCTCGTGACGGGCGGCACAAGTGGCGTGGGCTACCAGGTGGCGCTCGGCCTGCTGCGAGCGGGGGCGGAGGTGATTCTGGCCGCTCGCAACGCGGAGCGTGGCGCCCGCGTCGTGGCACAGATGCGCGACGCCGTTCCTGGCTCCGAAGTGATGTTCCAGGCGCTCGATCTTGCGGATTTGGCTGACATCGCCGAATGCGCGAACCGCATATCCGCGCGCTGGTCGGCACTCGATGTGCTGGTCAACAATGCCGGCGTAATGGCACTGCCCTCTCGGTGCGAAACCCGCGACGGGTTCGAGATGCAGTTCGGCGTCAATCACCTTGGCCATGTCGCCCTGACAGCATGTCTGCTGCCGCTGCTGCGCAAGCGGCGAGGCGCTCGCGTCGTCTGGGTGAGCAGCCTTGCGCATCGTGTGGGCAGCATCGTCTTCGACGATCTGCAGTCCAGGCGTGGCTATCGACCCTGGAGAGCCTATGCGCAGTCGAAGCTTGCGCTCCTCAGCTTCGCGCTCGAGTTTGATCGTCGCGCGCAGCAAAGCGGGTGGGGCGTGGCTGGCTTGGCCGCTCATCCCGGGCTCGCCCTGACCAGCCTCTATGCGAATGGGCCGCTGTCGGGATGGGCGCCCGCGATCGTGGGCCGCCTGATCCGGCGAGGCGCACGGTTGCTCACGCATTCAGCGGCAGCCGGCGCCCTGCCGATCCTGTACGCCGCAACGGCATCTCAGGCCCAGGGCGGGAGCTACACGGGCCGTGCCTGGCTGTCCGAAATGCGCGGACCGCCAGCGCCCGCGAAGATCGCGCCCGCGGCGCTCGAACCGGCCGTTGCATGCCGCCTTTGGGACGTGTCCGAGGCAATCACAGGCTGCGCCTTTCCGCCAGGTGGCGCAGGGCTGGTGCCGCCGAGGGAGCCCTGCTCATCAAGCTCGAGAGGTGCTCCGCGACTGCGTGACTTCGGCCATGTTTCCGCACCTCAAAAGGTCGAGCAGCAGTGGTCTGATGGCCGACGGATAAGATGATCAGAACACCCCTTGGATGCCCGCGGTAGGCGCCGCGCCAGCGAAGGGCAACACGCCGCAGCAGCCTTCCCGCCCGCGTCCGCGGCGGAGTGCGCGAGCATAGAATGCGGCAGGACCGGGCAGGCTGAGCCTGCAAACAAAAGGCGGGGCGGATGGCCCGCCTGGCCACGATGACACCGCTCCGCGACATCGAGACGGCGTCAGTCTCGGCGAAGGTGGCCTTTCAATGCCTGATGCGGACCTCAGTACGTGCCGGTCTTTGCGGGCGCGGGCGTCGTGGCGTCGCCGGTCAGCATAGCCCGCATATCGGCCCCGTTCCTGCGCCACCAGTCGTACAGAATCCGTACGTCCCACCCGATGCAGAAGTGCTGCACTCCCATTTCCAAGTACGGCTTCGCGCCCGAGATGTCCGCCAGTTCCACACGCGGGTTCTTGCCCATTTTCAGCGCCATCTCGATCGTCGCGCGCTCCGCCTTCACGACGTCCGGGTGCGATCGCTGCCCGGTCAGCCCCAGGCTCATCGAGTAGTCGGAGGATCCGAACTGCACCATGTCGATGCCCGGCACGGACAGGATATTTTCCAGGTCCTCTACGCACTCGCGCTTCTCGACCATGATGGCGATGACCACCTCATTCAGCGCGTCGACATAGGCCGGTGAGCCGCCCTCAACCACCGTCCTCACATCGCGCCGCATGCCGACACCGAGACGCCCGCCTGTGCCGGGCGTTTCGGCGCGCACCGCTGCGACGCATGCTTCGGCGTCAGCCACGGTCCGGATATCGGCAAAGAGCACACTTTGGAATCCCGACCCGATCGCCCGCATGGCCTGGTGCGTGTACTGCTTCTGCTCAACCTTGATCATGCCGGAGAGGTTCTTCAGCTCGAACGCACGTCCGAGATTGTCGAGATCGTGCATGGTGAACGGCGCGTACTCGGCGGTGAACTCGACATAGTCGTAGTTCTCGGCGTCGCCGATCAGTTCCACCAGCGTGGGCCAGCTTGAAAGAATATGCGTGCCGATCGTCGGCTCACCAGCGTTCAGTTTCTGGCGCAAGCGGTTGGTGCGCATCTTGTCGTTCCCCCAGGGTAAAGGCCTGCTGAGCGCAAGTGTCGACCGATCAACAAAGGCGCGCAACCGCAGACAACAGGCACAATCCAGGCGACACCACTAGCCTCTGACTCTGGCGGAACAGCGCAGCGCCGGAAGCTGGGAAAACTAAAGGGCTACCCTGCACGTCGCCTTCAGGCGGCAGCGGTCATTGCCCAACGCATAAGGACACGGCATCCGGCGCCGAAATCTTCGATGCGCATAGCCTCATCTGGGTTGTGGCTGCCGTTCTGGCTGCGCACGAACAGCATGCCAGCGGGAATTCCAGCCGCAGCAAAGCTTTGCGCATCATGGCCGCCGCCGCTTGGCATCCGACGGTAAGGCACAGCGGCATCCTCAGCGGCGCGCGCCAGCGCATCGACCAACGCTGCGTCCATGGGCACCGGCGCCCGTCCTTGCTCCGGCCCCAGGTCAAACGTCACGCCGCGCTGCGCTTCTATCTCGGCCACCAGTGAATGCAGTTCCTCGAAAATACGGTCCAACGCGACTTGCTGGCCGCTCCGCACATCCAGCTTGAAGAACACTTCGCCTGGCACCTTGCCAAAGCCTGCCTGAGGTCCGGTGCCAAACACGCAGAACGTGACCACCAGTTCCAGGCCTTCCGACTCTTCCAGTCGGATCCAGGCTTTCTCCAGCCGATGCGCCAGTTCTGCCGCCGCCAGCACCGCATCGCGCCGGTGCCGACGCGGCGTGGCCCCAGAGTGGTTGTAT
>JAZKFA010000199.1:0-2951 GCA_040386655.1 Pseudomonadota bacterium | reverse complement strand
CGCGATGTGGTGGTGATAGCCATCCGCGCCGAGGAAAACCGCCTGCGTGCCGTAGTGCGCCTGGACCTCGAGCCCGATCGCGTCGCGCCAGAAGCGCAGGCCGCGATCGATATCGGCAACCTTGAGATGGACGTGCCCGATGCGCAGCCCAGTGGGGGCGGGCTCGGCTGGAGTGGTATCGGACATGGGAGGCTCCTTGGTTGGAGCGAAGTTGGGCCTGCACCGGCCTTGGGTCCAATGATCCGCCGTGATGATGCTTATGGGCGGGTGGGATAGGGCAGGCTGTCCCAAGCCCCTTCTAAGCGAACGCGGCGCCGACATAAATCCGGCGCCGCGTCTCTGTCTACCTTTGGTTCAGCCGACCAGTTCCAGGCGCTTCTCGGTGATCTGCTGCTTCATGGACTTCTGCAGCTTCTCGAAGGCGCGCACCTCGATCTGACGCACACGCTCACGGGAGATATTGTACTGCTGGGACAGCTCCTCGAGCGTGGTCGGCTCCTCCTTCAGGCGCCGTTCGATAAGAATGTGGCGCTCGCGCTCGTTCAAGGTCTTGAGCGCCTCGCCCAGCAATTCGCGGCGGTTGCCCATGTCCTCACGCTCGGCGAGCTCCTGTTCTTGGTTCTCGCCCTCGTCGACGAGCCAATCCTGCCATTCGCCTTCACTGTCAGCGCGGACAGGCGCGTTCAGCGACTGGTCCGAGGAGGCCAAGCGGCGGTTCATCGAGATGACGTCCTGCTCCGGCACGGCGAGGGTCTTGGCGATCTTCGCCACATGCTCCGGCCGCAGGTCGCCTTCCTCCAGCGCCGCCATCTGGCCCTTCAGCCGGCGGAGATTGAAAAACAGCTTCTTCTGGGCGGCCGTCGTGCCCATCTTCACGAGCGACCAGCTGTGCAGGATGTATTCCTGTATCGCGGCGCGGATCCACCACATAGCGTAGGTGGCGAGGCGGAAGCCGCGGTCCGGGTCGAACCGGCGGACGGCCTGCATCATGCCGACATTGCCTTCGGAGATCAGCTCGCCGACCGGCAGGCCGTAACCGCGGTAGCCCATCGCGATCTTGGCGACGAGGCGCAGGTGGGAGGTGACCAGCTTGTGGGCGGCCTCGCTATCCTCATTGTCGCGCCACAGCTTCGCCAGGCGCAGCTCCTCCTCGGGAGCCAGCATCGGGAACTTGCGGATATCCTGGAGGTAACGTGAAAGATTGCCCTCGGGGGCCATCGGAATGCTTGAAACGGACGCCATGATGCTCATCTGCCTCCGACGCCTGCGAACCACCCCGTGATGGCGGGGTTCGGCAAGGCGAGTGAACCGGGTATACGCCCGGCCAGGGTGATCGGTTTCGTTGGCGCCCGAGATGAGCGCCGCGGTCTCCGAGTCTTGACCTATTCAGGCCCAACCGAGCGAACCCGGCGTTAAGCGGCACCTGACATTGCCTCGACTTCATAAATCTACCGGATGATTCGCCGTGCCGCAAGAAAAACCGACTGCAATAGTCGGGTTACTGCCTGTCACCATCCAGCAACATGAGAAGCGCGCGGAAATCCTCCGGCAGCGGCGTCTCGAAGGCGAGGTCCTGCCCCGTGATCGGGTGGCGGAACCCGAGGCTCGCCGCGTGCAACGCCTGGCGTGGGAAGGCGAGCAGGGCGTTCCGGACAGGGCCGGAGAGTGACCGCGCCGCGGCGGGGATGCGCTTAAGGTAGACAGGGTCGCCCACCAGCGGATTGCCTTTGTGGGAAAGGTGGACGCGAATCTGGTGCGTACGACCCGTCATCAGCTTGCAGCGCAGCAATGAGCAGCCGGTGCCGTAGCCGCGCGTGGTGGCATAGCGCGTGATGGCATGCTTGCCGCGCGCGGCCTCCCTCCCCTCGAGCACCGCCATGCGCTTGCGGTCGACGGGATGGCGGCCGATCACCGCGTCGATCTCGCCTTCCAGCGGCGAGGGCAGGCCCCAGGCAAGCGCGATGTAGCTGCGGTCGAGGTCCCGGTCCGCGAAGGTCTGCGACAGGATCTGCAGCGCGCGTTCGGTCTTGGCGACGACCATGACGCCGGAGGTGTCCTTGTCCAGCCGGTGCACGATGCCCGGCCGCTTCTCGCCGCCGATGCCGGTCAGGTCATCCCCCGCATGGGCCAGAAGCGCGTTGACCAAGGTGCCGTCGAGGTTTCCCGGCGCGGGATGCACGACCAGGCCCGCGGGCTTATCCAGCACGATCAGGTGCTGGTCCTCGAACAGGATGGACAGCGGGATGTCCTGCGCCTCCGGCCGCGCCGCGACCGGGGCGGGGATGGTGATGGCGTAGAGAGCGCCGGCGCGCACCGGTTCGGACGGGTCGAGCAGCGGCGCGCCGTCGCGCGTGGCGTGACCGGCGACCATCAGCGCCTTGACGCGGCTGCGCGACAGCCCGTCTATCGCGGCCGCGAGGAAGCTGTCCGCGCGGGTGCCGGCCTGGCCGGGTTCGGCGCGGATTTCAACGGGGGGTGTGTCGGTGCGCGGGCTCAAGGTTCTGGTTGTCGTGATGGGTCTGCTGATTGTCGCCGGCACCCTGGGCCTGGTGGTGGCACTCGTCCAGAAGCTGGGAGGAGGTTCCTCGCCGGTGGCGGAGCACCTGGCCCTGCGCCAGCCGGCCGGCAGCACAATCGCGGGCGTAAGCGCGGCCGAGGGGCTGGTGACAATCTGGGTGCGGCGACCGGATGGCGACCGCGTGCTGCTGGTTGATACGAAGCGCGGCCGCGTGGCCAGCGAAATCCGCCTGGGCGAGTGAGCCGCGCATGGCGCACCGCAAGCCGAACCTGCCCGAGAAGATCTGCGCTGCCTGCGCCCGCCCCTTCGCGTGGCGAAAGAAATGGGCGCGCGACTGGGACCAGGTGCGCTTCTGCTCCGATGCCTGCCGGGAGGGGCGGCATCCGGCCGCACGAAAGCCGGGGAAGGACGCTTGATCCCCTGCGCATGAGAG
>JAZKFA010000198.1:0-2480 GCA_040386655.1 Pseudomonadota bacterium | reverse complement strand
CGGCGCAGGGGATGCCGCCGACCTGCTGGAAATAGGTGAACTGCGTCACCTCCATCCCGTCGCACCAGACCTCCCAGCCCAGGCCCCAGGCGCCGAGCGTGGGGCTCTCCCAGTCATCCTCGACGAAGCGGATGTCGTGGACCATCGGGTCGATGCCCAGGCGCCGGTAGCTCTCGACCAGCAGCGCCTGCGGGTCCGCGGGCACCGGCTTCATGATCACTTGGTACTGGTAGTAGTGCTGCAGGCGGTTCGGGTTCTCGCCGTAGCGGCCATCGGATGGCCGGCGCGAGGGCTGCACGTAGGCCGCCGACCAGGGCGCGGTGCCCAGCGCCCGCAGGGTGGTCGCGGGATGAAAGGTGCCTGCGCCCACCTCCATGTCGTAGGGCTGCAAGATCACGCAGCCCTGCTCCGCCCAGAAGGCGTGCAGGGTCAGGATCATGTCCTGGAAGCTGAGGGGGCGGCTCATGGGAGGGGTTTGTAGGAGGGGCGGCGCTACAGGCCAAGCCTGCTCCAGGCCGCACGTTCCTCGACCGCGGCGACCAGGCTGTCCACCCCCGGCAGCCACCGCCACGGGATGGGGCGGCGCGGCGTGCCGATGGTGATGACCTTCGCATCCTCGCCCCACCGCGCGCGGATGACGCCTTGCGCGGTGCCGAGCGCATCGGCCAGGCCGAGCGAGACCGCCTGCCGCCCGATCCAGAAGCGGCCGGTGAACAGCGCCTCCGGGTCGCCGGTGAGCTTCGCGCCGCGCCGGGTCCGCACCCAGGCCTTGAACTCCTCATGCAGCGCGGCGAGCAATTCCTCCAGCCGGGCGACATCGGCCTGGTCCTCGCCGCGGAAGGGATCGAGGAAGGATTTCTCCGAACCCGCCGTACGCAGCCGCCGTTCGATGCCCAGCTTCTCGATCGCGCGTTCCGCCCCGAAGCCGGCGCTGATCACGCCGATGGAGCCCAGGATCGAGGAGGCATCGGCGACGATCTCATCGGCCGCGCAGGCGATCCAGTATCCGCCCGAGGCCGCCGCATCCTCGACCACGGCGATCACGGGGACGCCCTTCTCCTCGGCCAGGCGCCGGATGCGCCCGGCAACGAGAGATGACTGCACCGGCGACCCGCCCGGCGAGTTGATGGCGATCACCACCCCAGCCAGGCCCTTGATCGCGAAGGCGCGCTCGATGATCGGCCCGGTGCTCGCGTCGTTGATGCCGCCGACGGCGAGCGGGGACCCGCGCGCGGCGATCAGCCCAGACAGGCGCAGAAGCGCGACGCGGGGACGGCTGTCGAAGAAGGGGATCTGCATGATCCTGACTTCGTGCGCCTTCCTGGCGCGGCAAGCCAGTGTTACTCATGGCGCATGAATCGCCGCGACTGGACCGGATTGCTGATCGCGCTCGGCGCGCTGGCTGCCATGCTCGCCTATCGCGAGATCTGGGTGGAGCCCCGGGCCTGGGGCGCGCTCTGCGCCACCCCGCCACGCCCCTTCGCCTGCGAGCCTCGCGCGGCGCTGCTCTGGTTGCAGCACTGGCAGCTCTGGGGCGGGTCCGCGCTGGCCTTGGGCGTCTGGGCCTTTCTCGGCGGGCCGCACGCGGTTCGGGTGGCGGCGCTGGCGATGGGGCTGATCGCGACCGTCAACTTCAATGCGAGCTGGGGGATGCTCGGCGCCGCGCTCGGAGTATGGGCGGCCCTACCGGCAGCAGGCCGCGCCGCGCCGCCGCGCGGCTGAACAGCGTTCAGCGGGCCAGCGCTGCCTCGCGACTACGCGGCATCAGGCGCATCAGGACGGGCGCTGCCAGCACCAGCGCGCAGAGGCTCCAGCCCATCGCCTGAAGGTTGGAGGGGTGCTCGCGCACCGCACTCGCCACCGCGCAGCCCGCCAGCACCAGGCCGAGCACCCATTCCTCACGCCCGCCGCCGCCGCGGGGGAGGTCGCGCATGAGGGCGCGTGCCGCCACCACGACCAGCGGCACGGCGAAGGTCGCGAATGGGAAGTCGCGGTAGCGCGGGTCGACCAGCAGCATCACCTGCAACACCATCGCGGCCCAGGCGAAGACGAAGAACAGGTCCTGCAACGCGAAGCCGCGCCACTCCCGCAGCATGCCCCAGCGTCCCAGCAGCAGGCCGCGCACCACGTCCGTCGCGTCGCGGCCGGACCGCGGCGGCAGCGGGACGCCAGCCATGGCAACCCCCCGCATCAGCAGTCCGGCGAGCAAGCCCTGGCCGAGCAGGTTGACCGCCACCGCGAGCTTCAGGTGCTCGTCGAAGGCATAGGGAATGCCGCCGCACACGGCATAAGCCAGCGCATTGCCGAGCGCGCCGGCTGCCAGCGCCTCTCGCCAGCCGGCACCTGGAAAGGCCGTCCGCGTCAGGACGAACAGCACGCCGGCCAGCACCAAGGCGAGGCCGACATACCAGGGCCAATCGGGGTTCTCGACCACAGGGCCGGAGAGCGGGAATTTCTCCGCGCGGTCGGCGGTCCAGAGG
>JAZKFA010000197.1:0-3594 GCA_040386655.1 Pseudomonadota bacterium | reverse complement strand
TGGCCGACCAGATGCAGATCTATAAGTACTGCGTCCACAACGTCGCCCACAGCTATGGCAAGACGGCGACGTTCATGCCCAAGCCGATCTATGGCGACAACGGGTCGGGCATGCACACGCACCTGTCGATCTGGAAGGCGGGCAAGCCGATGTTCGCCGGCAACGGCTACGCCGACCTGTCGGAGATGTGCCTCTATGCCATCGGCGGCATCATCAAGCACGCGAAGGCCGTGAACGCGTTCACCAACCCGTCCACCAACAGCTACAAGCGCCTGATCCCGGGCTTCGAAGCGCCGGTGCTGCTGGCCTATTCCGCGCGCAACCGCTCGGCATCGTGCCGCATTCCCTACACGACGAACCCGAAGGCCAAGCGCGTGGAAGTCCGCTTCCCCGACCCCTCGGCGAACCCGTATCTGGCCTATGCCGCACTGACCATGGCGGCGATGGACGGGATCAAGAACAAGATCCACCCGGGCGACCCCATGGACAAGGATCTCTACGACCTGCCGCCGGAGGAGCTGAAGGGCATCCCCACGGTGTGCGGTTCGCTGCGCGAGGCCCTCGGCGCGCTCGCTGCCGACCACGACTTCCTGTTGCAGGGCGGCGTGTTCAGCAAGGAGCAGATTGAGAGCTACATCGAGCTGAAGTGGCAGGATGTGTATCGCTTCGAGCACACCCCGCACCCAGTTGAATTTGAAATGTACTACTCGGTCTGAACACCCAACCGTTTCGGGTGTAGTCTGAGCCGCCGGGCAGCCAGCCTGGCGGCTTTTTCTTTGGGAGCGGGCAGATGCGCGGTGCGATCGGTGCGGGCTTTCTGATGCTGGCGATGGCGGGCTGCGGCGGCGGTGGCCCGCCCGCGCCCCCTCCCCCGGCGGCACCCGCCGGCACGCCGCCCCAGCAGGCGGCCGCGCTGTTCTTCTCGCTCTGCGCCGAACCAGACCCGATGAAGACCCATGCGGAAGCCACGCGCCTGGGCCTGCGCCGCCCCTCCGACGTGCCGCTGCGCGAGGTGCTTCACGGCCGCGCCGGCGACGTTTTCGCGGTCGGCGCCAGGCGCGACGCCATGCTCATGCTCGGCGAGACGCCGCGGCAATGCGAGATCTGGGTGAACGAGGTCGCACCGCGCGACATCGATCCCGAATTCACCGCCGGGCTCGCCGCGATGCGGGAGGCGGGGGCAACGACCAGCCTGGTCAACCAGGCGGAATCAGCTGCGGGCCTCACCAAGACCTACCTGGTCATCACGCCCGACCGCGTCGCGCGGCTTTTTGCCGTCGGGCCAAACCGCCAGGACCCGGCGACCTTCCGCTCCGTCCTCACCTCGACCAATGATCCCGCGCGCATCGCCGATGCCCGGCTGCAGTCGCGGTGAGGCGCGCCGCACTGGCTGCGCTGCTGCTGATCGCGGCACCCGCGTTTGCGCAGACCACCAGCTTTGATGGGAATTGGCGCGGCTCCATCACGCCCGGTCCCGGCGCACGAAGCAATTGCGCGTCGGATCAGCGCACCATAACCGTTCGCCGTGGCCTTGCCGAGATGGGCCAGCGCGATGGCGAGGCCGTCACCGGCACCATCGCCGCCGATGGCAGCGTCACGATGACAGGCGGCCGCGACAGGCGCGTCACCATCACCGGGCGATTCCAGGGAAGCGCGTTCACCGGCGAGTACCGCACGCGGGGCTGCGTGTCGGCACTCACGCTTAACCGGTAGGCAAGGTCTGGGGAGCATCGCTCCCCCAGCCTTCTTCAGATCACCACGGACATTCCAAACGGCGGCTCGGTCCCCTCAGGGATCGTGCTGACATAGGGCGTGATTGCGGTGCGCGCGGCGAGATCCGCCTTCGCTTTCTCAATAACCTCGGGCTGCTGGACCAGGTCCACCGCAGTCGCGGCCATCACCTTAGCCACATGCACCATGCCCTTATGTGCCGCCGGCAGCTTGCCCTGCGCCGTCAACTGCCACGAATGCCCGGGCGTGCCGATCGCGTAGGTTGCCCCGCGCGCCTGCACCGTGGGCACCACCCAGGACACGTCGCCCACATCGGTGCTGCCCACCATGGGCACGCCGCCATTGTCGAGCGGGACGATCTCATCCGTCAGCCCCAGGCCGGGCTTGGGCTTGAGGCCTACCTTGCGCCAGGCCGCGGCGAGGTCGGCCGGCGACATGGTCGCCTGGAATTCGCGCGCGCGGGCCTGGTCCGCCTCGTCGAAGGACGGCGGGCCGAGCCGGTCGAGTGCGGCCTGCATTGCCTGCTCCATCGGCGTGTTCGGCAGCAGGTTCGCAACGCCCGAGAGAACGCGATGCTCGACCGAGCACTCCGTCATCAGCGCCGCGCCCTCGGCGATCTTCTTCACGCGGGGGATCAGCTCGTTGAGGTCGACTAGGTCGCGCGCGCGGATCAGGTAGCGCACCTTCGCCTGCGCCTGGACCACGTTCGGCGCGATGCCGCCGGCGTCCAGATAGGCATAGTGGATGCGCGCGTCGGAGGGCATGTGCTCCCGCATGTAGTTCACGCCGACGCTCATCAGCTCCACCGCATCGAGCGCGGAGCGGCCGAGCTGCGGGGCGGCCGCCGCGTGCGAAGCGCGGCCCTTGAAGGTGAAGTCGATGCGCGTGTTGGCCAGGCTGATCGCGTCCTGCACGGCGGCGAAGGCCGAGGGGTGCCAGGTGATCGCCACGTCCACATCGTCGAACATGCCGGCGCGGACCATGAAGGCCTTGGCGGCCCCGCCTTCCTCGGCCGGGCAGCCATAGTAGCGCACGCGCCCGGCGATCTTGTTCTCGGCGAGCCAATCCTTCACCGCGGCCGCGGCGAGCAGCGAGGCCGAGCCCAACAGATTGTGCCCGCAGCCATGGCCGAAGCCATCGCCGGGGATGGGCTTGGGTTCGGCGACGCCGGCTTCCTGCGAGAGGCCCGGCAACGCGTCGTATTCGCCCAGGATCGCAATGACAGGGCCGCCCTCGCCCGCCTCGCCCATGATCGCGGTGGGGATGCCGGCCAGGTTCTCGGTGATGGCGAAGCCTTCCTGCTCCAGCATCGCCTTGTGCTCGGCGACCGAGCGGTGCTCGTTATAGCAGAGCTCCGGCATGCCCCAGATGCGGTCGGACAGGTCCTCGTACCCAGTGCGGCGCTGGTCAACGAGGTCCCAGATGCGGTCGGTGTTTTGCATGGGTGGAACCTAGGACAGCGGCCGCGGACTGGCGAGAGCCTGACCACCCGCGCGGCAGTAAAGGAGCGACCCCATGACAGAACCCGGCATACGCCGCCTCAACGCCGCCGAGGCGGAGGCCCGCATCGCATTTCTGGGCGCCATCCTTGCCGATGCCGTCGCGCATGGCGCCTCGGTGAATTTCCTCGCCGGCGTCAGCGGGGTTGAGGCCGAGGGCTTCTGGCGGCGGCAAATCCCCGCGATCGCGGCGGGCGAGACTCTGCTTTTCGTGGCGGAGGATGGCGCACAGGTGACAGGCACGGTGATGGTAATGTTCGCGCACCAGCCCAACGCGCCGCACCGCGCCGAGATCGGGAAGATGCTGGTGCATTCTGCGGCGCGCCGGCGCGGCCTCGGCCGCCGCCTGCTGACCGCCGCCGAG
>JAZKFA010000196.1:0-10709 GCA_040386655.1 Pseudomonadota bacterium | reverse complement strand
ATCTCGCGACCGACAACAAGCTGGCACGCGCGGCGGTCGATTCTCTGGTTGGCCTCGTCCCATCATCGAAGGGACGTCCCCAACAAGAGTCCCCAACGCCGCCGCGCGAGGAGCGCAGAAAGCGCGCTAAGCCCTTGTAAGATATTGGTGTCCCCGGCGGGATTCGAACCCACGGCCCCCAGATTAGGAATCTGGTGCTCTATCCGGCTGAGCTACGGAGACCCGGTGCTAATCCTAGCATCCCCTGCACGGCCCTTGTAGGCCTCACCCCGGCGCCAGTTGCAGCGCCCCCGGTGTGCCCTCGCCCAACGCAACCCGCCAGCCGCAATCCGCCGCCAGCGCCGCGAGCCATGGGCCCAGGATGTATCGCGCGGACGCGCCCTCGTCCAGCGCAGACCCGCCCAGCGCGGCGGCCAGCCCGGCCGGCCAGCCGGCATTGCGCCCCTCCACTCGCAGCGACAGGCCGGTCGCCCCGCCCTCCAGCCGCAGCGTGCCACCGCGCGGCAGCGCCTCTGCCCCAAGCAGGGCCGCGGCCACCAGCATGGCCGAGGCGGTCGGCTCCAGCGCCAGGCCCGGGTCAAGCCGCGCCTCCAGCACCGTCCGCCTTTCCGCCAGTGCAGTTGCCAGCAGCTCGGCCAAGCCCGCGGCATCGCCGGGACCGGACCCGCACAGCGCGCGCATCACCATCAGCCGGTCCCGCAGCACGCCCGCCGCCTCGCGCGCAAGCGACAACGCCTCCTCGTCGGCGCCGGGAAGCGCGACGAGGTCGAGCGCGCCGACCATGGTGCCGAGCGATCCCGAAATGTCGTGGCAGAACCGCGCACACAGAAGCTGCGCCAGGCGCGTCTCAGGTATCAATGGAACAAACCCCCTCGAGGGCGCGGCCGAAGCGGCCGGCCAGTGCACGCGATCCCGTCCCGCATGCCCTAGGCAGGCGCCGCAGACCACTATACCCACGAGCTTGAACCGGATTTCCCAAGAAATCATTGCAGTCATCCGAGCGCGGAGCCGACGACGCGAATGCCCGACCGATGAGTACCCTGATCCAGCCGGGCATGCGCGTCCGCCACCCCGAGCGGCCCGACTGGGGCATCGGCCAGGTGCAGTCCGTCGTGGGCGACCGCGTGACGGTCAATTTCGAGAATGCCGGCAAGCTGCTGATCAACACCGCGGTCGTCAGCCTCGATGTCGAGGATGACGCACCAAGATGATGCCGGAACTGGTCGAGGCACTGGCCTCGTGGAAGATGGCCGCGGCCGCCTTCGCGGTGGTGATCGCGGGGCTGATGCGCGGCTATGCCGGGTTCGGCACGGCAATCCTGCTCGCGCCGATCTTCTCGGTGCTGTGGGGGCCGCGCGCGGGCATCCCCATCCTGCTGTTCATCGAGATGCTGGTCTCGGTGCAGCTGGTGCCGGCGACCTGGCGGCAGGCGAACCATCGCGTGATCCTGCCCATCGGGCTCGCGGCGTGCATCGCCACGCCCTTTGGCGCCTATATCCTGCTCACCGCCGATGGCGTGGTGCTGAAGCGGGTGATCGGCGCACTGGTGCTGGTGTTCGGCTTCCTCATCATGTCGCCCTGGCGCTATCGGGGCACGCGCCCGCTCGCGCTCAATGTCACTGTGGGCACCCTCTCGGGGCTGATGAAGGGCGCGACGGGGATGAGCGGGCCGCCGGTCATCCTGTACCTGCTGTCGGGGATGGAAGCGGCGCGGGAGCACCGCGCGAACCTGATCCTGTTCTTCGCCTCCATCGCCGTCGTCTCGGTGCTGCCGCCGCTGATCGCGGGGCTGGTGGACATGACGGTGGTAGTGCGCACGGCGCTGCTGCTGCCGGTCATGATGGTGGCGGTGCCGATCGGCTCCCGCCTGTTCCATGTGGTGCCGGAGCGTTGGTACCGCCGCTTCGCCGTCACCATGCTGGTGCTGGTGGGCGTGGTCGCGTTGCTGGCGTGAGGCTGTCAGCGCGGCGTTTGCACGGGGCGAGCGGCCCCGTGCGACCCTCAGGATAGTCCTACAGCGAGCGCATCTTCTTCTTCAGCACGCGATGCCCGTCCGAATACATGCGGATCTTGCCGAACATCTTCTCGCCCAGCAGGCTGGAGCAGGCCGCGATCGCGTAGCGATCCTTGGCCATCATGTTGACCCACAGCGTGGTCGCATGCGACCGGCGCTCGACGCCGCGCGAGTTGTCGTTCCTTTTCTGGATGGAACGCCCCGCCGTGTAGACCGTGTTGCAGATGCTGCCGAGCACCGGAATGCAGCCCACGCCCTTCCGCTTGAGCTTCTTGTTCTTCTTGTTCAGCGTGAAGGCGATTGCATTCACCGTGCCCGGATGGGCGGCCAGCTTGCCGCTGCCGGCCTCGGCATAAACAAGGATCGATTCGAGCTCCTTGATGTGCGCGTAGGTCTTGGCCGCGGAGACGAAGGACAGCGTCAGGTCCGCGATCATGAAGGCGATGCCGACCGGCCCCAGCACCAGCGCCGCCGGCGCCATCGCCGCCGCCGCACCGGAGGCAAGTGCGCCCGTCACCGAGCCGGCGACGCCGGTGCCCCCCATCACGGCGAAGGTCGTGTTCGTGGCGCTCACCGCGCCGCCGGCGATCCCGCGGGAGATGTTGAAGACACTCTTGGCCAAGCCGTTGCGCTCGTCACTGGACACAGCCTGGGCGCCGGATGCGACGGGCGTGGGCGCGTCATCGTCATCATCATCATCCTCGTCATCATCCTCGATGTCGTCGTCGCGGATGCGCAGCGGCAGCGGCTTCATGTTCTGCGCGCGGCCGTAGGAGCATTGCACCACGCCCTGCGGCGCGGCGGCATCGCCAACGGCGACGACGCACCAGGGACCCGCATCCTCGCCGAGTGCCGCGAAGGCTTCGCCGAAGGCCTCAGCCGCGGCTTCGAGCGCAGCGTCGTCGAGCACGCCCGCCTCCATCGCGCCCATCCGGGCCTGCTGCGCGAGGTGCGCCAGCTCATGCCCGATCAGCGCGCGCCCGGCATGGGACTCGGGCGCGAAGGCGTCCGGCGCCATCCACACCTGGCCATCGGCGGCAAAGGCCCGGGCGCCGATCCGGCCCGGACGTGCCGAGAGATGCACCTGCACGGGGCCACCGGGAAATGCGGCGTCCAAGCGCGCAGCCCGCGCCCGGAGTGACTCGGGAAGCATCACGCTCATCGCGGCTGACTTGTCGCGCATTGTCCTGGTTCCAATCCCTGGAAGGTATACACAGCGGGGGGCTGGATTGATGCATGCCCGAATTGCTTCGTTGTCGCAATGGTGTGTCATAGGTTATTCGCCCGCGGCGGCTCACCTTACGGGAAGCATCATTAAAGCTGCGTTGAGCGGCACTGGGCCGGGCAACATTCGGCCGCATCGCCGCAGCCATTCCACGCCCCTGCCCTTGCCAAACACACCACCGACGGACCAAATCCCCCTCATGCCGCTCATCGACCCCTTTGCCCGCGCCATCAGCTATCTGCGCGTCTCGGTCACGGACCGCTGCGACCTTCGCTGCGTCTACTGCATGGCCGAGGACATGACCTTCCTCCCAAAGGCGGAAATCCTGACGCTGGAGGAGCTGGACCGGCTCTGCGGCGCCTTCATCGATCTTGGCGTCGAGCGCATCCGCCTCACCGGCGGGGAGCCGCTGGTCCGCAAGGGCGTGATGCAGCTGGTCCGCGCGCTGGGCGCCCGGCTGGGCGAAGGCGGACTGCGCGAGCTGACGCTCACCTCCAACGGCACCCAGCTCACGAAATATGCGGACGAGCTTGCACACGCCGGCGTCCGGCGCATCAACATCTCCATGGACACGCTCGACCCTGCGGTGTTCGCCGCCGTAACGCGCTGGGGCAAGCTCGACCAGGTGATGGACGGCATCTTCGCCGCCAAGGCGGCCGGCCTCGCCATCAAGATCAACGCCGTCGCACTCAAAGGCGTGAACGAGCACGAGTATGACCGCATGCTCGCCTGGTGCGGCGAGCACGGCTTCGACCTCTGCCTGATCGAGACCATGCCCATGGGCGACATCGAGGGCGACCGCACCGACCAGTACCTGCCGCTCACCCGCGTGCAGGCGCGGCTGCAGGAACGCTGGACGCTGGAGCCGACGGACTACCGCACGGGCGGCCCCGCGCGGTACTTCAACGTAGCGGAAACCGGCCGCCGCATTGGCTTCATCACGCCGATGACCCACAATTTCTGCGAGGGCTGCAACCGCGTCCGCCTCACCTGCACCGGCACGCTGTACATGTGCCTCGGTCAGGAAGATGCCGCCGATCTCCGCCGCCCGCTGCGCGAGGAGGGCAGCGACGACGCGATGCTGCACGCAGCCATCCGCGGCGCCATCGCACGCAAGCCCAAGGGCCATGATTTCGTCATCGGCCGGCGCGAGGATGGCCCGTCCTCGCCGCGCCACATGAGCGTGACGGGGGGCTAGCATGACTGAATACCTTGGCGCGCTCGCCGCCCGCCTCGCGATCCCCGGCTTCCCGGACTGGACCGGGCTGGTGCTGCTGCTGCTGGTCGCCGTGGGCGTGCTGGCCTTCCTGGTGATGCCCTTCTCGGTCTTCGGCGTTAAGGGCCGGCTCGACGCGATCGAGGCGCAGCTCGACGATCTCCGCGCCGAGCTACGCGCGCTGCCGATGCGGCTGAACGACGCCCCGCGCGGCCGCGCCCGCTCAATCGAGGAGGAGTGGGTGGAACCCCCTCCGCCGGCACAGCGCACCGTGGCACAGCCGCGCAGCGCACCGCCGGTGCCACCGCCCCCGGCCTGGCCTGAAGTGCGCGGCAACCGCGCCGAGCCGAAGCTGGACTGGCCGCCGCGGCGCTAGCGCTTTTTTCATGCCCTCAGGCGGCGGGCGCCGGCTCCGCTGGCTTGCCTTGCGCCGGACTGCCGGCGTCGCGCATCCGCGCTCGCGGCGCGCGCTACGCGCCGGATTGGGTGCCCTCAGGCGGCGGCGCCACTGCGTCGCTAGATTTGGCGCTCGTCCTGGAAGGACTTCACCACCTCGAACACATCGGTCGCCTGGATGATGTCGGGGAAGGCGTTGCCGCGCCAATGATTGACCAGCGCCGCTGACCGGCGGCGGGCGAATTCGGGCGGCAAAACCAGGCCGGTGAGCCCCGCGGTGAACAGCATCATGGAATGGATGACGCAGTTGAAGCGCTCCACCTCGGTCTGGTCACTCTCCCGCGTCGCACTCGCGAGGACGTAGGCGCGCGGCGGGCCATGCACATGGCCGCCAAGCAGGAAGTAGAAGCGGTGCAGCCGCGTCATCTCCGCAAGGTTGAGCCCGGGGACATCGAGCGTGACCGGCTCGCCGTAGTGCTGCGTGTCCTGCTCGATGGTGACGATCCGGTCGGGATAGCGCTGTGCGATCACCAGTGTCCGGCTCGTGCCATCAGGCATGGGCACCGGGCGCGTGCCAACGCGGGCGCCTGCGCCGGGTGACGGCGTCCAGCTCGAATAGCTGTAGTAGTTCGCATCCACCCAGGCCCAGGAGACGTGGCGGACGCTGTTGGGGAACAGGTACAGCCGCGCCAACCCGTTGCGGAGCTTCGCTGGAGCCGTGCCGGACATGATCGCCTCCCTTAATCAACCGGCGCATGAAGCCCCGCGATATTTCAATATGCAAGCGCAATAATCGGCTCGGCTGGTCAAATCCGCGGAAGCGGCCGACAACGCGGATGGCGCCCCTTCCCCACCATCGAGGTCCCCGCATGCGCATCAGCGTCATCCAGATGAACCAGGGCAGCGACAAGGCGAAGAACATCGCGGATGCCGAGCATCTCATCGCCGCCGCCTGCGAGTCCGATCGCCCGCACCTCGTCACCCTGCCCGAGACCTGGACCAACCTCGGCGGCGGCCGCGAGGCACGCCAGCTTGCGGCCGAGATCCTCCCCAACCCCGGCGAAGAGGGCGGCCCCGCCTATGAGGCGATGCGCGCCATCGCGCGCCGCCACGAGATCCATGTCCATGGCGGATCCATCGTCGAGAAGGGCCCCGACAAGCTGTTCAACACCACCCTCGTCTTCGACCCCGAGGGCATGGAGATTGCGCGCTACCGCAAGATCCATCTGTTCGACATCACCGGCCCGGATGGCACGGGCTATCGCGAAAGCGCGCTGTATGGCGGCGGCGACGAGATCGTCACCTTCACCGCGCACGGCGTCACCTTCGGCTGCACCATCTGCTACGACGTGCGCTTCCCCGAGCAGTATCTCGCACTCCGCCGCGCGGGTGCGGAGGCCATCCTCATCCCCTCCAACTTCACGCTGATGACGGGCAAGGATCACTGGGAGGTGCTGATGCGCGCGCGCGCGATCGAGACGCAGTGCTGGATCATCGCCGCCGCATCCACCGGCAGCTATGAGGAGCGCGGCACCCAGCGCAGCGTCTACGGCCATTCCCTGATCGCCGATCCCTGGGGGCATGTGGTCGCCAAGTGCTCGGACGGCGTCGGCTTTTCCACCGCGCGTCTGGACCCGGCGCTGACCGCGCGCGTGCGGCGCGACATGCCCGTGCTCGAACACCGGCGCCTCGCGTGAATTTTTCCCTCCTCGCGGCACCGACCGAGGCGGCACAGACCGCGCGCAAGCGGCTGATGGCGCTGCATGGCGATACCCCGCCCGACCGCGCCGACATGATCGTGGCCCTCGGCGGCGACGGCTTCATGCTGGAGACGCAGCATCGCTTCCTCGGCCAGAACCGGCCGGTCTACGGGATGAATTGCGGGTCCGTCGGCTTCCTGATGAACGACTACCGCGAGGTGGACCTGCCCGCCCGCCTCGCCGCCGCGCAGGCCGCGACGCTGCATCCGCTGCGCATGATCGCGGAATCCGACACCGGGCGGCGCACCGAGGCCCTGGCCATCAACGAGGTCTCCCTGCTGCGCGAAACCCGCCAGGCCGCGAAGCTGCGCATCCTGGTCGACGGCAAGCAGCGGCTGGAGGAGCTGATCTGCGACGGCATCATCGTCTCCACGCCCGCGGGGTCGACGGCCTACAACCTCTCCGCGCACGGGCCTATTGTTCCTCTTTCCGCCAATCTGCTGCCGATGACGCCGATCTCCGCCTTCCGCCCGAGGCGCTGGCGCGGTGCGCTGCTCCCCTCCGAAGTCACGGTCGTGTTCGAAATCCTGGAGGCCGAGAAGCGCCCCGTCGCGGCGGTCGCCGACTACACCGAAATGCGCGACGTCCGCCGCGTGGAGGTGCGCGAGGATCGCTCCGTGTCGCTGACCCTGCTGTTCGACCCCGACCATGGGCTGTCCGAGCGGATCATCGCGGAGCAGTTCACGGTCTGAGCTTGCCCCCCAAGGGGCTTCCTGCCGCAGGCCCGCCTTTGGCATGACGCGCGCGCTCGGCTCGCCGGACGAGCGGCGTTCGGCGTCGCGGTGCGTGCCCGGACGCAGGCCGATCTACGGGATGTCGTGGGTGAGGCGTTCGATCAACGCGGGAATGTGCTCGCGGAAGGCGAAGAAGCCCTTGGTCGCGAGCGGCCAGCACGCCGCGTCCCAGGCGCGCAGCACGCGGTGCAGCCGGATGCCGCGCTCGGCCAACGCTGCTTCGATCGGCACCATCGCATCGGCGACCCAGCCCACCGGCGCGTAGGGCATCACAACATCCGCAACGCTGAGCCGCGCAGCCCAATCCGCCACGGCCTCCGGCGCCAGGCTCTCGGCCGTTGCACCAAAATGCAAGGACGCACGGGCCAGCGCATCGGACATCGCGGCCTTCGTGAATGCGGCGACGGCAGGCTCGACGGGCGCTCCGCGCCCCGGCAGCGTAAGCCCGGCGATGCCGACGACCTGCGCGGCCTCCAAGCCGAGGCTTTCCGGATGCAGATCATCCTCATGCAGCAGCAGCGCGATGCGGCCCGCCGGCACAGCATCGCCAGGTGCGAAGGCGCTTGGCGGCGGCGGCTCCGGCGCGACGATGGCCGCGGGGTTCTCATCCAGCTGCCCGACCGGATTGAAGCGGCCCTGGGTGAAGCGCGCGATGTTCTCGGCGAGCGCGACATAAGGCTTTCCACGCGTCTGGATCCCCGCCACCCAGCGCCAGGACAGCGTATTCGACGCCGCATCGCCATCGAGCAGATGCCGCAGAAAGTGATCCGCGCCCAATTCCCAGGGCAGGCGCAAAGTGAAGATCCAGATGCTCGCGAACCACATGCGCGCGTGGTTGTGCAGCCAGCCGGTCTCGCTCAATTCGCGTGCCCAGGCGTCGAAGCAGGTGATGCCGGTGCGGCCCTCGATTGCGGCGTCCAGGCCTGGCGGCGGTGCGCCCGAGACCTCGGCGCGGGAGGCATCCCACACGCCCGGACGCAGCTGCAGCCAGCCCTTCCAGTAGCTGCGCCAGAACACCTCATCGATGAATTTCTGGGATCCGCCGGCGCCGAGCGCCGCGGCCACGACCTCGCGTTCCGTCACCAGGCGGTGGCGCACATAGGGCGACAGGCGCGAGACATCCGCATGCACGCCGGTGTCGAAGTTCCGCCCGACCGCATAGGCGCCGCCCATCCGCGGCGTGAAATCCCGCAGGCGGCACAATCCTTCCGCGCGCGTCGCTTTCATGCCATGCCCTCCCTGCGCTGGACGCCCCCAGCCCCGCCCCCACATGACGCCGATGCCCGATCCCGCAATCCTCTGGTTCCGTCAGGACCTTCGACTCACCGATAACCCCGCGCTGCTCGCCGCGATGGCGGAGGGGCCGGTGCTGCCCGTCTACATTCTGGACGACGAGGCCGCCGGCCGTTGGGCGCCGGGCGGTGCGGGCCGCTGGTGGCTGCATCAATCGCTCGCCAGCCTCGCCGCGTCCCTCACGGCGCGCCGCGCGACGCTCACGATCCTGCGCGGGCGTGCGGAGACGCTGATCCCGGCGCTGGCGCAATCCACCGGCGCGCGCGTGGTCCATGCCGGGCGCTTGGTCGAACCCTTTGCCCGCGAACGTGACCGACGCATCGCCGAGGCACTCGGCGCGATCGGCGCCGGCCTCACCCTGCACACCTCCTCGCTGATCGCCGAGCCGCACCTGATACGCTCGGGATCGGGGACGCCCTACGCCGTCTACACGCCGTTCAGCCGCGCGATATTCGCGCTCGGTGAACCAGACGCACCCCTGCCCGAGCCCGACCGCATCGCCGCCGCTCCGCCCCCGCCGGACAGCCTGCCGCTCGACGCGCTCGCGCTGCTGCCCACGCGAGACTGGGCCGACGCCTTCCCCGAACTCTGGACGCCCGGCGAGACCGGCGCCGCCGCGCGCCTCACCCGCTTCACGCCGAAGGCGCTGGGGCAGTATGGCGCGTACCGCAACGCGCCAGGCATCGAGGGCACCTCCGGCCTCTCCCCGCATCTGCATTGGGGCGAGGTCTCGCCGCGCCAGGTCTGGCAAGCCGCGCGCGCGGCGGGTGCGGAGGGGCAGGACACCTTCCTCAAGGAAATCCTGTGGCGGGAATTCTCCTACCACCTGCTCTGGCACCGACCGGAACTGCCGGAGACGCCGCTGCGCGCGGACTATGCGAACTTCCCCTTCAAGCCCGATGCGCGCCTGCTGCAGGCATGGCAGCGCGGCCGCACAGGCTACCCCATTGTCGATGCCGGCATGCGCCAGCTGTGGAAGCACGGCTGGATGCACAACCGCGTGCGCATGATCGTCGCAAGCTTCCTGGTGAAGCACCTGCTCCAGCCGTGGCAGGACGGGGCCGCCTGGTTCTGGGACACGCTGGTCGATGCCGACCTCGCATCCAACAGCGCATCCTGGCAGTGGGTGGCGGGGTCCGGCTCCGATGCGGCGCCCTACTTCCGGGTCTTCAACCCCATCCTGCAGGGCGAGAAGTTCGACGGCGCCGGCCGCTATGTGCGCCTGTATGTGCCGGAATTGGCGTCGCTTCCCGACAAGCTGATCCACCGCCCCTGGGAAGCGCCGCCCGAGCTGCGCGCACAGATCGACTACCCTCCCCCCATCATCACGCATGAGGCCGGTCGCGCCCGCGCCCTCGCCGCCTTCGCCGCGCTGAAAGGATGACCCCGTTCACGCGCGAGCACCTGCGCAAGCTCGGCCATCAGGGCCTGCGCGTGGTCGGCGACGTGCATGGCGAGGCGGCCGCCTTCGAAGCCGCCTGCGCGGGTGCGGAGGCCGCGAACCTGTTCGTCGTCCAGCTCGGCGACCTCACCGACCACGGGCCGGACAGCCCGGCGGTGCTGCGCCGGATGTTCGGCCTCATCGACGCCGAGGCGGGGCTGTTCCTGCTCGGCAACCACGACCACAAGCTGCGCCGCGCGCTGCTGGGCGCGAAGGTAAACCAGGCCAATGGCCTCGCCGTGACCCTGGCCCAGTTCAGCACCGCGCCAGACCGCGAGGCGCTCACCGCGCGCACCATCGCGGAGGTCGCCCGAGCGCCGGCATGGCTGCGCGCCGGCCCGTCCTTCTTCGTCCACGCTGGCTACCACGACGCCATGCTGCACAACCCCGCCCCGCCCCGTGCCGGCGAGGAAAAGCCCGATGGCGTGGTCACCCGTGCCCTGTTCGGCCAGATCACCGGCCGCACCCGCGCCGATGGCTTTCCCGAGCGCCTGCACCACTGGGTCGCGCGCATTCCTGCGGGCCTGACCGTCTATTGCGGGCATGAGGTCCGCAGCCGCGACGGCCTGCCCTACCGCGACGGCAACGCCGTGTTCCTCGACACGGGATCAGGCAAGGGCGGGCACCTCA
>JAZKFA010000195.1:0-9009 GCA_040386655.1 Pseudomonadota bacterium | reverse complement strand
CGCAACGCGGTCCGTGGTTCCCGTCTCTCAACCCGCACCGCCTTTTCCCGATCATCGAGCGAGGATCCAACACCGATGTCCGATACCAAGATCAGTGCCCTTCCCGTGGTGACCAGCACCGCGGGCGCCGACATCATCCCGATCGTCCAGGGCAGCGGCGTGTCCGCCATTACGCGGCGCGCCACCGTCACCCAGCTGCGCGGCGCGGTGCTGAGCGGCCGCTCCGTGAGCATTGGGGATTTCGGCGCGGTGGGCGACGGCGTCACCAATGACGGCCCCGCCATCCAGGCCGCGATCAACAGCCTCACAGGCACCGGCGGCACCATCCTGTTTGCCGCCAAGCGCTACCGCGTCGCGACCGCCGTGGTGATCGACAGCGAAGCCATCACCTTGCAGGGGATGGGCTTTACGGAAGGTCCCAACGCCGCCGATGGCACCTGGATCACCATCGACACCACCGGCTTCACCCCCTTCACCTTCACCGGCACCTCCGCGCGGGGTTCCGCGGTGCGCGACATCGCCTTCCGCCAGACCCACCCCTCGCTCGCACCAGGCTGGACGCCGACGAACTACGACTTCGTCTTCCGCGTGCAGGACTGCCTCGGCGCGGTGGATTTCCGCAACGTGTTCCTCTGCTCGATCAACCGCGGCATCTTCTGCGACAATTCCGGCCGCCTGAATGTCGAGCGCCTGCGTGGCCAGGTCTTCACCACGGGCATCGAGATCGACCGCTGCTTCGACATCCCGCGCGTGAACTACGTCCATTTCTGGCCCTTCGGCACGTCGGACGCGAACGTGATTGGCTATCAGCAGCAGAACCTCGATGCGCTGCTGCTGCGCCGCGTCGACGGCATCTTCATGGATGACATCTTCGTCCTCGGCGCGCGGTCTGTGTTCCGCTTTTCCTCCTCCGCCGGCGGCACGACGACGAAGTTCTATCTCGGCAACGCCTACACCGATTTCGCGAAGTACGGCCTATGGATCGAGGGAAGCGACGTCTCCGGCCAGATCGCCAATCTCACCACCCAGGGCGAGCTGATCACGCCCGCCGGCGCGCCGATCGTGGGCGGGACGGGCATCCGCATCGATGGCAGCAATGCCCGCATCCAGATCGCGAACCTGCGCATCGACGCGGTCGAGACCAACGCGATCCAGGTCAACGGCGCCAACAACCGGCTGGATGTGTTCTCGCTGCGTGTCGAGAAGGCGAACATCGCGAACAACGCATCCCCGGCCATCAACCTGCTCAACGTGGGCGCCGGGACGCCGAACCAGATCTATCTCGGCTCGCCCGCGCTGATCGCCAACAGCAATGGCGCGGCGCTGCTCAATGCGGGGACCAACGGCTTCGTCGCCTCGATGTCGCCGGCAGGTTCCATCGCCAATCCCGGCACCATGGTGGGGGCAACCAATACCGGCCTGTCGAGCCCGGCCGCCGATCAGCTCGCGATCAGCACCGGCGGTGTCGAGGTGCTGCGTGCGCAGTCCGGCACCGTCACCATCGGCGGCGCGCCGGGTGCCCATGCGCTGGGCGTGATTACGCCCGCCAGCACGGTGAACCAGCTGCGCATCACCGGAGGCATCGCGGGGCAGCCCGTGATTGCGCATGCACAAGGCAGCGACACCAACATCGCGCTCAGCCTGCGCAGCAAGGGCACGGGCGCGGTGCAGATTGCCCCTAACGCCATCCTCGCCTTCGAGGCGCTGGCGGGTGCGACGCAGGCGAACTACCTCCGTGCCAATGGCGCGGTGGCGGCGGGCCGGGTCAGCGTGCAGGCGCAGGGCAGCGACACCAACGTCGGCTTCGACATTGCATCCAAAGGCACTGGCACGCTGGCCCTTCAGGTCAACAGCGCCAATGCTTTGGTGGTGACCAATCCTGCCTCGGCGGTGAACTTCCTGCAGGCCTCGGGTGCGGCGACGGCGGGCAAGGTCAGCGTCCAGGCGCTGGGCAGCGATGCCAATGTCAGCTTCGACATCAGCGCGAAGGGCAGCGGCGTGCTCGGGCTGCAATCCAACAGCGCCTATGCCTTCGTGATCACCAACCCGACCTCGGCGGTCAACTACATCCAGGGGACGGGTGCGATCACCGGGACCGGGCCGCTGATCACCGTCAACGGCACCGACACCAACGCGGCGTTGCGGCTTTCGGCCAAGGGCACCGCGCCGGTCAGCGCGTTGTCGCCGCTGCAGCTGCCGAGCTTCACCGTCGCGACGTTGCCGGCGGCGGCCAGCTATCCGCGCGCCTTGATCTATGTCTCCGACGGAACGGCGGCCAAGCGACTGGCGATCAGCGATGGCGCAGCCTGGCGCTGGCCGGATGGCGCGGTGGTCTCCTGATCCTGCGCTGAGCGCCCTGCCCGCCCTTCAAGGCAGGCAGGGCGCCGCACGGAGGCGATCGCCGCCCGGCGATCAGTCCCGGCTTCGTCCCAGCGCAAGCGGCAACCGCGTCTCATGCCTGCGGCCAGCCGCGCATGACCCACTCCCGGCGCGGTCGCACAACCCTTTCCAACGCGCGGCGGCGCGCACGCATTCCGGCGCTCGACGACGCACACATCCGAGCGCGCGGCGGGCGCGCGACGCATCCGCGGCAGGCCCGCGCCACACATGAGGAGACTGCCATGACTGTCCTGACGGATTACGCCCGCAACCTGGTCGCCCGCGCGGTCTGCGCCCGCGTTCCAGCACTGCCCAACAACGCCTGGCTTGCGCTCGGTACCGGCGGCACGCTCGCGGCCGGCGTGACGGGAGAACCGGTCGGCGCGGGCTATGCTCGCCAGCGCGTCACTTTCACCGGGACGGGCGACCAGGCCAACGGCCTGCTGCTGCGCTTCAGCTTCACCGCCGGTGTCGGCAGCCTGACGCATATCGGGCTGTTCGATGCGGTGCAGGGCGGCAATCCGCTGACCTTCAGCGCGCTTGCCACACCCGCGGCGCTACCCGCGGCGGGACAGGTGACGATCCCGGCGAGCAGCTTCGTGGTGACGGCGAGCTGAGGTGTGGCGGCGCAGCGGTGACGGGTTGGCAGGCGGGACGTTGCCTTCCCACCCGTCGCCGAAGCGCCCTCATCAAGGCATCCGAAAAGCTGAAACGCCGAAATGCTTACCCTCGGGTCAGCCGTATCAATACCTTGGGTAGGGTCGCCTTATTCAACCCGCCCAATGCGCTGGATTGCCGCCTCGATCCGCACCCGGTCGGCGTCGAGGAAGGCCTGGAAGGCCGCGCCCTCGCGGTGGTCCACAACCATGCCGGTGGTTTCCAGCTGGCGCTGCATCTCCGGCTCGCGCAGCGCGGCGGCGACACCTTCGCGCAGGCGACGCTGGATGCCGGCCTCCACACCCGCCTGGGTGAACAGCCCGACCCAGAGGTAGAACTCGACGCCGGCGAAGCCGAGCTCGATCGCTGTCGGGCAATCCGGCAACAGTGCGACGCGCTGCGCCCCCGTCTGCACCAGCGCCCGCATCTGCCCGCTGCGGATGAAGGGATTGACCACGGACGGCACGGAGGAGGAGGCCGAGACCTGGCCGCCGAGCACCGCCGTCATCGCCGGCCCGCCGCCGGCATAGGGGATGTGGTTCAGCCGCATCTCGCCCGCCTGCGCCAGCATCTCGAAAGGCAGGTGCACCGCGCTGTAGGGGCCGGATGACGCATAGGCGATCTCGCCCGGCCGCCGCTTCGCATCCGCCACGTAGTCGAGCCAGGTTCGCCAGGGTGCATCCGCCTTGACCACGATCACCATCGGATCCGCGGTCAGCAGCGCGACCGGGGAGAGGGCCGCGCGATCGAGGCTCGGCGGCCGTCCGAACAGCACGTCGGCGGCCGGGATCGAGGAATAGGAGACATGGGCAATCAGCGCGGTGTAGCCATCCGGCCGCGCCGCGGCACCCGCCGCCATGCCGATGGCGCCGCCCGCGCCGCCGCGGTTCTGCAGCACGACCGACTGGCCCCAGACCTTCTGCAGCGCGGCCCCAAGCGGCCGCGCGATGAGGTCCGTCGCCCCACCCGGCGGGAAGGGCACGATGACCGTCACCGGACGGGTCGGAAAATCCTGCTGCTGCGCCGAGGCCCCGCCGGCCGCGAGCATCGGCAGCGCCAGTGTGGCGCGCCGCGTGATGCGCGCGCTCATGCCCCGGCCAGGCCCTTCACCTGCCCCGCCGCATCGCGCGAGACGCCCATCGCGGCGGCCTTTTCCAGGACACTGGGTTCCCACGCGACCTTGCCCGCATCAGGCCCACCGATCAGCGTGAGCAGCGTGCCCCGCCCCTCGCCCACGTAGCGGAAGCCGCGATAGACCCCCATGGGCACATGGATGCAATCGAAGGGCTGAAGGATGATTTCCTTCTCGCCGTCCTCCGTCATCCACACCACGGCCCAGGGGCCGATCAGCGGCATGAAGACTTCCTCGGTGGTATGCGAATGCAGCGAGGCGCCGTTGCCGTTTTCGGCCTGGATCATGCCCAGGTTGAAGCCATGCGCGCCGAGCGGGATGTTCGGCTTGAGGTCGGGCAGGTCTTCGCGCTCGACAACGCCCATGCCGACCAGGTTGATTTTGAAGCGGCGGCTGCCGGGCAGGTGGGAGTCGACGAAGGCTTCCTCGGAGCCGCGCAGCGTGGCGAAGCGCGCGACGAAGCGCTCCATCTCGGCCACGGACATGTTGTGGGGATTGCTGACCTGGCTCATCCGTTTCCTCGTTCGTTTGCTTGCAATCACGCTGGCAAGGGGCGGTGCGACTGTCAAACCGGCGACGCACGGCGGCCCGGCCTCCGACGAGGGAGGTCACCACATCGGGGCGCGCCCTTCGAGCGGACCGCGAGCGCGAATGCGCGAGCGCCGCTCATGCGGCGAGCCAGGCGTGCGGAGCACGCGCATCACGCCAAAGGCGTGCCTACGGCACCACGCGCTTGAGGTCACATTCATCTGAAATCCCTACTGTCCGGCAGCTTCGCCTTGGGTCGCCGCGAACCCGGCTCCGGGCGCTTCACCTCGTCGGCGCGACCGATCGAGCGCTCCGCCCAGGCGCTGTCGCCCATCAGCCCGTCGAGCATGTCCGAGCGGTCGATCAGGCGACGCACGATCAGGTGGGTGATCGGCACCTCCGCATCGACCACGCGTTCCACCCGGCCTTCGGCGAGCAGCAGCCGCCCGGCGATCAACGCGGCGCGGTCGCGCGCGGCGATCGAGGCATAGACCACCAGGTTGCCCACACCCCACTCATCCTCGATGGTCAGGAACACCACGCCCTTCGCGGTGCCCGGGCGCTGGCGCATCAGCACCAGGCCCGGGATGCGCACCGAGGACCCCTGCCGCGCGGTGGCAAGCGTGCGCGTGTCGTCGCGCGTGAGGCGGACCAGCGCCGGGCGCAACAGCGCCAAGGGGTGGCGCCCGAGCGTGAGGCCGGTGGCGCGGTAATCCTCCACCACGCCCTCCCCTTCCGAGGGCGGCGCGAGTGCGACCGCAGGCTCCACCACCACCGGCTCGTCGGGGTCGGTCATGGCCGCGAACAGAGGCAGGTCGCGCGGGCCGCCGGCCACGCCGCGCGCGGCCCAGCCGGCCTGCCGCCTGCCATCGCCCAGCCCCGCGAAAGCATCCGCGGCGGCCAGCGCATCGAGCGCGCGCTTGCCGACGCCGGCGCGCCAGGCCACCTCCTCGACATTGGCGAAGGGCGCGCCGTTGCGCGCGACACGCGCGGCCATGATCGCCTGCCCATCCTCCACCGGCAGCCCGCCCGCGAGACGCAGGCCGAGTCGCAGCGCGAGGCCATCCGCGCTGTCCGGTGTGGGTTCCATGGTGCAGTCCCAGGCGCTTGCGTTCACGTCGATCGCACGCACCGCCACGCCATGCTCGCGCGCATCGCGCACGATCTGCGCGGGCGCGTAGAAGCCCATCGGCTGGCTGTTGAGCAGGGCGGCGGCGAAGACGCCGGGATGATGCCGCTTCATCCACGCCGAGGCGTAGACCAGGTGCGCGAAGCTCGCCGCGTGACTTTCGGGAAAGCCGTAGCTGCCGAAGCCCTTGATCTGGGCGAAGACGCGTTCGGCGAAATCCTGCACATAGCCGCGCCGCACCATCCCCGAGACCAGCTTGTCGCGGTACTGCTCGACCTGGCCATGCGCCTTGAAGGTCGCCATGGCGCGGCGCAGCTGGTCCGCCTCGTCCGGCGAGAAGCCCGCCGCGACGATCGCGATGCGCATTGCCTGTTCCTGGAACAGCGGCACACCGAGCGTCTTGCCCAGCACCTGGCGCAGCTCATCGGCTGATCCGAATTCCGGGGAAGGTGCGGGGTACTCCTCCTTCTCGATCCCCGCCTTCCGCCGCAGGTAGGGGTGCACCATGTCGCCGGCGATGGGACCCGGGCGGACGATCGCAACCTCGATCACCAGGTCATAAAAAGTCTTCGGACGCAGGCGCGGCAGCATGTTCATCTGCGCGCGGCTTTCCACCTGGAAGACGCCCACGGAATCGGCACGGCGCAGCATCGCGTAGGTCTCGGGGCATTCCTTGGGCAGCGTCGCGAGCTCCAGGTCGCCGCGCGCATGATCGCGCAACAGATCGAAGCCACGCCGCAGGCAGGACAGCATCCCCAGGCCCAGCACATCCACCTTGAGGATGCCCAGCGCCTCGATATCGTCCTTGTCCCATTCGAGGACGGTGCGGTCCTCCATCGCCGCGCGTGTCACCACCGCGAGGTCCACCAGCCGCCCGCGCGTGATGACGAAGCCGCCCACATGCGTCGCGGCGTGGCGCGGAAAATCCTGCAGCGCCTCCGCCAGTTCCATCGCCATCGCGAGCCGGGGGTCACTGATATCGAGGCCCTCCGCCTTCGCCAGTTCGGCGAAGCCCATCGACCCGCCCGGCCCCCAGCTGCCCTTCGCGAGCCGTGCCGTGACGTCCGCGGTGAGGCCCATCGCCTTGCCCACCTCGCGGATCGCGCTGCGGGCCCGGTAGCGAATGACGGTGGCGCAGATCGCCGCACGGTCGCGGCCGTAGCGTTTGTAGAGGTGCTGGATCACCTCCTCGCGCCGCTCATGCTCGAAGTCGATGTCGATGTCGGGTGGTTCGCCGCGGCTGGCCGAGATGAAGCGCTCGAACAGCAGGTCATGCTGGCTGGGATCCACCGCGGTGATGCCCAGTACGTAGCAGACCGCCGAATTCGCCGCCGAACCGCGGCCCTGGCACAGGATGGGATGTTCCTGCGCACGGGCGAAGCGCACGATCTCATGCACGGTCAGGAAATAGGGCGCGTAGCCAAGCTCCGCGATCAGCGCCAGCTCATGCGCGATGCGCTCCCGCACGCTGGCACTCGCCCCCTCCGGCCAGCGTTCGGCGAGTGCGGCCGTCACGCGCGCCTCCAACGTCTGCTGCGCGGTGCGGCCGGGTTCGTAGATTTCCTCGGGGTATTCGTAGCGCAGCTGGTCGAGCGAGAAGCCGGAGGTCGCCTCCAGCACCTCGAGCGTGTTCGCGAGAGCCTGGAGATGCCGCGCGAAGAACCGCGCCATCACCGCCGGCGACTTCAGGTCGCGCTCGGCATTCATCTCCGCCGCATCGCCCAGTTCATCGATCGTGACGCCGAGGCGGATCGCGCTCAGCACATCCGCGAGCCGGCGGCGCGCGCGATCATGGAAGCGCACATCGCCGATGGCCAGCAGGCCGGCGCCCGCCTGCGCCGCCATTGCAGCCAGGTGGTCCAGCCGGCGCTGGTCATCGCCCCGATGGCCACAGGAAGCCGCCAGGAACAAGGGGCGCGCGAGGCGGCCGCGCAACGCCGCCGCATCTGCGCGCAGGCGCTGCGCGAACCCGGCATCGGTATCCTCGGGAGGTACCGCGGCGAGCACCCAACCCTCGGCGGCCGCCAGCATCGCGGCGTGCGAAATCCGGCACTCACCCGCCACCGCCATCCGCCCCGCCGAGAGCAGCGCCGTCAGCCTGCCATAGCTCGCGCGATCGGTCGGCCAGGCGAGCCAGGCGCTGCCATCCTCCAGCACCAGCCGGCAGCCGACGCGGAAGGGCAGCTTGCCCTTCGAGGCGACATGCGCGCGCACCACGCCGCCCAGGGTGTTGGTGTCGCAAATTGCGATGCCGGCGAGGCGCATGGCCTGGGCGCGGAAGACCAGTTCGTGTGGGTGGGAGGCGCCGTCGAGGAAGGAGAAGTTCGAGCGTGCGGCGAGCTCGGCATAAGGAAGGCCGGGGGAAAGAATTCCCCCCGTGACGCACTGCGTCGCGCCCCATCTTTTATTTTTATCCGTGGGCGTCGTCACGGGAGGTGGCCGTGGACGTGCCACTCGTCGGAGTGGAACACCCACAGGCGAAGGCCTGACGCCAACTCCACCTCATAGTAATCTCGCATTCCTTCCTCGCCGCGCCACCATTCCGCGGCGATGCGGCGTGGGCCCTCCGCGCGGACAACCCGGTGCGCGGCCCCAGCCCAGCGCAGCAGGGCGGGCGGACCATCCGGCACTACGGCCACCACCCCGATCGGCTCCGGCCGTCGCAGCAGGCGCATCGCGGGCTGCGGCCGCCAACCTGGCGCGGGCAAGGCGGCGGGGACCGTCCTCACCATGCGCTCCGGCCAATGGCTTGCGCGCAACGCAACCCGGCGCACCCGCACCCGCTGCCGTAACCTGTCCATCAGCTCCTGCGCGGCGCCCGGATCGCGGCGGCCACCGATCGCGAGTGCCGTCTGCAGGCCGCCCGCCACGGGGTCCGTCGCGCGCGCCTCCAGGGCGAAGCGCTCGATGCCCAGACCCGGGGCCAGCCGGTCCAGACGGTCTCGGAACAGCAGGCGCAGATGCGCGACGCTGCGCACCGGCTGGCCGGTGCCGATCGCCACCTCCTGCACCGCCGCATCCACCCGCCAGGCCGAGAGCACCACCTGCCGCGCGCCCAGCCCCCCCGCGCGCAGCTTCGCGCACAGGGCTTCGAGCAACACGTCCAGCACGGCCTCGATCCCCGCGCGCGTGACGATCGGCTCCAGCATCTCCCGCATGACCACCAGATCGGGCGGCGGCAGCT
>JAZKFA010000194.1:0-7097 GCA_040386655.1 Pseudomonadota bacterium | reverse complement strand
GGCAGGCCTGTCTCCGCGATCACCTGGCCCGTCGGCCACAGGCGGATGGTGCCGTCATACCCGGCACTCGCGAGCGTGCCGTCCGGCAGAAAAGCGAGTGCGGTAACCGGCCCGTTATGCCCCGTATGGACCCGCGCCTCGCCCGAGGGCGGCCAGACCCGCACCGTCGCATCCCACCCGGCCGAGGCGATGACCTCTCCATGCACGGCAAGCGCGGCGATCGGCGCGCCGTGTCCAACAAGCACCTGCGCCGGCGCCGGCCCGCCTTGCCAGACGGCGACGCGCGCATCCTCCCCCGCACTGGCGAAGCCGCCGCCGGGCAGCGCGATGACGGCGGCGAGCGCGCCCTCATGCCAGCGCAGCACCGTCCGCGCCGGCCACAGGATCACCGATTGATCAAAGCCGCCGGTGGCAACCGTGCCATCCGCCGCCACGGCCAGCGCACGGATCGGCCCGCCATGCAGCGGCGCCTGTGCCCGGGCGGGCAGGGCGAGCAGCAGCAGGATGAGGACAGCGCGCATCGCGCCTACATACAGATCCCGCCATCGACGTGCAGCACCTGGCCGGTGACGTATCCGGCACCTTCGGAGGCGAGGAAGGCGATGGCCGCCGCCACATCCGCCGGCTCGCCCAGGCGACGCAGCGGAATGCGCGCCAGCGTCTCGACCCATTGCGCGTCCGACAGCGCGCGATGCGTGCCGGCATCCTTGCGCGTGTAGCCGGGGGCGACCGCATTCACCGTGATCCCCGGCGCCCATTCGATCGCGAGCGCCTTGACCAGCGCCTCCACCGCCGCCTTCGCCGCGGCCGAGGCCGGGAAGGTCGGCGTATCCGTGCGGAACAGGTGTGCGACGAAGGAGGAGACCGCGATCAGCCGCGGCGCCGCACCCGCCGCCAGGTGCGGTTGCGCCGCCTGTGCCAGGGCGAGGAACCCCTCGGCGATCACCGCCTGGCTGCGGGCAAAAGCCGCCGCCGTCAGGGACGCGACCGGCGTGCGATCCGCAAAGCCCGCATTGGCGACGAGGACATCGAGCCCACCCAACGCCGCCGCCGCCTCGCCCACGATGACAGCCGCCGCGCCGGCATCCTCGAGGTCACCGAGCACCAGCACCGCGGTCCCACCCGCGGCCCGCACCGCGTCGGCCACACGCTCGAGCCCGTCCCGGTTCGCCCGCGTGTGCAGCGCCAGCCCGACGCCAGGTGCCGCCAGCGCGCGCGCCGTCGCGGCGCCGATGCCACTCGCGCTGCCCGTGATGAGAATCCGCCGCATGGTGCCTCCCCTTGCCGCCCAACCGCGGCCCCCGCATTCTGTGCGCAGTTTTGCAGGGGAGAAAGCGCGCATGGCGCTCACAGTGCTGGAGCCCGAGGGGCTTTATCCGGATTCGAGCGTCGAGGACGCGATCTGGAAGGGCGGGGCGCGAGTGCTGCGCGGCAACGCCGTCAACGACATGTCATCCCTGCCGGACGCGATGATGGCGCAGGCGGACGCCATCATGACGCTGCGCTGCTCGGTGCGCGCGCAGGACATCGCGCGCTGCCCCAACCTGAAGCTCGTGGTGCGCATGGGCGTCGGTTATGACCGGGTGGACCGCGAGGCCTGTGCCGCGCGCGGCATCACCGTGTGCAACACGCCCGACTATGGCACCATGGAGGTGGCCGAGTTCGCCGTGCTGATGGCGATGTCGCTGCGCCGTGGCCTCACGCTCTATCACGACACGCAGCGCGGTGCGTCGCCCGCACCCTGGGCCTTCATCCGCCACCCCGTGGTGCGCCGGCAGGAGGTGCAGACCTTCGCGCTGCTCGGCTGCGGCCGCATCGGCACGGCGGCCGGTCTGCGCGCCAAGGCGCTTGGCTACCGCGTGGTGTTCTTCGATCCCCTCCAGCCGAACGGGTGGGAGCGCGGCCTGGGCTTCGCCCGCGTGCGCACGCTCGATGAGCTGATGGCGCAGGCGGATGTGCTCTCCATTCACGTCCCGCTCACCCGCGCGACGCGCGGCCTGATCGGCGAGCGCGAGCTGCGCCTGATGCCGAAGAATGCGGTGGTGGTGAACACCGCGCGCGGGCCCATCCTGGACATCGACGCACTCGCACGCGTCATGAAGGACGGCCACATCGCGGGTGCGGGCCTGGACGTCATCCCCGTCGAGCCGCCTGTCGAACCCATTCCCGAACTGCTGCGCGCCTATCGCGATCGCGCCGAATGGACGCTGGGGCGCCTCATCATCACGCCGCACATCGCCTTCCATTCGCCCGAAGCCTGGGACGACATCCGTCGCCTCAGCGTCGAGACGATCCGCGACGTGCTGCTGGAGGGCAAGCGCACCAACGTCATCCCGCCGGAGAGCGAATAGCCGTCATTCCCCGCCATCGTCGCAGCATCAACGCCGCGACGATGGCGAGTCCCGCGGCCAGGCCCCACCAGACGCCCCGCGCCTCCAGCCCCACGCCCAGCGCAAGGGCGATGCCCAGCGGCAGCCCGATGCCCCAGTAGCCCAGGGCCGCCAGCAGCATCGGCACGCGCGTGTCCTTCAACCCGCGCAGCGCGCCGGCGGCCACCGCCTGGACGCCATCGGCCAGCTGGAACACGCCGGCGATCACCAGCAGCGTCGCCGCGATGCCCACCACATGCCGCGCCTCGGCATCCCGCGGGTCGAGGAAGCCCCAGGCCAGCGGCTCCGCGAAGACCATCAGCATCACCGCCATGACCGCCATGAACACCGCACCCAGCGCGATCGCGACGCTGCCCGAGAGCGCGGCCGCGCGCGGCTCGCCGGCGCCGGCGAAGACGCCCACGCGGGATGTCGCGGCCTGGCCGATCCCCATCGGCACCATGAAGGTGAAGGACGCCAGCTGGATCGCGATGGCGTGGGCTGCCACCGACGCCGCGCCGAACCAGCCCACCACGATCAGCGCGGTCGCGAAGACGCCGATCTCCAGCATCATCTGCGCCGCGATCGGCAGGCCCACCCGGAACACCTCGGCGAGGCGCGACGTGTCGATCCTCCAGAAGCGGCCGAGCAGGCGGAAGCGCCTCAGCACGCGGTCGCGCGCGATCAGCCACAGCAGTGCCGCGGCCATGAACAGCTGCGCCAGCAAGGTCGCGATGCCGGCGCCGACAATGCCCAGCCCGGCCCAGAACACCGCCGCCCAGCACAGCGCTCCGTTCACCACCACCGCCGCGAAGGCGATCCACAGCGCCGCGTTCGGGCGCTCCATCGCGGCAAGGAAGCCGCGTAGCAGGATGAACAGGCAGAAGGCCGGGAAGCCCAGCATCATCGGCCGCACATAGCTGCCCGCGAGTGCCGCCAGGACCGGCTCCTGTCCGAGCAGTACCAGCAGCGCCTCGGCATGCCATAGCACCGCCCAGCAGGGCAGGGTGACGATGAGGACCGCCCAGAGCGCCTGGCGCGCATCGCGCCGCATCTCCCGCATCCAGCCGCGCCCCAGCCCGCCGCCGCGCCGCCCCGCCCCGCGCGACTGCGCGAGCATGGGGGCCGCGGCCAGTGCCAGCCCGAAGGCCGGTGCCAGCAACGCCCAGCTGACATTGGTCGCGAGGGTGACGGCGGCCAGCGCCTCGGTCGAATACCGTCCCAAGATCAGCGCATCGGTCAGCGCCATCGCCATCTGCGACAGGTTCGTGAGCGCGATCGGCAGCGCGAGCGCGAGCAGCGCGCGCATCTCCGTGAGGATCGCGCCCTTCTGGCGTGTCTGGACCGGCATGGGCGCCTCTATAACCGGGGCGTGGCGCCGCGTCTGCCGCGGGTGGCTGCATTGCGCTGAGGATGCGGCTATCGTCGCCTCACCCCTGGCCCGGAATCCCAACCATGAAGCGTCGTGCCGTGATGGCCTCCCCCCTCCTTGCCGCCCCACTGATCGTGCAGGCGCAGGCCCAGACCACACCCGCGATCGTCACCGAGGAGCACATGGTCGCCTCCGGCGATGCGGGGATCGAGCTGTTCCTGCGCAACAAGCGCCCAGGGGGGTTGGCCCCGCGCCCCGACCGCACGCTGCTGATGGTGCACGGCGCCACCTACCCCGCGCATACGGCGTTCGACCTGCCGCTCGGCGGGCTGTCCTGGATGGACTACATCGCCGGGCGCGGCTTTGACGTCTGGTGCCTGGACCTGCGCGGCTATGGCCGCTCCACCCGCCCGCCCGAGATGGCGCAGCCGCCCGAGGCGAACCCCCCGCTGGTGCGCGGCGAGCAGGCCGTGCGCGACATCGCCGCCGCCGTCGCCTTCATCCGCACCGCGCGCAACCTGCCGAAGATCACGCTGCTGGGCTATTCCTGGGGCACCGCGCTGATGGGGCGCTACGCCTCCGAGAACACTTCGGTTGTCGAGAAGCTGGTCCTCTATGCCCCGGTCTGGCTGCGCCAGGGCGCGAGCCTCGCCGACCCCGGCGGCACGCTCGGTGCCTACCGTGCGGTGACGCAGGCCGCCGCCCGCGCGAGGCGCGGCGCCGGCGTGCCCGAGGGCAAGCGCGACGGGCTGGTCCCGGCCGGCTGGTTCGAACACTGGGCCGGCGTGACCTGGGCGACGGACCCGGAGGGGATGCGGCGCAACCCGTCGGTGCTGCGCGCGCCCAATGGCTCCGTCGCCGACGGGCGCGAATACTGGGCAGCCGGGCGGCCATTCTACGACCCCGCGAAGATCACCGCGCCCACGCTGCTCGTGCTCGGCGAGTGGGACCAGGACACGCCGCCCTACATGGCGCAGACGCTGTTCCCGCTGCTGACCGCAAGCCCCGGCAAGCGGATGGTCCTGCTGGGCGAAGGCACGCACGGCATGTGGATGGAACGCAACCGCGGCGCGCTGTTCCAGGCCGTGCAGGTCTTCCTCGAGGAGACCATCGGCGCCTGAACAGCCCGGTGAGTTGCCGCCGGCGCCGTGCAGCGGCAAGCTGGCGGCAACGGAGGATCGCCCAATGAACAATCCTGGCATGCTCGCGGCCCTGCCGCCCGAGCAGACCGGCCCCGCCGCCTGGTACGGGCCGGACATGGCGAAGGACACGTCCTGGATCACGCCGCTGTCACCGGCCGACGTGGCGGAGGTCTCGGCCGCGGTCGCGCGCAACGCGGATGCCGACATCGCCGCCATCACGGCGGAGGATTTCCCGCTGCCCGGTCTCGCGCCGCGCCTCGCCACCATCCGCGATGAACTGCTGAACGGCCGCGGCTTCGCGCTGCTGCGCGGGCTGCCGGTGGACCGGTGGACGACGCGGGAAAGTGCGACCGCCTTCTACGGCATCGGCGCGCATTTCGGTCGTGCGCGGTCGCAGAATGCGAAGGGCCATGTGCTCGGCCATGTGAAGGATATGGGCCTGTCCTCGGCCGACCCGAACGTGCGCATCTACCAGACGTCCGAACGCCAGACCTACCATACCGACAGCTGCGACGTGGTGGGCCTGCTGTGCCTGAAGACCGCGAAGTCCGGTGGCCTGTCCACCCTGGTCAGCTCGACCACCATCTTCAACGAGATCCGCCGCCGCCGCCCGGACCTGCTGCCGCTGCTGATGGGCCCGATCGCGACCGACCGGCGCGGCGAGGTGCCGGCGGGCATGAAGCCCTGGTTCGAGATCCCGCCCTTCTCCTTTCATGACGGGCACCTCACAGCGCTGTATCAGCGGCAATACATCGACTCCGCCCAGCGCTTCCCCGAGGCACCGCGCCTGACGCCCGCCCACATCGAGGCGCTGGACCTCTTCGATGACCTCGCCAACGACCCCGCGCTGAACCTGCACATGGAATTCCAGCCCGGCGACATCCAACTGGTGCACAACCACACCTTGCTGCACGACCGCACCGGCTTCGAGGACCACCCCGAGCCCGAGCGTCGGCGCCACTTGCTGCGCCTGTGGCTCGCGGTGCCCGGTGCGCGGACGCTGCCGCCCATCTTCGCCGAGCGCTACGGCAGCATCGCCGTGGGCGACCGGGGGGGAATCATCGTTCCCGGAACCACGCGCCTGCACGCGCCGCTGGAGGCCGCATGAAAACCGTTGTCATCACCGGTGCCACCGGCGGCATCGGCGCCGCTACCGCCCGTGCCTTCGCGGGGGAGGGCTACACCGTCATCGCCGCCTATCGCTCCAAGCCCGACGAGGCCCAGGCGCTGGTCGCCTCGCTGCCCGGCGAAGGCCATGTCGCGCTGCCCGCGACGGTGGAGCAGAGCGCGACGCTCACCGCACTCGCCGCCGAGGTCGAGAAGCGCTTCGGGCGCTGCGACGTGCTGGTGAACTCGGCCGGCTTCACCCGCGCCGTGCCGCACCACGACCTCGATGCGCTGGATGACGCATTCCTCGACGCGATGTGGGCGGTGAACTGGCGCGGGCCCTTCGCCGCCGTGCGCGCCTTCCGCCCGCTGCTGGAGAAAAGCCGCGGTCTGGTGGTGAACATCTCCTCCGTCGCGGGGCAGAACGGCACCGGGTCCAACCTCGCCTATGGCGCGCTGAAGGCGGCCACCGACAGCCTGACGAAGTCGCTGGGACGTTCGCTCGCACCCGCCATCCGGGTGATGGGCGTCGCACCAGGCATCGTGCAGACCGGCTTCGTCCCCGGACGCGGCCCGGAGCAGAACGCCAAGATCGCGCCCTCCATCCCGCTCCAGCGCGTGGCCGAGCCCGAGGATGTCGCGCGCGCGGTCCTCGCCTGCGCGACGCACCTCACCTATTCGACCGGATCGACGATTCTGGTCGATGGCGGCCGCGCGTTGTAACGCGCGCCGTTGACCTTTCCCTTGCAGGCGCCCACCTTGACACACAGTTCCAGGGGAGCGCCGTCAGGGCGCTGAGAGTCCGTCCCGATCGCGGCGGAGACCCTTCGAACCTGATCCGGGTCATGCCGGCGAAGGGACGGATCTTACCGCTCGTTTTGCCCGCGTGCCTGGATCTCCGTTTGTTGTTCAGGGAGGTCCACGATGAACCAGATCAATGCGCGCCCGCCGGTGCCCGAGACCGTCACGACGGGCCCGATCCAGGGCAGCCGCAAGGTCTATGCCGAATGGCCGGGACGGCCCGACATCGCCGTGCCGTTCCGCGCCGTCGACCTCGCCCCCTCCGCCAGGGAGGAGCCGCTGCGCATTTATGACTGCTCCGGGCCC
>JAZKFA010000193.1:0-4545 GCA_040386655.1 Pseudomonadota bacterium | reverse complement strand
ACGCCTACCCCGACAGCTGCTACGGCACCGACAGCCACACCACCATGGTCAACGGGTTGGGCGTGCTGGGCTGGGGCGTGGGCGGCATCGAGGCCGAGGCCGCGATGCTGGGACAGCCCATCGCGATGCTCATCCCTGATGTCATCGGCTTCAAGCTGATCGGCAAGGTCAAGGAAGGTGTGACGGCCACAGACCTCGTGCTGACGGTCACGCAGATGCTGCGCAAGAAGGGCGTGGTCGGGAAGTTCGTGGAGTTCTTCGGCCCAGGCCTCGCGGACCTGCCGCTCGCCGACCGCGCCACCATCGCGAACATGGCGCCCGAGTACGGCGCGACCTGCGGCTTCTTTCCGGTCGACGACACCACGCTCAACTACCTGCGCCTGTCCGGCCGCGACGAGCATCGGATGAAGCTGGTCGAGGCCTATGCCAAGGCCCAGGGCCTGTGGCGCCCGGCGGATGCCGAGGACCCGGTGTTCTCCGACACGCTGGAGCTGGACCTCGCCACTGTGGAGCCCTCGCTTGCCGGCCCGAAGCGGCCGCAGGATCGCGTCGCCCTGTCGGGCACGGCCGCATCCTTCTCGCGCGACCTCGCCGCCGGCGTCATGGGCGTCCCCGGCGACAAGGCGGAGCTGCGCGTCGCGGTGGCCGGTGCGAATTACGACCTCGGGCATGGCGACGTGGTGATCGCGGCGATCACGTCGTGCACCAACACGTCGAACCCCTATGTGCTGGTGGCCGCGGGCCTGGTCGCGCGCAAGGCGGTGGCCAAGGGGCTGACGGCGAAGCCCTGGGTGAAGACCTCGCTCGCGCCTGGCTCTCAGGTGGTGACCGAGTATTTGAACAAGTCCGGCCTTTCCGCGGATCTCGATGCGCTCGGCTTCCAGACGGTGGGCTATGGCTGCACCACCTGCATCGGCAACTCGGGGCCCCTGTCGGATCCGATCACCGAGGCGATCGAGGACAACAAGCTGGTCGTCTCCTCGGTGCTGTCGGGCAACCGCAACTTCGAGGGACGCGTGCATGCCAATGTGCGCGCGAACTACTTGGCCTCGCCGCCGCTGGTGGTCGCCTATGCTCTCGCGGGTTCGATCAAGATCGACCTGACGACGCAGCCGCTGGGCAATGGTTCGGATGGTCAGCCGGTGTTCCTGCGCGACATCTGGCCGACGCAGAAGGAGGTCTCCGACACCGTCGCCTCTGTCGTCAGCCGCGAGATGTTCCAGGAGCGCTATGGCGACGTGTTCAAGGGCCCGCCGCAGTGGCAGGCGATCAAGGTCGACGCCGAGTCCGACACCTACCGCTGGAATTCCGGCTCCACCTACGTGCAGAACCCGCCCTATTTCGAAGGCATGACCGCCGAGCTCACGCCGATCGGCGACATTAAGGGCGCGCGCATACTCGCGCTGCTCGCGGACTCCATCACGACCGACCACATCTCGCCCGCCGGCAGCATCCGCAAGTCGTCTCCGGCCGGTGAATACCTGGTCGAGCACCAGGTGCGGCAGGCGGATTTCAACAGCTACGGCGCGCGCCGTGGCAATCATGAGATCATGATGCGCGGCACCTTCGCCAACATCCGCATCAAGAACGAGATGCTGCCCGGCGTCGAAGGCGGCATGTCCATGCACCGCCCGTCGGGCGACGTCGCGCCGATCTACGACGTGGCGATGCGCTACAAGCGCGAGGGCACGCCGCTGATCGTGCTCGGCGGGAAGGAATACGGCACCGGCTCGTCGCGCGACTGGGCGGCCAAGGGCACCTTCCTGCTCGGCGTGAAGGCGGTGATCGCGGAAAGCTTCGAGCGCATCCACCGCTCGAACCTGGTCGGGATGGGCGTGCTGCCGCTGGTCTTCAAGCAAGGCGACGACCGCAAGTCGCTCGGTCTGACCGGCGAGGAAGTGCTCGACATCGAGGGCGTGGAGGCGCTGGCCCCGCGCATGATGCTGACGCTCGTGATCAACCGCCCGGACGGCAGCGTGACGCGCACCGAGGTGCATTGCCGCGTCGATACCGCCGATGAGGTCGAGTACTACAAGAATGGCGGCATCCTGCACTACGTGCTGCGCGGGATGGCGAAGGCGGCCTGAGGCCACACGCCCGGGGTAAGAGAATCAGAAATTCTTACCCCAGGCGGTTTCTCACCTAACGCGCTGACCAGGAACGATAAAAATTAAGAAATTCGGCGTTTCCGCAAATCTTACCGGCGTCTGCAGACCAGCGCCAAAACGCCGCTGAAGGCATTTATACCTATGTCAGACGCGCGTCCCCACGTCAAGGAATGACGCCCTCCGCACCGGCCCGGGCCCTTCATTTCCGCCCCTGACAATCCTGCACTAGGCTCCGCCCCAGGCCCGGCACAGACCCGGCCAAAGGGAAGAGACAACCGCATGACTGACACCAATTTCGGCCGAAGGGCCACCATGGCCGGCGCTGCCGCGCTGCTGGCCTCCGCCACCACCCACGCCCAGGCCCAGGCGCCGGGCCGTGCCCCGGCTGCGCCCGCGGCACCCGCGACGCACAATGTGCCGTTCTCCACGGGCACCTCCGCCCCGCGCACACCGGCCCCGCCCAACGCCACCGATTGCCACTTCCATATCTACGACGCCCGTTTCCCCGCGGCACCTGGCGCGACGCTGCTGCCGCCCGACGCTACGGTCGAAAACTACCGCGCTCTCCAGCGCCGCATCGGCACCACGCGCGGCGTGCTGGTGCAGCCCTCCACCTACGGCACGGACAACCGGCTGCACCTGGAATCGATGGCCGCCCTCGGGCGCAACAACTTCCGCATGGTGGCCGTGGTGAACGACCAGGTGACGGATGCGGAACTCCGCCGCCTCAACGGCCTCGGCGTGCGCGGCATCCGCTTCAACCTGGTCCAGGCCGGTGCGACGACGATCGCGATGCTGGAGGGGCTGTCCCGCCGCGTGGCGCCCATGAACTGGCACGTGCAGCTGCACATGACAGGCACCCAGATCGGCGAGGCGAACGACCTGCTGCTGCGCCTGCCCAGCCGCATCGTCTTCGACCACCGCCTGCGCCTGCCCGTGGCCGATCGCCTGAACTCCCCCGGCTTCACCACGGGCCTGCGTCTGCTCGCGCGCGGCAAGACCTGGGTCAAGCTCTCTGGCCTGTACATGGACACCCAGGCGGGCGCGCCGGGCTATGCCGATTCCGTGGCCGTGGCCAAGGCGCTGTTCGCCGCCAACCCCGAGCGCATGGTCTGGGGCAGCGACTGGCCGCACCCGACCCAGGCCATCAACGACAAGCCCGATGACGCGCAGCTCTTCGACCTTTTGGCCGAATGCGTCCCGGATCAGGCGGCGCGGAACCGCGTGCTCGTCGACAATCCGGCCGAGCTCTACGACTTCCCCCGCGCGGCACGCCGCCGGGGCTAGCGGCCGGCGGCGGGGGGATCGGAATCCCTCCGCACCGGTTTCAGCGATACAGGTCGCGCAGCGCGGTCGATGGCGCGGCACGCGGCACGTCCCGCCGCGTCAGGCCGATATCCGCGAGCAAGCGGTCATCGCTCTCCGCGAGTTCGGCGCGGGCGCGGCGGTCCTGCCAGCGCGCCACGATGCGCGCGAAGAAGACCGCAACGCCACTCCTCAACCCTTCGGACAAGGGGGCGCTGGGCGTCGCCTCGCGGTCGTGCGCCGCGTCGGCGATGACGGTTGCGCCGGGCGCATCCTGGGCGCCCCGCATCAGGCGCCCGAAGCCGGCGTGGTTGGCATTGGTGCCCGACATGGTCAGCGCTCCGTCTCGGTGTGCGGGGCGCAACCCAGGGAGCATCATCCGCTCCGCATGTGTCCGGGCGCGCACCGCGTGGCGCTGCTCGTCATCGGGCGATGGCCGTGTTGATGTCCGCATGACCTGGCTCCTCCGGCCAGTCCCGACAGGGAGCGACATGCTCCGCCGGCGCCTGGCGCTTGCTGCGGAACCCGGTCTAGCCAGGCGGCCGAAACGCAGCGTCGAATCCCCGCCAGCGCAGCGTTAGATCCACGTCAAACTGGGTCGCGCGCCGGCCGCGCATCGCGCAAACCGCGCGCTAGGAACAGCGCCGGCACGCACAGCACCCACATCGCCCAGAACATCTGCCCGCCGATGGTCGCGTAGAGCTGCCCCGAGAGCAGCGTCAGCAGCATCAGCGACAGCCCCGCCCCCAGTGAGGAATGCAGCGTCTGCGCCGCCCCCACCTGCCCCGCCGGCATGTGCTCGGACAGCAGGCGCATGGCGCACAGGTGCTGCGCGCCGAAGGTGAAGGCGTGCAGCGATTGCGCCACCACCAGAGCCGGCAGCCAGGTGGTCTCCGCCAGGATCGCCCACCTTACCAGCCCCGCCCCGGCGGCGAGCATCGTCAGCCCCTGCCAGCCCAGCCGCGCGGCGAGCGGCTTCGCGTAGAGGAACAGGATGATCTCGGCGACCACGCCCTCCGCCCAGAGCAGGCCGATCACCGTCGCGCTGTGCCCCGATGCCTGCCAGTGGATGGCCGCGAAGCCATAGGCGGCCGCATGGCTGCCCTGGATCAGCGCCGAAAGCAGCAGGATC
>JAZKFA010000192.1:0-6575 GCA_040386655.1 Pseudomonadota bacterium | reverse complement strand
GGCGTCTTCCAATGACGAATTGTCCAGCGAAGACGATCGCGCTCGCTGTTCAGGAACTCGCTTCGGATGCGCATCAGGTCGTCCGGCGCCTGCGCGTCGAGCGGGACGCCCGGCCGGATGCCGGCATGGACGAACATGTACCCGCCGGCTTGGTGCGACAGCGTTGTGGCGTTGAGGAAGGCGCGCTGGCGTTCGGTGATCGCGTGCGCCCAGGCCTCCTCGCGCACGCCCCAGCTCGCGAGCGTTGCGCGGCCGCCGCACCAGAGCCAGTCGGTCTCCGCACCGGGTTCGCCGGCGAGTGCGGCCAGCATCATGTCCTCGTGATTGCCGCGCAGGTGAAGCGCGGGAAAGGGTGATCCGGCGATGAGATGCTCCACCACGCCTCGGCTGTCCGGCCCCTTGTCGACGTAGTCGCCGAGATGGATGACCAGGGGTGCGGCGACCGGGCGCACGGCAAGGTCTTCCGTGATCATCGCGTACAGCCGCCGCAGCTTCGCAAGGGCTCCGTGGATGTCCGCGATGGCGTAGATGCGGCTACCCTCCGGCAGGCGCGCCGGCGCATCCCGCCACGTGATCATCGCTTCTCGCTGCGGGGGTCCAGCGCGTCGCGCAGCCCGTCACCCACAAGGTTGAAGGCGAGCACGACGAGGAAGATCGCAAGCCCCGGGAAGATCGCAAGCCACGGCGCCTGCGTCAGGAAGCGCTGCGCCGAGTTGAGCATGGACCCCCACGACGGCGCGGGCGGCTGCTGACCGAGCCCAAGGAAGGACAGCGACGCCTCCGCGATGATCGCCTCCGCGATGGAAAGCGTGGCCTGGACCAGCAGCGGCGGGATGATGTTGGGCAGCACGTGGAGCAATCCCAGCCGCCAAGGCGGATTGCCCAGCGCGCGCGCGGCTTCCACCCAATCCGTCGCCGTCGCCTCCAGAGCCATGCCGCGCGACAGGCGCACGAAGACCGGCGAGGCACTGATCGCAATGGCGATCATCGCATTCTCCAGCGCCGGCCCGAGGAAGGCCGCGAGCGCGATCGCCAGGATCAGGAAGGGCACCGATAGCATGGCGTCCGCGATGCGCGAGATCAGCGCATCCAGCCATCCGCCCGCCAGGCCCGCGAGCAGCCCGATGGGAACGCCAATGAGCAGCGCGACGGTCACCGAGAGGAACCCCGCGGCCAAGCTCGCCCGCGCGCCCCAGATGACGCGGGAAAAAACATCGCGCCCATTCTCGTCGGTGCCGAAGAAGTACGCGGCCGATGGCGCGCGGCGGATCGCGCTCCAGCTCGTCGCGTTGGGATCCGCCGTCGCGATCAGCGGCGCCAGTGCCGCACCCAGGACAAACAGCAACACGACGATCAGCCCCGCGACCGCTAGCCGGTGGCGCAGGAATCGCCGCAGCGCGAGGCGCGCGGGGGACTGACGCATGGCGGGAACGGCGATCGGTTCTGGCGGAAGCGCGTTCATGCCTGCCGCATCCGCGGGTTCACCGCCATGTAGAGAAGGTCCGCAATTAAGCTGAGTGTCACGAAGATCAGCGCGGTCGCCAGCACCACGCCCTGCACCACCGGGTAGTCGCGGTTGAACACGGCATCGACGATCAGCTTACCAAAGCCGGGGATGGTGAAGATCTGCTCCGTCAGCACCGCACCCGCGAGCAGGCGGCCGAATTCGATGGTGCCCAGCGTCACCACCGGGATCAGCGCATTGCGTAGCGCGTGCTTCCACACCACCACACGCTCGACCACGCCCTTCGCCCGCGCCGTGCGCACGTAGTCCTGCGCGAGAGCGCCCAGCATCGCCGCGCGCGTGTGCCGCATAAGCACGCTGGCCACGCCGGTACCGAGCACGAAGGCGGGCATGATGGTCGTCGCGATGGACTGCCAGAAATCCTCGGTGAGCGGGACGTAGCCCGAGGGCGGCAACCACCCAAGCTCCACGCTGAACAGCAGGATCATCATGATGCCGAGCCAGAAATTCGGCATGGAAATGCCGAACAGCGCAATGCCGTTGGCGATCCAGTCCGCGGGCCGGTCACGCCGCGTCGCGGAGAGGATGCCGGCCGGCACGCCGATCAGCACCGCGATGATGAATGCCATGGCGGAAAGCTGGAAGGTCACCGGCAGCTTCTGCAGGATCAGGTTCGCGACCGGCTCCCGGATGCGCCAGGAGAAGCCGAAATCCCCTACCAGCACGTTGCCGATCCAGTGCAGGTACTGTTCCGGCAGGGACCGGTCCAGCCGCAGCTCGGCGCGGATCTGCGCGAGCACGACGGGGTCCCCGCGCTCCTCACCGGCGAGGATCATGGCGGGGTCGCCAGGCATCAGCTGCTGCAGGCCGAAGATCATCACCGACAGCACGATGAGTGTCGGGATGATCTGCGCAAAGCGTCGGGCGAGCCAGCGGAGCATTACTGCAGGCGCATCCCACGCAGGCGCACCAGCCCGTCGGGCACCGGCGAATAGCCGGTCAGGCGCGTGGAGTGAATCATGATGTTCTTGCGGTGCCACAGGTAGACGCGGCTGACATCCTCCGCCACCGCGATGCGCATGATCTCGGCGTAGAGCTGGATGCGGCGTTCCACGTCCATCTCCGTGCGGGCGGCATCGAGCCGGCGGTCTACCTCGGGATTGGAATAATTCCCGTCATTCTGCCCGGCGCCGGTGCGCATGAAGGTGAACATGTTGCCGTCCGGGTCTGTGCGGCCCGACCATCCCGTCAGGAAGGTCTCGTACTCCCCGCGCGAGGCCGCCTGCAGGGCGGAGGCATACTCCATCGCGCGCAGGCGCAGCTCGAACCCGGCCTCGCGCACCATCGCCTGGATCACCTCGCCCACCTGGCGCAAGTCGGGGTTGTTAGGGACGATCATCTCGACCGTAATCGGTGCAGTCACGCCCGCCTCGCGCAGCAGCGCGCGGGCGGCGGCGACGTCACGGCCCGGAGGCGCGAAGTCACGGGCATGGAAGGGGTTCGCGGGCGGCAGCGGCTGGCGCGTCGGCGTGTACATGCCCTCATAGACAACCTGGTTCACCGCCGCGCGGTCGATGGCGAGTTCGAAGGCGCGGCGGATTCGGGCGTCGCGCGCAAGGCCGTTGCTGCCCCCCGGGCCGCGCCCGAGATTAATGGTGATGCCCTGGTATCCGATCTCCTCAACCGGAACGACGCGCAGGTTCCGGCTGCGCTGCGCCGTGCGCACGTCATCGGGTTCCATCCGCTCGCCGAACTCGATGGCATTGGATTGAAGGTTCGCGAGGCGGACATTGTTGTCCGGTATGGGCAGGTAGGTAACGCGCTGGAAGTGGATGTTCGCTCGGTCCCAGTACTGCTCGAAGCGTTCGACCACGATGCGCTCCTGCGCGACGCGCTCCACGAAGCGGAAGGGGCCGGCGCAGACCGGTCGCGTGCCGAAGTTGCGGCCCAGCGCCTCGGCCGCGCGCGGCGAGACAATCATGCCGGCGCGGTCGGTCAGCTGCGCAATGAAGGCGGCGGACGGATTCTTGAGGCGGATGCGCACGGTCAGCGGATCGACGACCTCGAGCGCCTCGATCTCGCTGATCTCGCTGCGGCGGAAGCTGCCCTGCATCGTCATGTGGCGGTTGAGCGAATAGACCACCGCGGCGGCATCCATGCGCTCGCCGTCATGGAAGGTGACGCCGTCGCGCAGCGCTATGCGCAGCGTGCGCGGGTCTTCCCAGGTAAAGCCGGTGGCGAGCTGGGGAACCACCTCAAGTCGCTCATTGATGTCGAACAGCTTGTCGCACAGCGACATGTAGACGATGCGCCCGACATAGGTGCGCGACAGCGTCGGGTCGAGGATATCGGGGTCCTCGCGCAGACCGATGCGCAGGTTCTGCGCGCTCGCGGTGCCGGCGGCGAGCAGCGCGAGGATGAGCCAGAAAGCGCGGATCATAGGCTTGCTCCGTCCTTGAAGAATGATTGCAGCCGCGCGAGGCGCGCCCCACCGGGTTCAGCTTCCGCCATCGTGGCGGGCGGCGGCAAGCTGTCCGCGAAATGGCAGGCCACGCCGTCACCAAGCGCCGGGTCATCCACGCGGCAGCGTGCTTCGGCAAAGGGGCAGCGGGTGTGGAAGTGGCAGCCGGGCGGCGGGTCGGACGGGCTCGGCACATCGCCTTCGAGCGGCGCGGCACCGCCGCCCTGCCCCGGGACGGCGGCCAGCAGCGCGCGGGTATAGGGGTGGCGCGGGGCGTTGAAGATGGCCTGCGTGGTGCCCTCCTCGACGATGCGGCCGAGATACATCACCGCCACGCGGTCGGCGATGTGGCGCACCACGCCGAGGTCGTGGCTGATGAGGATGAAGGTCAGGCCGAGGTCTCGGATCAAATCCTGCAGCAGGTTCACCACCTGCGCCTGGACGGAGACGTCGAGCGCGCTCACGGGCTCATCCCCGATGACCAGCTTTGGGCCGGAAGCGAGAGCACGCGCGATGGCGATGCGCTGGCGCTGCCCGCCGGAGAATTCATGCGGCCAGCGCGTCGCAAGCTCAGGGCGCAGCCCCACGCGGGTGAGCATCTCCGCCACGCGGTCGCGCACCTGCGCGCGGGGGACAATGTTGTGCAGGATAAGCGGCTCGGCAACCGCCTGCTCCACCGTCATGCGCGGATCGAGGCTGCCGAAGGGGTCCTGGAAGATCAGCTGCATGTCGCGCCGCCGCGCCCGCAATGCACGTGGTGACAGCGCACCGAGATCCTCGCCGGCGAAGCGGATGCGGCCGCGATCGGGTTCGATCAGGCGGAGCGCCAGACGGCCCAGCGTGGATTTCCCGCAACCGGATTCACCCACGATCGCGAGCACCTGGCCCTGCGCGACGGAGAGCGTGACGCCATCGACAGCGCGCACCGTGCCGAAGCGCCGCGCGACGTCTTCGAGGGCCAGCATCATGCCGCCTCCAGCAACTGGGACAGTGGCGCGCGCCAGCAGGCGGACGTGTGGCCCGGCGCCATCTCCATCAGCGGCGGTGCTTCGGTCACGCAGCGCGCGATTGCGAAGGGGCAGCGCGGCGCGAAGCGGCAGCCCCGCGGCGGGTTGCGCATATCCGGCACCGTCCCCGCGATCGACGCCAGCCGCCCTGCCCCGCCGCCGAGCTTTGGCACCGCACCCAGCAGGCCCACCGTGTAGGGATGCTCGGGGTTGGCGAACAGGCGCGCGGCGGGCGCACGCTCCACCACGCGCCCCGCATACATCACCGCGACGTCGTCGGCATGGTCCGCCACCACGCCGAGGTCATGGGTGATGAGCACGACGGCCGTCCCGGTCTCCCGCTTGAGCGTGTCCAGCAGGGTCAGGATCTGCGCCTGAACCGTGACGTCGAGCGCGGTGGTCGGCTCATCGGCCAGCAGCAGGCGCGGGGCGCAGGCGAGCGCGATGGCGATCATCACGCGCTGGCGCATGCCGCCCGAGAACTGGTGCGGGTACTGGCGCGCGCGGCGCCCCGCATCGGGGATGCGCACGCGCTCGAGCATGGCGATCGCAGCGTCGAAGGCGGCACGGGGCGGCAGGTTGCGATGGATGCGCAGCGCCTCGGCCACCTGCTCGCCGGCGGTGAAGGCCGGATTGAGGCTGGTCATCGGCTCCTGGAAGATCATCGCCATCGCGCCACCGCGCAGCGCCTTCTGGCGATCCGCGGTTAGTGCTTCGCCGTCCAGCGCGATGCGGCCGCCGATAAGGGCGCTGCCGGGCAGCAGGCCCATCGTGGCGAGCGCCGTGACGGACTTGCCCGACCCGCTCTCGCCGACAACGGCGAGGGTGCGGCCGGATGCGACGGCGAGGCTCACGCCATCGACCGCGCGCAGCGTGCCGCGGTCCGTTGCGAAATCCACGGTGAGATCATCGATGGCCAGGACCATGGGCGACAGAAACCAACAATGCCCGCCCGCCGCAAGGCCCATCGCGGCCGAAAAGGCCCGAAGCGCGACCGCGGGCGCCTAAAGGAGTGGCAGGAAGGGCAGCGTGCGCATGCAATCCGGGGCTGGCCAACCGAGGGCAATCCGCCGACGCTGTGGCCTCAAGGAGAATTTGCGATGAGCGACGCCCTCACCATCCGCCCCATCAGGCCCGAGGACCATGCGCAATGGCTGACGCTGTGGGATGGCTACAATGAATTCTACGGCCGCGTGGGGCCCACCGCCCTGAAGCCCGAAATCACCGCGATGACCTGGCAGCGCTTCTTCGACGGGTATGAGCCGATGCACGCGCTGGTGGCGGAGCGCGATGGCGTGCTGCTGGGCCTGGTGCACTACCTGTATCACCGCACCACCCTGGCGATCGCGCCCTACTGCTACCTGCACGACCTGTTCACGACTCCCGAGGCACGCGGACACGGCGTGGGGCGGGCGCTGATCGAGGCGGTCTATGCGGAGGCGCGGGCAGCGCGCGCGGCACGGGTCTACTGGCTCACGCACAACACCAATGCGACGGCGCGGGTGCTGTACGACAAGGTGGCGGAGGAGTCGGGGTTCCTGGTCTATCGGCACCCGCTGTAGGCAAGCACCCCGGCCCGCCCTGCGGGCCGCGAGCCCGGATGGCCGAACGCCGCTAATGCGGCGAGCCAAGCGCGCGGAGC
>JAZKFA010000191.1:0-8575 GCA_040386655.1 Pseudomonadota bacterium | reverse complement strand
CAACTGGCGCACCCAGGCGCTGCTCGCGGCCGGGATGACGGCGCCGCAGTACCACGCCTGGTCGCGCCCGCCGGTGGTGGAGCGCGAGGCGACGCACCGTGCCATCGCGCTGGCCGAGCTGCTCGACCAGCCGATCCAGGTCTTCCACGTCAGCTGTGCGGAGGCGGCCGAGGAAATCGCCCGCGCCCAGGCGCGTGGCGTGAAGGTGTGGGGCGAGACCTGCCCGCAGTATTTCGCGCTAACGGCGGAGGATATGGCGCGGCCGGGCTTCGAGGGCGCGAAGTTCATGTGCAGCCCCGCCCCACGCGATGCCGCGGAACATGCGCGCGTGTGGGAGATGATCCGGCGCGGCACGCTCGACGTCATCTCGTCCGACCATTGCGGCTACAGCTTTGGTGGCTCGCTGGGCAAGCGCCAGAACGGCGACGGCGCGCCCTTCGACGTGGTGCCGAACGGCATCCCCGGCCTCGCCGCGCGGCTGCCGCTGCTGTTCAGCGAGGGTGTGTCCAAGGGGCGCATCGGGCTCGAGGAATTCGTCCGCCTGTCCAGCACCAATGCGGCGAAGCTGATGGGGCTGTATCCGCGCAAGGGCGCGATCGCGCCGGGGTCCGATGCCGACATCGTGCTGTGGGATCCGGGGAAGCGCGTGACGCTGGCCAATGCGCTGATGCAGCACGCCATCGACTACACGCCCTATGAAGGGATCGAGGTCACGGGATGGCCCGTCGCGACCTTCCGCCGCGGCGCGATGGTAATGCGCGACGGCGTGGTCCAGGCCGAACCGGGCACCGGGCAATACCTGCCGCGCGCGCCCTACCCGATGGTCGCACCCCGCGGAGTGCTCGCGAACGGGTTTGATGCCGCTCCGGTCTTGTAGGACGCACGCGGCAGGGTAGGGTCTCCTCCAAGACCGGGAGGACAACCATGCCGACACGCCGCGCCCTCAGCCTCGGGCTGCCTGCGATCCTCGCCGCGCCCATGCTGATCGCAAAGCATGCGCGCGCGCAGACCTTTCCCGACCGTCCCGTGCGCGTCATCGTTGGATTCACGCCGGGTGGCGCGACAGATGGTGCGATGCGCGCGGTCGCGCCGCGTTGGGGTGACCTGCTGGGCCAGCCGGTGGTGATCGAGAATCGCGGCGGCGCGGGCGGCAACATCGCGACCGAAATCGTCGTCCGCGCGCCGGCCGATGGGCACACCCTGCTGCTGGGCACCGTCGGGCCGCTGGTGATCAACCCCGTCGCCGGGAACCTGCCCTTCGACCCGATGGCGGAGCTGGTGCCTGTCGGAGGCCTAGCCTTTCAGACCGGCGTGCTGGTGGTGCCGGTGGACCGGCCCTGGCGCAACGTGGCGGAGTTGCTGGCCGAAGCCAGGCGGCGGCCGGGCGCGCTGAACTGGGGCTATTCGGGCATCGGCACCTCGGGGCACCTGGCCGGGCTGCTGATGGATTCGATGGCGGGCATCAACACGGTGGGCGTCGCCTATCGCGGCGGCGGGCCGCTGATGAGCGACCTGGTCGCGGGGCGGCTGGACTATGCGTTCTCGACGGCGCCGCCAGCGCTGCCGCAGGTGGAGGGCGGCAAGCTGCGCGCGCTCGCGATCCCGGCCCTGGTGCGCGCCTTCTTCCTGCCCGAGGTCCCGACGGTCGCCGAGGCCGGGCTGCCGGAATTCGACACCGGGCATATCTACGGAATCCTCGCACCGCGGGCGACGCCGCCGGCGGTGGTCACGCGGCTCGCGGACACGCTACGCACCGCGCTGGGGGATGGGCCGACCATCGCCGCGCTGCGCCGCCAGGGGCTGGACCCCTCGCCGGGTGGGCCGGAGGCGTATGGGGCAGCGATCCGTGCAGACCAGGCGCGCTTCGTGCCGCTGGTCCGCAGTGCAGGGATCCGCGTGGAGTAGTGGGCGCGCCTTACGCCACGAGGCGCTGCGCGCGCCACGCAACGACGGCGCCAGCGAGCGGCAGCCCGGCCAGCAGCGCAAAGGCCAGCGCATAGGACCCGACCGAGGAGAAGATCAGCGCGAACAGCGTCGGCCCCGTCACGACGCCGGCGAAGGTGACCGACAGCACCGCCCCCGTCGCGTGACCCGCCGCCCCGGCCGGCGCGAGGCGCGTGGCCTCCGCCAGCATCACCCCGTTCCACCCCGCCGCGCAAAGCCCGAGCAGGCATAGCAGCACCGCGAGTGCCGCCGCGGGCCAGTGGATCGCAAACGGCAAGGGCAGCGAGCACGCCGCCGCCATCACGCCCAACACCATCAGCACGAAGAAGCCCGAACCGGTGCGGTCCGCGAGCCAAGCCCAGATGATGCGCCCCGCTGCGCCCGCGATCTGCAGTGCGGCCGCCATCGCGCCGGCCGCGACCGGCGACCAGGCGAACTCCTCGACCAGCATCGTCACCGCATAGGCCCCGAGCGAGAGCTGCGCGGCCGAGAACAACGCCCCGATCACCGCGATCGAGGCCAGCGCCGGCCGCCCGCGTAGCAGCCGCAAGCCGCCGCCGGCACCGCGCAGCGGCAGCGTGGCATCGCGCGCCCCGTCCCAGGCACCACGGAACACACCAAGCGCGAGCGCCGCGCAGGCCACCACCAGGGCCACGCACAGCGCCGCGCCGCGCCATCCGAGCGCGATGGCCAGGCCAGGGAGCGCGAGGCCGGCAAGGGCGGCGCCCAGCGGCACGCCCATCTGCTTCACGCCAAACACCAGGTTGCGCCGTGCCGGTGGCGCGAGCCGGCTCAGCACCGTTGAGGCCGCCGGGTTCGTCAGCCCATAGCTCGCCCCGATCAGCACCGAGCCGAGTGCGGCCGACCATAGGGTGCCCAGCGCGATCAGCGCGGACCCAAATGCGGTGCCCGCCATCGCCATCTGGCTGCCGCGCGCGGGGCCGAAGCGCCCGACCACCCCGCCCGCGATGGAGGAGACGCAGGCGGCCGCGATGTAGATCAGCGCGACCTGGTGCCCGATCCAGTGTGGCGCGACGCCGAGGGCGGGCAGCGCGAAAGGCGCGAGCACGGGCAGGATGAAGACCCCACAGGTCGCAAGCGCCTGCGCGGCCGTCGTCGCGGTGAGTGCCGCGGCGAGGCCGGATACCGCCAAAGCCATGCCCTGATCCCGGATGCGGCCTGCATCATGGGGGAGATGCTGCGCACGCGAAAATCCTAGCATTCTAGCGAGGCGCGTTCTATATTTGTTCAGTCAGCGGGCAGGCGTGCGCCTGGGCTGCGGTAAGAAACTCGGAAAATCTGAATTTCGCGCAAGCTTTCTTGTCGTTGCAATGACTTGGAAGCCACGACGGGGGAATTCCTATTTTCGGATTTCCTTACTCCACCCGCGCCCCAGACGCCCGGATCAGCGGCGCGAAGCGTGCCGCATCCGCCGCGCGGAAGGATGCGAGCTCATCCGGCCCGATCGGCCAGGGCGTGGCACCATTCTCGATGTAGCGCTCGGTCACCTCGCGCGTCTGCAGCGCCTGCTTCGTAAGTTCGGCGATGCGGTTCACCAGCGCCGGCGCCATACCCGCGGGCCCGAGCACGCCGCCCCAGGAGGTGATCTCGAAGCCCGGGAGGAACTCCGCCATCGCGGGGACCTCGGGCGCCTGCGGGCTGCGCTGCGCACCGGTGACGGCCAGGCCGCGGAGCGAGCCGCCGCGATGCGCCGCCAGCGCCTGGGGGATATTGTCGAAGATCATGTGCACGCGCCCGGCAAGCAGGTCGATATGCGCGGGTGCCGCGCCGCGATAGGGCACGTGGATGATGTCGACGCCGGCGAGTTGCTTGAACATCTCGCCCGACAGGTGCACCGAGGTGCCGGAGCCCGAGCTGGCGAAGCTGTAGCGCCCCGGGTTCGCCTTCAGCAGCGCGATCAGCTCCGGCACCGTGCGCGCCGCGACGTCGTTGTGCACGACGAGCATGTTCGGCAGCTGCCACAGCCCGCCGAGGTAGGAGAAGTCGCGTGTCACGTCGAAGGGCAGGCTCGCATAGAGTGTCGGCGAGATCGCGAGCGAGGACACGCTCGCGAGCCCGATGACGGATCCATCATTGCGCGACTGGGCGATGGCGTGCGTGCCGACATTGCCGCCCGAGCCGGAGCGGTTCTCGACAATGAACTGCTGGCCGGTGATCTCGGCCATCTTCTGGCACCAGATGCGCGAGAGGATGTCGGTGCCACCACCTGGCGGGAACAGCCCGATGAAGCGCACCGCGCCGCTCGGCCACGGCGCCGTCTGCGCGGCCGCCGCCAGGGGCAGCATGGCCGCGCCTGCCAGGGCCGCGCGCCGCGTGATCAATCCCGCCATCCGTCCACTCCCCGATCCCCGGCTTGGCGCCGGTTATGGGCGGAGTGTGACGGCAAGCCGGCCGGCGCGGTCAAGCCGAAACGCTACAGCTGCGCCTGCGCGCGGCCCGGCATCCAAACCGGGTCTGGCGCCGTCCACAGCACGGGGTCGCGCATCGCGCGCGCAAGCCCTTCCGAGATCACCGCGGCCAGACGCGCACCCTTCTCCGGCGTCGCCGCCTCAGGCGTGCCACGCACACCCGTGACCGGCGCGCGTTCGGCGAAGGACCAAAAGCGCGTCACGTCCGGATTGCCGAGATTGCCGCCCTGCGAGCCCGCACCCGCGAGCTTGTCCATGCGCACCTGCGTCGGGTCCAGGTGCATCCACAGAGCCGTCTCGGCCTCGCAGGCATGCTGCACGCCGGGCTGCGTCTCGAGGATGGCCGCGATCTCCTTCGCGGCCACGCGCGGCAGCGAGGTGGTCGCGACGGGGATGCCGAATTCATGCGCCAATTCGCGCGAGGCGACGGCCAAGGGTTCGATGTTGCCGCCATGGCTGTTGACCAGGAACAGCCGCTTGAAGCCGCACGCCATGATCGAGCGCACGACGCAGCGCAGCACGCCCGCGAACGTCGCGTAGTCGAGGCTGATGGTGCCGCCGAAGGGGAAGTGATGCTCCGAAAGACCAAGCCACATGACCGGCAGCACCACCGCCGGCACATCGGTCGCGATCTCCGCCGCGCGCACGGACATGGCGTGCCCAAGCGCGCTGTCCGTCCACACCGGCAGATGCGGGCCGTGCTGCTCCAGGCTCGCGACCGGCAGCACCACCAGCGCGTTCTGCGCGGCAAGCGCCTTGAGTTCAGGCGCGGTCAGGCGTTCCCAGCGGACTTCGGTCATGACTGTCTTCCCATGGAGTAGAACTCATCGTTCGGCCGCAGGCTGGTGACGTTCGCCAGCCGGTTGGACATGCCGAAGAACGCCGCGATGGCGGCGATGTCCCAGATCTCATCATCGGTGAATCCCGCCTCGCGCAGCGCGGCATGGTCCGCATCATCAGTCTCGTTCGCGGCGTGCGTGACCTTCATCGCGAAGCCCAGCATCGCGCGCTCGCGCGCCGTGATATCCGCCTTGCGCCAGTTGGACGCCACCTGCTCGGCAATCAGCGGGTTCTTCGCGCGGATGCGGAGGATCGCCCCATGCGCGATCACGCAATACTGGCACTGGTTCGCCGCGGAGACCGCGACGACAATCATCTCACGCTCGGCCTTGGTGAGGCCCTCGCGCTTGTCCATCAGCGTGTCGTGATACGCCATGAAGGCGCGAAATTCCTCCGGCCGATAGGCGAGCATCAGGAAGACGTTGGGGATGAATCCGGATTTCTCCTGCACGGATTCGATGCGTGTGCGGATGTCCGGCGGCATGTCGGCGAGGTTGGGTATGGGCGTGCGGGCGATGGGGGGCATGGGCGCTTCCTTTTGAGGCATCCTACGACGACAGAATGGGGGAATGAATTCCCCCAAACCCCCATCTTTTATTTTTGTCACCGGGACGCGCGTCGGGCCGGAGCCGGCCGTGCCGACGCAGTCCGTCCGCGCACCCAGCACCAAAGGCCAAAATTAAAAGAATGGGGTCTGGGGAAATTCCTTTCCCCAGCCTTACTTGTGCAGCCCCGGCGCCTCATGCCCCGTTCGCGCAACATACTCCGTGTACCCACCCCCATACTGGTGAATCCCCTCCGGCGTCAGTTCCAGCACGCGGTTCGAGAGTGCCGCCAGGAAGTGCCGGTCATGCGAGACGAACAGCATCGTCCCCTCATACTGGGCCAGCGCCGCGATCAGCATTTCCTTCGTCGCCATGTCCAGGTGGTTGGTCGGCTCGTCGAGCACCAGGAAGTTCGGCGGATCGTAAAGCATGATTGCCATCACCAGCCGCGCCTTCTCGCCGCCGGAGAGCACACGGCAGGTCTTCTCCACCTCATCGCCGGAAAATCCGAAGGCGCCGGCGAGCGCGCGCAGCGAGCCCTGGGCCGCGAGGGGAAAGGCATCCTCTAGCGTCTGGAACACCGTGCGCTCGCCGTCGAGCAGCTCCATCGCGTGCTGCGCGAAATAGCCCAGCCTCACGCTGCCGCCGAGCACGACGCGGCCCTCATCAGGCTCCGTCTCGCCGGTGACGAGCTTGAGCAGCGTGGATTTGCCCGCACCATTGGTGCCGAGCACGCAGCAGCGTTCGCGCCGACGCACCATGAAGTCGAGGCCCTCGTAGATCACGCGGCTGCCGTAGCGCTTGTGCACGCCGCGCAGGTTCACGACGTCCTCGCCCGAGCGCGGCGCGGGGGAGAATTCGAAGGACACCGCCTGGCGTCGCTTGGGGGGTTCGACGCGGTCGATCTTCTCGAGCTTCTTCACCCGGCTCTGCACCTGGGCGGCGTGGGAGGCGCGCGCCTTGAAGCGCTCGATGAACTTGATCTCCTTGGCGAGCATCGCCTGCTGGCGTTCGAACTGCGCCTGCTGCTGGCGCTCGTTCATCGCGCGCTGCGCTTCGTAGAATTCGTAGTCGCCGGAGAAGGCGGTGAGCGTGCCGCCGTCGATCTCGATCACCTTGTTGATGACGCGGTTCATGAACTCGCGGTCGTGCGAGGTCAGCATCAGCGCGCCATCATAGCCGGCGAGGAATTCCTCCAGCCAGATCAGGCTCTCGAGGTCGAGGTGGTTGGACGGTTCGTCGAGCAGCATGACGTCCGGGCGCATCAGCAGGATGCGCGCGAGGGCGACGCGCATCTTCCACCCGCCGGACAGCGATCCGACATCCTTCTCCATCATCTCCTGGCTGAAGCTGAGGCCGGCCAGGACCTCTCGGGCGCGGCCGTCGAGCGCGTAGCCGCCCAGCTCCTCGAAGCGCGCCTGCACCTCACCGAAGCGTTCGATGAGCGCGTCCATCTGGTCCGCCTGGTCGGGGTCCGCCAGAGCGGCTTCGAGGGCCGAAAGTTCGGCGGCGACGGTGCTGACGTCGCCGGCGCCGTCCATCACTTCGGCGACCGCGCTGCGGCCGGCCATCTCGCCGACATCCTGGCTGAAGAAGCCGATGGTGACGCCGCGATCGACCAGCACCTGGCCCTCATCGGGCGGCTCCTGGCCGGTGATCATGCGGAAGAGCGTGGATTTGCCGGCGCCGTTGGGCCCGACGAGGCCGATCTTCTCGCCACGCTGCAACGCGGCCGAGGCCTCGATGAAGAGAAGCTGGCGGCCATTCTGCTTGCTGATGTTGTCGAGGCGGATCATGGGGCGGGCTTATAGCAGCAGGCGCAGATCACTCCAGACCCATCAGGCTGCGTGCGAAGTCGCGGGCCTCGAAGGGACGCAGGTCCGCGGCCTTTTCGCCGACGCCCACCATGTGGACGGGCAGGCCGAATTCCTGCGCGAGGGCCACCACGACGCCGCCCTTGGCCGAGCCATCCAGCTTCGTCACGGCAAGGCCGGTGACATCGACCATCTCGGAGAAGATCTTCGTCTGCTGCACGGCGTTCTGGCCGGTGGTCGCATCCAGCACCAGCAGCACCGAATGCGGCGCGGTCGGGTCGACGCGCTTGATGATGCGGATGAGCTTCTTCAGCTCCTCCATTAAAGCGGATTTGTTGTGCAGGCGGCCGGCAGTGTCGATCAGCAGCACGTCCGTGCCGGCAGCGCGGGCAGCGGTCAGCGCATCGAAGGCGAGGCCCGCGGCGTCAGCACCCGGCTTTGCTGGGGCGACCAGACCCGCACCGGTGCGCTCCGCCCAGACCTGCAATTGCTCGACCGCGGCGGCGCGGAAGGTGTCGCCGGCGACGAAGGTGCAGCTGCGCCCCTCATCCCGGTAGTGCTGGCCGAGCTTGGCGATGGTGGTCGTCTTGCCGGTGCCGTTGACGCCCACCACGAGCACGACGTGCGGCTTGCGCGCGGCATCGATCACCAGCGGCAGCGCGACGGGCGCGAGGATGGTGGCGATGCTTTCGGCCAGCGCCTCCTTCACCTCCTCGGCGGTGACGTCGGTGCCGAAGCGGGTGCGGCGGAACTCGGCGACGATGCGCTGCGCAGCAGGCAGGCCGAGGTCGGCGGCGACCAGTGTTTCCTCCAGCTCCTCCAGAGCGGCGTCGTCCAGGCGGCGCTTGACGAACAGGCTGGTGACGCTCTCCGTCAGCCTCGCGGTGGAGCGCGAGAGGCCCTGCCGCAGCCGGCCGAACCAGCCGGTGGGTTCCGCCGCGGGTGGCTCCGCCGGCGTGCCGGGGCGCGCCGAGAAAGGAAAGACGTGCAGGAAGCTGATGTC
>JAZKFA010000190.1:0-2702 GCA_040386655.1 Pseudomonadota bacterium | reverse complement strand
CCCGCCTGCTCAATGAATGGGAAGATGCGCGGCGCAGCTTCTGGCACATCGTGCCGAAGGACTACGCCAAGTATCTGCCACAGCCGATGACCGCGGTGGCGCTCGCCGCGGAGTAAACCTTAGCCACCGCTCGGGCCGTTGTAGACGCCCGAGTGGTCGTAGGGAAAGTTCAGCTGGTGCTCGTAGTAATAGGCGCGGATGCGGTCGATACCCTGGAGGTGCCGCATCTCGCCCTCGCGGAAGGCCGCGCAGCTCTCATTGATCTTGAGGTTGGGGTGAGACTTGCCCGCGGGCGGCTTGAAGTCGTCCTGGCCGCCGTGCTGGAAGGGTGACTTGTTCTCGCCGGGACGGTTGTCGAAGAACAGCGTGTTGAGCTTGTCGACCACCGGGTTCTGCCCGCGCGGCTTGGTGCCGGTATCGATCCGCGTGTAGCCGTAGCCGGACTTCTCCCACACACCCATCAGGTCATAGTCGGAGACGAAGATTTCCTGGCTGTCGGGGTGGACCGCGAGCCCCGCCTCGCCGGTCTTGACCGCACTCTTGCTGCCTTTCTGGTAGGCGTGGTCCATGCGCTTGGGCATGAACACGCCCTGGAAGCCGACGGACTGCTTCTTCGGGCAGCGCATGATCAGCAGCATCTTGAACTGCGCGGTCCCGGCGCGGAGCGCGGCCACATCCCAGGGACCAATATCGGATTTCATCGCGAAGGCGAGGTCACCGGGGCCGATGCCGGCGTGCTGCGCGTCTCGCAGCATGTTGTAGACCGCGATCTCTGCCATCGTAGCCGTCAGCGCCATCGCCCAATTCTCCCCGCGCGCTTAGTCCGCCGCCTGGTGGGGCCGCTGCCCTCCCAGGCACGCGGATCATGCGCCGCATCGTTGCGCCGCGGCAATGCGGCAATGCCTTCCCGCTCTCCGGTACCGGTGGCATAAGCCCCCCGTGCGTATCCTGTATCATCTCCCGCTCTCGCCCTACTCCCGCAAGGTGCGCCTGGCGCTGGGCGAGAAGCGCATCCCCTTCGACCTGCGCAGCGAGCGCATCTGGGAGCGGCGTGACGCCTTCCTGGCCATGAACCCGGCCTGCACCGTGCCGGTGCTGACCGAGGATAACGGCCTCGCCATCGCCGACAGCGTCGCGATCTGCGAATATCTCGACGAGGCCTACCCCGAGGTGACGCTGATCGGCCGTACCCTGGCCGAACGTGCGGAGGTGCGGCGCCTCGCATGCTGGTTCGACGGCAAGTTCAACGCCGAGGTGACGCGGCTGCTTGTGCATGAGAGGCACCTCAAGCCCATCCTGGGGCGCGGCAACCCCGATGCCGCGGCGATCCGCGCCGGCTACCAGAACCTCAAGCCGCACATGGAATACCTGGGATGGCTGGCGGAAAGCCGCGCCTGGCTCGCCGGGCCGAACCTCAGCCTCGCCGACCTTGCCGCCGCCGCGCAGCTTTCGGTGCTCGACTACATCGGCGACGTCGACTGGTCGGCAAACGAGGCGGCACGCGAATGGTATGCGCGGGTGAAGTCGCGGCCTGCCTTCCGGCCCCTGCTGACTGACCGGGTGAGCGGGCTGGTGCCGCCACCGCACTACGCCGACCTCGACTTCTAGGGGCCACTGTGAAGCGCTTCTGGACCATCGCCGAAGCCGTCCCCCAGGAAGGTGGACTGCACGCCGTGCTGCTCGATGGTCGGCCCATGCGCCTGCCGGGTGAAGCCGCCTTCGCGGTGCCGGGCCGCGCGCTTGCGCAGGCCGTAGCCGCCGAATGGCAGCAGGCGGGCGGCGCCAAGGACGGCGAATTCACCGCGGAAGATATCCCCCTCACGCGCCTCGCGGCGACCGGCGTCGTACGGATCGCCCCAGACCCTGATCCCATCATCGCGGGTCTGGCCGGTTACGGGGAGACGGACCTGCTCTGCTACCGCTCCGACATCGCGCGGCTGGCCGAACGCCAGGCCGCCGCCTGGCAACCGATGCTGGACTGGGCAGCGCGCAGCCTGGGTGCGTCACTGGTCGTAACCCAGGGCGTGATGCCGGTGCGGCAGCCCCAGGCCGCAGTTGATGCACTGCGCCAAGCGCTTGCACGATTGCCGCCGCTTGCACTTGCAGCCCTCGGCCTAGCCGTGCCGGTGCTCGGCAGCGTGGTACTCGGCCTTGCCATGGCGCATGGGCGGCTGGACGCGGCCGCCGCCTTCACGCTCTCCGCTCTGGATGAGCTGGACCAAGAAGCGGTCTGGGGTGCGGATGCCGAGGCGCTTGCCGCCCGCGCACGGCGTGCGGCGGACGTGGTGCTTGCCGGCCGGCTGCTCATCCTGCTGGAGCAGGGCTGATGGCCGCGCGCCTGATCCGGATCACCGGGCGGGTGCAGGGCGTCGGCTACCGTGACTGGATGCTGGCCGAAGCCCGGCGCCTGGGCCTCTCGGGCTGGGTGCGAAACCGCCGCGACGGCAGCGTGGAAGCCCTTGTGGATGGCGACGAGCCCTCGATCGGCCAGATGCTCACCGCCTGCCGTGCCGGGCCGCCGGCCGCGCGCGTGGCGGAAATTGAAGAAGAATTCGCGGAACCGCCGGACCAGCCCGGCTTCGTCCGGCTTCCGACGGCCTGAGCCTGCGCCTTGTTCGCGTGACCGGTGCCGAGCATCATCGCCGCGACGTCGAGGAGACCGGCCAATGGACACCCTGATCCCGCGCGCGGCGATCCTCGCG
>JAZKFA010000189.1:0-4659 GCA_040386655.1 Pseudomonadota bacterium | reverse complement strand
CCAGGATCGACACGATCCTGGCGGGGTCCAGGGGCAGAGCCCCTGGCCTTGCTTCCTGCACCACCCTCACCCCATCGCCGGGGAGAAGCGTCCCCCCTGGCTGGCCAGGGTTTCGATGAGGGCGGCCGGCTTCAGGTCGGGCGAGTTGGTGGTTTGTGCGTAATGCGTCAGGCGGTCGCGCACGGTGGCGAGGCCGAGTTGGTCGGCCCAGAACATGGGTCCGCCGCGCCAGGCGGGCCATCCGAAGCCGTTGACGAAGATGACGTCGATATCGATCGCGCGGGCGGCGATGCCTTCTTCGAGGATGCGGGCGCCTTCGTTCACCATCGGCAGCATGAGGCGTTCGATGATTTCCTGGTCGTCGATTTTGCGGCGGCGGATCTGAAGTTTTTCCGCGGTTTCGAGGATGATGCGTTCGACCTCGGGGTCGGGCAGGCGGGTGCGCTTTTCGTCGTAGCGATACCAGCCAGCGGAGGTTTTCTGGCCGTAGCGTCCGGCTGCGAACAGGGCGTCCGCGATGGGGGCGACGGTGCCACGGGCGCGGCGCACGGCGGCGCCGATGTCGAGGCCGGCGAGGTCGCCGGTCGCGAGCGGACCCATGGCCATGCCGTAGCCTTCCATGACGCGGTCGATATCCTGCGGCAGGCAGCCTTCCTGGAGCAGTTTCTCGACCTGGGGGGATCGCTTGCCGGTCATGCGGTTGCCGACGAACCCGTCGCAGTTGCCGACGACCACGGCGAGTTTGCCGATGCGCTTACCGACGGCCATGGCGGTGGCGATGGCGGCGTGGCTGGAGGCCTTGGCGCGCACGATCTCGAGCAGGCGCATGACGTTTGCGGGGCTGAAGAAGTGCATCCCTACGACGAGCTCGGGGCGCTTGGTAACGCTCGCGATGGCGTCGATGTCGAGGGTGGAAGTGTTGGACGCCAGCACCACGCCGGGGCGCGCGAGACGGTCGAGTTCGGCGAAGACGGTCTTCTTCGCGTCCATGTCCTCGTAGATGGCCTCGATGACGAGGTCGGCCTGCGCGACGACGGACATGTCGGTGCTGCCGGTGAGCAGCTTGGCGCGGGTCTCGTAGTCAGCCTGGGAGAGGCGGCCGGAGGTGACGGTGCGCTCCCAGTTGGCACGGCACCGCGCGAGGCCCTTTTCCAGCGCGCCGGCATCGCGTTCGACAACCGTCACGGGCACGCCAAAATTGGCGAAGCTCATTGCGATGCCGCCGCCCATGGTGCCGGCGCCGATGACGACGGCGCGGTTGACGGGGAGTGGGGCGGTGTCGGCGGGCATGCCGGGCACGCGGAGGACTTCGCGCTCGCCGAAGAAGATGTAGCGGAGCGCGCGGGACTGCTCGCCCGCGACGAGTTCGGCGAACAGCGCGCGTTCCTTGGCCAGGCCTTCGGCGAAGGGCAGGGTGACGGCGGCGCGCACGGCCTCGACGCAGCCGCGCGGGCTGGCCTGGCCGCGGCTGCGCTTGAGCAGCGTGGCAGCCTTGGCGTCAAAGGCGGCCATGTCCGGGTTGGCGATGCGGTCGGTGCGGTCGGCGGCGAGGGTGAACTTCGCCCGCGTTGCCAAGGCGTTGCGCGTCCAGGCGAGTGCGGCTTCCTCCAGCGGGCCGTCGAGCACGGCGTCGATGAAGCCGAGCTTGAGCGCCTTGGCCGCGCTCACGGGCTCGCCGGTGACGATGATGTCCATCGCGGCCTCGGCGCCGATCAGCCGCGGCAGGCGCTGGGTGCCGCCGGCGCCGGGGACGAAGCCGCGCTTGACCTCGGGCAGGCCGAGCGAGGCGCCGGGCGCGGCCACCCGCGCATGGCAGGCGAGTGCGAGTTCCAGCCCGCCGCCGAGCGCGCTGCCGTGGATGGCGGCGACGACGATGCCCGGGAAGGCCGCGATGGCGTCGAACACCTCGGGCAGGGACGGGGGCATGCGCGGCTTGCCGAATTCGGTCATCTCGGCACCGGCGCAGAAGCCGCGGCCCTCGCCGATGATGAGCACGGCGCGTGCACCGGCGGCGGCGGCGAGGCCCGCGGCGAGGCCCGCGCGGACTTCGGTGCGCAGCGTGTTGACCGGGGGGTTGGCGATGCGCAGCACATGGGTTTCGCCCAGGCGCTTATGGCGCACGAATTCGGTCATTTGGCCGCTTCCTCATCCCGTTGGGGCCATTCTCCGGCAAGGCGGCTGGCCCGGCAAGCCATTGCCCGGGATGGCCGCGCATGGTGACGTGCCGGGAAAGCAGGAGGAAACATCCCATGTCGCTGTTCGATTGCACTGGCCGTGTCGCCATCGTCACGGGTGCGAGCAAGGGCATCGGTCGCGCCATCGCGGAACGCCTGGCCGAGCAGGGTGCGAAGGTCGTCGTCTCCTCCCGCCGGATCGAGGCGTGCGAGGAGGTGGTGGCGGGGATTGCCGCGAAGGGCGGCACCGCCTTCGCCATGGCCTGCAACATCGGCCGCAAGCCGGAGCTTCAGGCGCTGGTGGATGCGACGATCGCGCGCTGGGGCCAGGTGGATGTCGCGGTGTGCAACGCCGCCATCAACCCGCATTTCGGCCCGGCCGAGACCATGCCGGACGAGATCTTCGACAAGATCATGGCGTCCAACATCAAGTCGAACATGTGGCTGAGCCACATGGTCATCCCTGGAATGGCCGCGCGCGGTGGTGGGTCGATCATCATCGTGTCGTCAATCGGTGGGTTCCGGGGGTCGCCGGTGCTCGGCGCCTACGCGATTTCGAAGGCGGCGGACATGCAGCTGGTGCGCAACCTCGCCGTCAGCCACGGGCACCAGAACATCCGCGCCAACGCGATCGCGCCGGGGCTGGTGCGCACCGATTTTGCCCGCGCGCTTTGGGAGAACCCGGACATCTATAAGAAGCGCACGCGCGACACGCCGCTGCGCCGCATCGGCGAGCCTGATGAGATCGCGGGGGCGGCGGTGTTCCTGGCCTCGCCGGCGGGGTCGTTCATGACGGGGCAGACCATCACCATCGATGGCGGTGTCTGCGCCGGCGTGCCGATGCGCGACGATGACTGATGCGCCTGCTTGCGCAGGACGTTTGATGCGCCTGCCACCGGAGATCGCCGCCGGGCTGCGCGTCATGGGCCTGCCGGGTGACGAGGGGGAGCCGCTGACCGGCGGCGTCTCCTCGGATATCTGGCGCGTTGGCGATGTCTGCGTGAAGCGCGCGCTGCCCAAGCTGAAGGTGGCAGCGGATTGGCGCGCGCCGGTCGCGCGCAACGTGTACGAGGCGCGCTGGCTGAAGCGCGCGAACCTCGCGGCGCCTGGCGCGGCGCCGGAGCTGCTCGGGCAGGATGAGGCCACCGGGACGCTCGCGATGCGGTACTTGCCGCCCGAGGATCATCCGGTCTGGAAGCAGCGCCTGCATGAGGGCCACGCCCATGTGGGGTTTGCGGCGGAGGTTGGCCGGCGCCTCGCGCGCATCCATGCCGCGAGCGCGCGCGACCCCGGCTGCGCGGCGGAATTTCCCACCGACGAGATTTTTCAAGCGATCCGGCTTGAGCCGTATCTGCTCGCCACCGCACGCGCGCATCCGGACCTCGCTGGGCGGCTGGAGGCGCTGGTTGCGACGACCGCCGCGACGAAGCGCGCGCTGGTGCATGGCGATGTCAGCCCGAAGAACATCCTGTGCGGGCCGGCGGGGCCGGTCTTCCTGGACGCAGAATGCGCCTGGTGGGGCGACCCGGCCTTCGACCTCGCCTTCTGCTTGAACCATCTGCTGCTGAAATGCCTGTGGACACCTGCCGCCAGCGCCGGGTTCCTCGCAAGCTTCGACGCGCTGGGCGCCGCCCATCGCGCCGGCACCGACTGGGAAGCGCCCGACGGGCTGGAGGCGCGCGCGGCGGCCCTGCTGCCGGGGCTGTTCCTCGCGCGCATCGACGGCAAGAGCCCGGTCGAATACAACACGGATGACCGCGACAAGGACCGGGTGCGCCGCGTGGCGCGCCGCTTCCTGATCGCGCCCACCCCGCATCTCGCCACCATCCGCGACGCCTGGGCCGAGGAAGTTTCCGCATGATCACCGCCATAGCCGCCATCCGCGGCCGCCGCGTCTGGGACAGCCGCGGGCGGCCCACCGTCGAGGCCGACGTCACCCTCGCCGATGGCAGCATGGGCCGCGCCATCGCGCCCGCCGGGGCTTCCACCGGCTCCGGTGAGGCGCTGGACCGGCGCGATGGCGGGGCGGCCTTCGGCGGCTATGACGTGACGCTGGCGGTGGCCGCCGTGAACGAGGTGATCGCGCCCGCCATCGCGGGGATCGACGGCGCCGACCAGGCGGGCCTCGATGCGCGGCTGATCGCGCTCGACAACACCGCGAACAAGTCGCGCCTGGGGGCGAATGCGACCCTCGCGGTTTCCATGGCCGCCGCGCATGCGGCCGCGGCCAGCGCGAGGGTGCCGCTGTATGTGCATCTCGGCGGCGCCGACGCCACGCTGATGCCGCTGCCGCAGATACAGATCTTCGGCGGCGGGGCGCATGCGGGACGTCGCGTCGACATCCAAGACTTCCTCGTCATCTGCCCGGGTGCGCGAAGCTTCGCGCAGGCGCTGGACTGGACGGCGGAGATCTACCGCGCCGCGGGGTCGCTGATGAAGGCGCGCGGCAGCCTGCAGGGCGTGGCCGACGAGGGCGGCTGGTGGC
>JAZKFA010000188.1:3445-16476 GCA_040386655.1 Pseudomonadota bacterium | reverse complement strand
CGAAGCTGATCAGCAGCGTCCACTGGCCTGGCGTGCGCGTCTGCCGGCCTGGCGTGCACCTGGCTGCGAATACCATGCCAAGGCCGCAGCGGGCCGCTCGAATTCGGCTCTCTGCGTTTCCACGGCACGCGGGGAGTCCAGCGCACCTTCCGACGACGAAGCTTGGACCTGAGCTGCTCCGCGAGGATGCCAACGAAGGCACCCATCGCAAAGATACCCACGATCAGTGACAGCGTCGCCAGGGCGGCAATATTTCCAAGCGGCATAACGTCACGCTAACTTCGCTCTGCAAGCGCATCAACCGTGACGCTCGGCATCGACGCCTGTGCAGGCTTGTCACGTCCAGGGTCCCGGAACGTGTCAGCGCTCAACCGAGCTGAGCGATCGACGAGGGCGGATGAGGTCGCGCGTCTCGCAACCCTCACCCCTCACGCTGCGTTGCAGCCGCATTGTGGGGAGCGGTTCGGATGCGCAATCTCTGGGCCTTGTTGCAGGATGCCGGCGAGGGATTCATCGCCGATGAGGCGCTCTCGCGCGCCGCGTCCATCGCCTATTTCACCCTCTTTTCCATTGGCCCGCTCGTCTTCATCGCCACAGGCTTGGCGGGTCTTGTCTTCGGGCATGTGCGGGTGGATACCGCGCTCCTGGAACAGCTGCGCGGGTTGGTGGGCGATCAGGCGGCCGTCGAGGTGCGCGGCATGGCGCAGGGCGCCATGGGCGAGGCGCGCGGCGGCGTCGCCCTTGCGATCGGCGCGGGAACGCTTCTGCTTACCGCCTCGGGCGCCTTCGGGGCGTTGCAATCCGCCCTGAATGCCGTGTGGAAGACCGAGGCGCCGGAAGCGGACAGCATCGCCGAGACCATCACCCGCTTCATGCGCGCCAAGGCCGCGGCGATGGGCCTGGTCGCGACCACGGGCTTCATGCTGATCACCTCCCTGGCGATGAGCGCGCTGATCGCAGGCCTGGGGGACTGGCTCAAGCGGGCCATGCCAGGTGGCAACGTGCTGGCCTTCATCCTCGACTTCACCGTCTCGATGATTGTGCTCACGCTGCTGTTCGCCGCCATCTACAAGGTGCTGCCGGACCGCCGCCTCGCATGGCGGGACGTGATTCTGGGCGCGGTGGTGAACGCGCTGTTGTTCATCGCGGGCAAGATGCTGATCGGGGCGTATGTCGGCGGCGGCGACGTGGCGGAGGGTTTCGGTGCGGCCGGCACGCTCGTCGTCGTGCTGATTTGGCTTTACTATTCCTCGCTGATCTTTCTGGCCGGCGCGGAGATCACCCGCGCATGGTCAAGCCAGCATGGCAGCCGGCAGGACAAGCCGGTCGCCGCCAAGCCCGAGGAGGCCGCCGCCCAGGACGCTCAGCGCGCCTCCGGCGCGTAGCACCCGGCCGCCTCCGCCGCCTGGGCGGCGAGCGAGACCAGCAGTTCCAGCGTGGGCGTCGGGACGCCCATCTCACGGCCCAGGCGCAGCGGCAGCTTCAGCAGCGCCTCGACCTCCATCGGCCGCCCCAGCTCCAGATCCTGCAGGATCGACGGCTTGTGCGAGATGCTCGCCGTGCGGGCGACGCGGGCCTCCGCGGCCGTGCCCAGATCGTGGCCCAGCGCGCGCGCGATTGCGGCCCCTTCCTCGGCCAGCCGGATCGCGGCGGCGTAGAGCACGGGGTCCTTCAGCGTGCTCGCCATGTCCATGCGCGAGAGCAGGCACAGCGGGCCGGAGGTGAGGTTGCCCATCAGCTTGCCCCAGACCCGGTGGCGGATGTCGGCGACGACGGGGCAGGGCATCCCCCCGGCCGCCATCGGCGCCGCGATCGCCTGCGCGCGGGCGGAGATCGTCCCGTCCGGCTCACCCAGGTAGACGCGGATATCGGCGTGTTCGGAAATAACCACGCCGGGCGAGGCGACCGAGCATGCGGAGTACACGACGCCGCCGATCGCGCGCTCCACGCCGATCGCGCTGCGGATCACCTCGCCGGGGTCCACCTCGGGCAGGCGCCGTCCATCCAGCGGCCCGCCATGGCGGTCGAAATACCACCAGGGGATGCCGTTCATGATGAACGCGACGGAGGTGTCGCGGCCCAGCAGCGGCCCGATGCCGGCGGCGACACTCGGCAGGGCAGGGGCCTTGGTGGTGACGATGACCGCGTCCTGCGGCCCGATCTCGGCGGCCGAGGTCGCCGCGTGCGGGCGCGAATGCAGCACGCCGTCGGCGGCATGCACCGTCAGGCCATTCGCCCTGATGGCTTCGAGATGTGCGCCCCGCCCGATCACCGAGACCTCGGCGCCGCCCTTGGCCAGGCGCGCGGCGAGGTGGCCGCCGATGGCGCCGGCGCCGTAGATGCAGATTTTCATAAATGGGCCTCGGGTGCGTGGACGCGCGATGATGGCAAAGCACCGCGACGGCGTCGATCCATCATCGGCAGACCAGACCAGGCCCTCAGGGCGGCGGCCTGCGCCACTGCCGCACGGAGGCCATCGCGGCGGCCAGCGCGCCGCCGCCGAAATACCGAGCGCGGAAATCCCGCAGCGCCTGCTTCGCCCGCGCCACCCCGCGCCTCGCCGCCTGCCAGGCGGGTGTCGCGTCGAGATAGGCGTGGGCGCGGGCCAGCAGCCGCGTCACCACGCCATGCAGCCGCACGAACAGCGGCAACTCCAGCAGCCGCGGCTCCGCGATGGCATAGAGGCGCGCCGAGAACGCCGTTCCCACCATCTTCGCCGCGATGATCAGCATCACTCCGGTCAAGGGATGCCCGGTGCCGATCAGCCAGAGTGCAGCCAGCTTCACCGGAAACAGCAGCGCGATCGGAATCAGGAACAGCCCCAGCACCAGCCGCGCATCGAGCCGCGGCACCAGCCGCTCGATCGCCGCGAAAACGGGAATGCGCGCCAGCAGCGTGCCGAGCGCGCGCGCCCAGCGCCAGATCGTCTCCTCGAGCAGGATGATGGCGAAGGCGAGGACCAGCAGCGGGGCGCGGATCATCGCGAAAGCCTAGGCCTTCGCCCCCAGCGCCGCCAGCATTGCCGCACCGGCGGCGGCGAAGCGGTCCACCATGCGCGCGCCATGGGCGGGGTTCGCGCTGCGTGCATCGACCGCCTGCACGCCGCCATCGGCGATCTCATCGACGGTGATCGGCACCGCGAACTCCACCCCCTCGCACGCGACGGTGCCGAAGCCGGTGATCGGCAGGCCGAGGAAGGGCTTCGAGGGCGTGCGCGCGCGCGCCGCGGCAGGGTCGCACAGCCCGGGCAGCAGGTGCATCGCAACGGAGGCGATGGGGTCCCCGCCATGACCCAGCGCCTCGGGCGCGCCGCCGAGCTCCCGCTGCCAAGGACCTGCGACCTTCCACAAATGCAGCGTCGCGATGATGACGTCGTCCCGCGCACGTATGGCGCGGGCGGCGGCGTCCACCGCCGCGATGGAGCCGCCATGGCCGTTGACGACAAGGATGCGCCGCGCGCCCGCACGCAAGAAGGCGGCCGCACTCTGCTCCACCATCGCCTGCAGCACGTCGGCCGTCAGCGAGACGCCCCCCGGGACTCCCGCGAAGAAATCCTCCCCGCCATAGGGGATGGGCGGGGCCACCAGCGCGTCGTCGCCGGCTTGCGCTGCGGCCTCGGCGATCCGCACGGCGATGGCGTCGGCGAGGAGGTAGTCGCCCATCGGCAGGGCGGGGCCATGCGTCTCGGTGCTGCCCATGGGCAGCAGCACCGCGGCCCCGGCGGCAAGCCGGCGCCCGACCTCTGGCGCCGTGAGCTGCGCAATACGGTGCGTGGTCACGCCAGCAGCTCCAGCGCCGCGCGCGACAGCGCCTGCACGCCCAGGCCGATGCATGCCTCGTCGGGTTGGTAGTGCGCGTTGTGCAGCCGGTCCGCCCGGCCAGGCGCACCGGCGCCGATGCGCAGCTGGAAAGCGGGTGCGAGCGCCGCGAACTCCGAAAAATCCTCGGCCCCCATCGACGCCTCGCCCTCATGCACCACGTCGCCGAATTGCGCGCGTACCGCGGCGATGGCGGGCTCCAGCACGCGGTTATCGTTGACCAGGGGCGGGACCTTGCGCCGGTAGTCGATCGTGCAGCCCACGCGCATGCCCAAGGCGATGCCCTCGGCCAGGCGGCGGATCGCGGCCTCGGCGGTGTCGCGCGCCTCGGCGTGCAGGGTGCGGACGGTGCCCTTCAGGTGCACCCGCTCAGGGATGATGTTGTAGGTGGTGCCCGCGCTGAACTGGCCGATGGTGACCACCGCGGGGTGCAGCGGCCGCACCTCCCGGCTCACCACCGTCTGCACCTGACCCACGAAGGCCGCGGCGGCGACGATCGGGTCCACCGCCGCATAGGGGTGCGCGGCGTGGCCGGACTTTCCCTGGATGACGATGTCGAAGCTGTCGGAGGCGGCGAGCGAGGCGCCGCGCACGTAGCCGAAGCTGCCCACCGGCATGTCCGGGTGGTTGTGAAAGCCCAGCGCCATGTCGATGCCTTCCCCGGCGCCGTCGCGGATCATCGCCGCGGCCCCTTCCAGGATCTCCTCGGCTGGCTGGAAGATCAGCCGGATGGTGCCGGCGAAGTTCGGCGCCTGGTCGCGCAGGATGGCGGCGACACCCAGCAGCGTCGCGGTGTGGATGTCATGCCCGCAGGCGTGCATCTGCCCGTCGGTGTCGGATGCGAAGGGCAGGCCGGTCTCCTCGTGGATCGGCAGCGCGTCCATGTCGGCGCGGATCGCAAGCGTCGGTCCCGGCCGCCCGCCCTCGATTGTGCCGATCACGCCCGTGCCGCCCACGCCGGTCCGGTGCGCAATTCCAAGCCGCGCGAGTTCGCCCGCGACGATGCTCGCGGTGCGTGTCTCCTGGAAGGCGAGTTCGGGATGCTCATGGATGCTGCGCCGCAGAGCGACCAGATGAGGCTCGATGGCAGAAACCGCGTCCCGCAAGGCGGATTGCGGGTCATTGGGCAGCATGGCGATGCCTCCGGAACTGGGTGCGCAACATTAATGCGGCGAGCTTAGGTGAAGATGGCTCCATGACAATGCTAACGGCTTGCTAGCGAATGAAATGCCATGCAATACCGGCCCAAGGCCTCCGGGAGGTATGGGATCGGTGCGGTTCAAAGCCGGCATTGTGCGACGACGCAGCGTGATCGTGGGGCTCAGTGCCCTCGCAGGTCTCGGCATGCCCGCGCTTGCGCAGTCCTGGCCGTCGCAGCCGGTCCGCCTGATCGTGCCCTTCGCGCCTGGCGGCACGACGGACCTTGTCGCGCGCCTTGTCGCGCAGGGCCTCGGTGAACGCCTTGGCCAGACCGTCATCATCGAGAACCGGGCCGGCGCCGGTGCGATGGTCGGCAGCGAAGTCGTCGCGCGCGCCGCACCCGATGGCCACACGCTGGTCATGTCCAACATCGCGAGCCACGCGATCAGCCCGACGCTCTATCCGGCCAACGCCGTGCGCTACGACCCGGTGCGCGATTTCACCCATGTGGCGCTGGTCACCTCGAACCCCTCCGTCTGGGTTGCGCATCGCGCGTCGGGCATCACCGATGTCGCGACCCTGCGTGCCCGCGCGCGCGCGGCATCGCAGGGCCTCGACGTCGCGAGCTCGGGCGCGGGGTCGTCCAACCACCTGCTGATCGTGCAGGTCGCGCAGGCCGCCGGCCTCACGCTGCACCACGTCCCGTTCCGCGGGGCGGGCCCCGCGATGACGGCCGTCATCGCCGGCCAGGTGCCGCTGATGTCCGACAGCCTGCCCTCCGCCGCGGCGCATATCCGCGGCGGTTCCGTGCGCGCCATCGCCATGTCCTCGGCCGAGCGCCACTCATCCTTCCCCGAGGTCCCGACCTTCCGCGAGCAGGGCCTCGATCTGGTGAGCGACAGCTGGTTCGGCTTGTCCGGCCCGGCGGGGATGCCGCCTGCGATCGTCGCCCGGCTGAACGCCGAGGTGCGCGCCGTGCTGGAAACCGCCGATGTCCGCGCCCGCTACGCGGAATTCGGCGGCACGCCGGGGACGCTCGATGCGGCCGGCTACACGCGCTTCGTCGCGGAGGAATTCGCCCGCTGGGCACCGGTGGTGAGAGCCTCCGGGGCGGAAGCGGGTTGATGCTTTTTTCGGTTCAGGACAGGGACGAATTACGTTCCGGTATGAGGGGTTAGGGATGAAGATCAACACCAAGGATCTGCTTTCGGGCATTATCCTCGTTCTGTTCGCGGTCATTGGCTATTGGCTGAACCAGGATCACGCGCTGGGTACCGCGCGGCGAATGGGGCCGGGCTACATGCCCATGCTGACCTTCGTCATCCTGATTGGCATCGGTGCAGTGGTGTTCCTGCTGGCGCTGTTCAGTGGGCCCAACCCGCTCGAGAAGTGGACGCGGGGCGAAATCCTCGCGGTCCCGGCCGCCATCGCGGCGTTCTTTGCCACCTACTTCCTCGTGGCCAGCCTGAACATCTTCCAGGGCAACTACTACGTGCTTGGCAGCGCGATATTGGTTGGGTGCCTGGTTCTCTCGATCCCGCCGGGATGGCGCGCGCTTGGCCTGGTCCATGCCGGCTTCACTCTGTTCGGGCTTATTCTCGAACAGGGCGGCCTGATGCTGGCGCTGACCGGCTGCATCATCGTTGCCGCGCTCGCCGACCCCGACCACCGGCCCAAGGGCGTGATCGGCATGGTGATCTTCCTGTGCGTGCTCTGCTGGTGGGTGTTCATCAAAGAGCTCGATATCCGCGTCAACGTTTGGCCGCAGTTCCTGTGATCCTGGCGAAGCAATAAGGAAATAATGCCATGGAATTGCTGATAACCAATTTGGGTCACGGGTTCTCCGTCGCGCTGACGCTGAACAATATCCTCTTCTGTCTGCTCGGCTGCCTGATCGGGACAGCCATCGGCGTGCTGCCGGGCATCGGGCCGGTCGCCACCATCTCGTTGCTGCTGCCCATCACCTTCGGCCAGCCGGCCACGACGGCCATCATCATGCTCGCCGGCATCTACTACGGCGCGCAGTACGGCGGCTCGACGACGGCGATCCTGCTGAACTTGCCAGGCGAGGTCAGTTCGGTCGTCACCACGCTCGAAGGCTACAAGATGGCGCGCAACGGGCGCGCCGGCGCCGCGCTGACCATCGCCGCACTCGGGTCCTTCTTCGCGGGCACCGTGGCGACCATCCTGGTGGCCGCCTCCGGCCCGCTGCTGACCTCGATCGCACTCTCCTTCGGACCGGCGGACTACTTCTCGCTGATGCTGCTGGGCCTGATCATCTCGGCCGTGCTCGCGCAGGGCTCGGTGCTGAAGTCGATCGGCATGGTCGTCCTCGGCGTCGCTCTCGGCCTGGTCGGCACGGACGTGCAGACCGGCCAGCAGCGCTTCACCTTCGGCGTGCCTGAACTGTCCGATGGCGTGGGCTTCGTCTCCATCGCCATGGGCATGTTCGGCATCGCGGAGATCATCCTCAACCTCGAGCGCCCCGAACAGCGCAGCGTGCTGGCGGCCAAGGTCGGCTCCCTGTTCCTGACGAAGGAGGAATTCAACCGGGCGGTGCCCTCGGTGCTGCGCGGCACGCTGGTGGGCTCCATGCTGGGCATCCTGCCTGGCGGCGGTGCGGCGCTGTCTTCCTTCGCCTCATACATGATGGAGCGGAAGGTCTCGCGCGGCCGTGCCGAGTTCGGCAATGGCGCGATCGAGGGCGTGGCGGGGCCGGAAGCGGCCAACAACGCGGCCTCGCAGACCTCGTTCATCCCGCTGCTCACGCTCGGCATCCCGGCCAACGCCGTGATGGCGCTGATGGTCGGCGCGCTGATCATCCAGGGCATCCAGCCCGGCCCGCGCATGGTCGAGGCGCAGCCGGACCTGTTCTGGGGTCTGATCGCGTCCATGTGGATCGGGAACCTGATGCTGCTCGTCATCAACCTGCCGATGATCGGCATGTGGGTGAAGCTGCTGCAGGTTCCCTACAAGTACCTGTATCCGTCGATCCTGGTGTTCTGCGCCATCGGCGTGTACTCGCTGAGCAACAACGTCTTCGACGTCTACCAGACGGTCCTGTTCGGCTTCGTTGGCTACCTGTTCTCCAAGCTGAAGATGGAGCCGGCGCCGCTGCTGATCGGTTTCGTGCTTGGCCCGATGATGGAGGAACACCTCCGCCGCGCCATGCTGCTCAGCCGTGGCGACGTGATGGTGTTCGTCGAACGCCCGATCTCCGCGACCATGCTGGCGATCGGCGCGCTGGCGATCCTTGCCATGGCGCTGCCCTCGCTACGCAAGGGCAAGGACAAGGCGCTGGCGGAATAAACCGCCCGCGTCGCATTTATTATGGTGCGCTGCGCAACGAAAAGGGTTCGGGGGAGTCTCTTCCCCGAACCCTTCTTTCTTGCATGAGGTAACTATGATCCTGCCCGTCATCCTCTCCGGCGGCTCCGGCTCCCGCCTGTGGCCCTTGTCTCGGGAAAGCTACCCGAAGCAGTTCTGGCCCCTCGTCTCCGGGCGACCGATGCTGGAGGAGACGGCGCTGCGGGCGGCGGGCGAGGGCTTCCACCCCCCGATGATCGTCTGCAACGAGGCGCACCGCTTCCTCGTCGCCGAGCAGCTGCGCGCCATCCCCGGCTCGCGGATCGTGCTGGAGCCGGCCGCACGCAACAGCGCCCCCGCCATCGCCGCCGCGGCCCTGCTCGCCAGCGAGGCGCATGGGCCCGACACGCTGCTGTGGCTGATGGCCGCCGATGCCGCGATTGAGGATGTGCCCGCGCTGCACGCCGCCCTCGCGCGCGCGACCGAGGCGGCTCAGGCAGGCCTCATCGTGACCTTCGGCATGGCGCCGACCTCGGCCGAGACCGGCTACGGCTACATCGAAAAGGGTGCGGCCCTCGATGATGTACCGGGCGTTTTCCGCATCGCCCGCTTCATCGAGAAGCCCGACGGCACCACCGCCGCGCGCCTGGTCCTCGGCGGCCAGCACTGGTGGAATTCGGGCATGTTCGTCGCCACCGCCGCGACGCTCCTTGCCGAACTTGAAACCCACGCTCCCGAGGTCCTCGCCGCCGTGCGGCAGGCTGTCTCGGGCGCCACGCGGGATCTCGACTTCGTCCGCCTCGACCCCGCCGCCTTCAAGCTCGCACCCTCGATCTCGATCGACTACGCGGTGATGGAGCGCACCACGAAGGCCGCCGTGGTCCCGGCCGCGATCGGCTGGTCCGACCTCGGCTCCTGGGCGTCGCTGTGGGAGGTGCGCCCTAAGGATGCGGCGGGCAACGTCGTCGAGGGCCCTGTTGAACTCGTCGACGCCGAACGCTGCCTGGTGCGCAGCCAGGGCATCCTGACCGGCGTGGTCGGCCTCAAGGACGCGGTCATCGTGGTCACCGACGACGCCGTGCTCGCGATGCACCGTGACCGCGCCCAGGATGTGAAGAAGCTGGTCGAGCAGCTCAAGCGCTCGGGTCGGACCGAGGCGACCGAGCACCGCCGCGCCTACCGTCCGTGGGGCCATTATGAGGGCGTGATCCGCGGCGAGCGCTTCCAGGTCAAGCGCATCGTCGTCCGTCCCGGCGCCAAGCTCAGCCTGCAGAAGCATTTCCACCGCGCCGAACATTGGGTGGTGGTGAGCGGCACCGCCCTGGTCCAGCGCGACGAGGAGCAGATACTTCTGCGTGAGAACGAGAGCGTCTACCTGCCGCTCGGCTGCATCCACCGGATGGAGAATCCGGGCATGATCCCCCTGGTCCTGATCGAGGTTCAGTCGGGCAGCTACCTCGGCGAGGACGACATCGTGCGCTTCGAGGACAACTACGGACGGAGTTGATGCATGACGGCGCATGAGGACCATGTCGCCCGCACCGTCGCGCGGGCGCGTCAGCGGCGCCGTCAAAAACCTCCCGTCGAGGCGTCAGTGGGTGCGCGGCTGTCCGATACGGTCGCCGCGACCGTCGGGTCCTGGCGCTTCATCCTCATCCAATCGGTTGCGCTGGCAGCCTGGATCACGGGCAATGCCATCATCGGCGCCGGCGCGTGGGATCCCTATCCCTTCATCCTGCTGAATCTGATGCTGAGCTTCCAGGCCGCCTACACCGCGCCGATCATCATGATGAGCCAGAACCGTCAGTCTGAAGTCGATCGCCGCCGGGCGCTTGCGGATTACGAGGTCAACCTCCGCGCCGAGGCGGACATCACCCTGCTGCACCAGAAGATCGACCTGCTGCGCGAGCAGCAGATGCTCGAACTCACCACCATGCTGCGCGAGGCGCTGGAACGGATCGACCGCATGGAGGGGCGCGGCTCGGCGCCACTTCCCTAAGGGACGTTGTTTCGGGCAAGGAGGGTACATGGCCCTCGTCGAAGCCGTCCTTGTCCTGATTGCCGTCTGCATCGGCTTCGCCCTGATCGCGCAGCGTTCGCGCCTTCCCTATTCGGTCGTGCTCGTGCTGGGCGGCATGGCGATCGCCTTCATCCCAGGCATGCCGCAGATCGAGCTCGATCCGCAGATCGCACTCGCCTTCTTCCTGCCGCCGCTGCTCCAGGCGAGCGGCTACCGCACGGATTGGCGGGATTTCCGGCAGAATCTGCGCCCCATCCTGCTGCTCGCGGTGGGCTGCGTGCTGTTCACCACGATCTGCATTGCCTTCGTCGCGCGGCTCCTGATCCCAGACCTGCCCTGGGCGGCGGCGATCGCGCTTGGTGCCATTGTCGCACCGCCCGATGCCGTGGCCGCGTCCTCGATCTTGAAGAGGCTGCACCTGCCGCGGCGCCTGGTGACGGTGCTGGAAGGCGAAAGCCTCATCAACGACGCATCGGCCCTGGTGGTGTACCGATTCGCGGTCGCGGCCATGGTGACCGCCTTCAGCCCATGGGAGGCGGCGGGCGCCTTTGTTCTGGTGGGCGGGGGCGGCGTCGCGATCGGCTGGGCCATCGGGCGTGCGGCGATCTGGATCATCCCGCGCCTGCGCGACACGCTGCTGGAGACGGCGGCGACGTTCGTGCTGTGCTTCGCCGTCTTCCTCGCGGCCGAGGCGGTGCATGCCTCGGGCGTCATGGCGGTGGTCACGGCCGGGATCATGCTCGGCCGCGCCTCCCATACGACGCTGTCCGCGCGCACGCGGCAGGAGGCACGGGTGGTCTGGGAGTTCCTGGAATTCATCCTCAACAGCCTGGTCTTCATCCTCATCGGGCTGCAGCTCAACGCCATCTTGGACCGGCTGGACGCCTATACGCCGCTGACGCTGATCGGACTGGCCGGGGCCATTTCGGCGGCGCTGATCGCCTCGCGCTTCATATGGATCACCCCTGCAATCTGGGTGCCGCGGCTGATCCCCGCAGTACGCAAGCGCGACCCCCTGCCGCCCTTCAGCTACACCGTGGTGCTGTCCTGGGCTGGGATGCGCGGGGTCGTGTCGCTCGCCGCAGCACTCGCCCTGCCCATCGCCTTTCCCTCGCGCGACCTGCTGATCTTCCTGGCCTTCTGCGCCATCCTCGCCACGCTGGTCGTCCAGGGCACCACGCTCGAATGGGTGATCCGCCGCCTGGGCGTCGAGGAGAAGCGCAGCCCGCGCATGCGGTGGGAGGAGGCGGCCGCGCGCACCCTGGTCGCGCAGGCCTCGCTCGCGCGGCTGGTGGCGCATGCCGATGACCCGCTCGACGGCGCCATCGCGCAGGATATCCTGCCCGAATACCGCGACAACGTCCGCCTGCTGGATGGCATCGGGCAGGGCGCGGTCGCCGCCGAGCGCACCGCGCGGCTGCAGCTGCGTCTCGAAGCGCTGCAATATGGACGGGCGCGGCTGCTGCGCCATCATGAGGAGGACGGACTGGACGATGTGCTGCTCCAGCGCATCGGCCAGGAACTGGACCTCGAGGAGCTGCGCCTGCGCCGGCTGCTCGGCGCCTCGGAGGATTTCTGACCATGAGCACGCTCGCCCAATCGCTGGAGGATGCGCGGCGCGGATTGCTCGACCTGTCCACGCGCAACCGCCTGCTGTCGCTGCCCAAGGCCGGCCGTTCGCGCGGCGTCGTCATCCTCGATGATGAGGATGCGGACCTGCTCGTCGCGAAGCTGCGCGAGGGCACCGCCTTCACCTTCGAATCCGTTGCCGATGCCGCGCCCGTAGCCGCTGCCGCCGACCCTCCGCCCGCCGGCAAGCCCCGGCGCGGCGCGCGCAAGACCGCGGCTGCGAAGGCCGCCGGCGTCGGCACCGCGGATGCGGCCGCGACGCGGGAGGCTTGGCAGGCCGACACCAGGTTGCGCGTCCGGATGCCACCCGAGCACCTCGCCAAGCGGCTGCGCGACATCCTTTCCGATGCTCGCACTGCGCGCGAGGAATCAGGTGTCGCGACGCTGTACCTCGCGATCGGCGCGCTCGCCTGGCGCGACGCCGCGACGCCGGAGACCGAGCGCCTGGCGCCGCTCGCGCTGCTGCCGATCACGCTGGAGCGCGAAGGCGTCTCCCAGGTCTTCCGCCTGCGCGCCGACGTCTCGGAGGTCGCGGAGAACCTCTCCCTGCGCGAGATGTTCGCGAGCCAGTTCCGCATCATGCTGCCCGCCTTCGAGGCTGACTCCTACGACCCCACCCAATGGGCCGAGTCGGTGGCCGCCAGCATCACCGGCCACGCGCAGTGGCGGGTGGAGGGGGATGCGCTCGCCATTGGGCTGTTCTCCTTCGCGAAGTTCCTGATGTGGCGCGACCTGGACCCGCAGGCCAATCCGGGTCTGCTTACCCACCCGCTGATCCGCGCCCTGGTCGGCGGGGAGGCGCTGCCCGAGGGCCCCGGCGGCTTCCCCGACGATGCCGATGTGGACGCCATCATCCCCGTCGAGCGGCTGGATCACGTCATGGATGTCGATGGCAGCCAGGCGCTGGCCGTCGAGGCCGTCCGCCGCGGCGGGCACCTGGTCATCCAGGGGCCGCCGGGGACGGGGAAAAGCCAGACCATCGCGAACATCATCGCCCAGGCGGTGCTCGACGGGCGCAGCGTGCTGTTCGTGGCCGAGAAGCTCGCGGCCCTCGAGGTCGTGCAGCGCCGCCTGACGCAGGTGGGCCTGGGCGCGGCCTGCCTGGAACTGCACAGCGA
>JAZKFA010000188.1:0-3435 GCA_040386655.1 Pseudomonadota bacterium | reverse complement strand
TACCCTCGCGAGCCCGCCGCCACCCAGGGCGGAACGTGAGGGCGTGGTGCGGCGCCTGGGCGCGCTGCGGGGCCGGATCAACCGGCATGCCGAGGCGATGCGCGGCCTCGTCGGCGAATCTGGCCTGCCGCTGCATGCGGTGATCGGGAAGCTCGCCGCACTCCGCGCGCGTGGGGTGAAGGCGGGCGCACTGTCGCTGGACGCGGGCGGCTGGGACGCCGCACGGGTCGAGCGCAATCGCGACGCGCTGCGAGAACTCGCCATCCGCGCTACCGGCGCGCGCAGTGCCTTCGCCGGCGTCGCGCGCGACCTGACGCCGAGCGAGACAGACCGGCTGATGGCCCGCCTGCCGGAGCTGATCCGCGCTTTCGCAGGTGGGGCCGCGGCCCTCGCACCTCTGGCGACGGCGCTGGACATGGAAGCGCCTGGACCCACAGAGATCGACACGCTGAACGCTGTCTCCGCCGCCCTCGCCACGGCCCCAGACCATGATGCTGCGGCACTGGCGCACCCGGCGTGGTCCGGGGATACGGCGCCGCTTCGTGCCCTGGTCCAGGCGCAGGCACGGCTCGACGCCGCCCGCGCCGACCCCGCGCTGTTGCCGGGCGCGCTGGATGTCGCGGGCGTCGACAACGCGGCGGCAACGCTCGCTGAACCCGGCGGCGTGTTCGGCTTCTTCTCCGGCATCCGGCGCGCGGCACAGGCGGTCGCGGCATCCGTCGCGCGCGATGCCGCCAACCCGCTGCCGGCGCTGGCCACCGCGCTCGCCGCGCAGCAGGCGCGCGCGGTGCTGGCGGCAGGCGATGCGCTCGGGCGCGGCGCCTTCGGCACGCTCTGGGGCAGTGCGGCCATGGCGCCGCTGCTCGCCTGGCGGGAGGCGCATGGGCCAGAAGCCGTACGCGCGCTGGCCGCCGGGGCCGCGCCGATCGACCCTGCGCCGGTGGCCGCCGCAGTGCAGGCGTGGTCCGCGCTGGTCGAGGCGACCGCGCTCGCCGGCCCGCCGCCCTCTTTCGCGCGGCTGGTGGACATGCTCGGCGCCTGGGCGACCGAGCCGGAGACGCTGCCGCTCTGGCAGGCCTGGCGCCGCGCCCGCGACGCCGCCGGCGATGTCGCGAACTTCGCGGAGGCGCTGGCCGCCGGCGCCCTGTCGCCCGACGCGGCCGAGGACGCCTTCGACCACGCGCTGCTCGAATCCCTGCTCGACGCCGCGATGCGCGTGCACCCTGAACTCGCCGCCTTCGACGGCGCGGCGGCCGACCGCCTGGTCGAGGAATTCCGCGAGGCCGATCGCGACCGCGTCACTCTCGCGCGCACGGAGGCCACGGCCATCCATGCCGAGGCGCTCCGCAAGGTGCGCGCGGGGTTGCCGGGGATGGAGGTGCTGCGCGGCGAGATGGAGAAGAAGCGCGGCCACCTCCCCGTGCGCGAGTTGCTGGTCCGGGCGCGCCAGGCGGTGCAGGCGGCCAAGCCCATCTTCATGATGAGCCCGCTCTCCGTCGCGCAGTTCCTGGCACCCCCGCACGGCCTTGCGCCGGGGCTCTCCTTCGACATGCTGGTGATGGATGAGGCGAGCCAGATCGAACCCGTCGATGCGCTGGGAGCGATCGCGCGTGCGCGCCAGGTGGTGGTGGTCGGCGATGATCGGCAGATGCCGCCCACGCAGTTCTTCCAGCGCATGACCGGCGAGGATGAGCCCACCAGCGGAGGCGATGCCGTCGCTGCGCGCGATGTGGAAAGTGTGCTCGGCCTGTGCAATGCGCGCGGCGTGCCCTCGGCGATGCTGCGGTGGCATTACCGCAGCCGGCACGAGAGCCTGATCGCCTTCTCCAACGAGGCTTTCTATGGCGGCCGGCTTTGCGTGCTGCCCTCGCCCAAGGCGCGCTCGGCCGCACTCGGCCTGTCGCTCGTCAAGGTCGATGTCGATGCCAAGGATGCCGACAACGTCGAGGCCAAGGCGGTGGCCGAGGCGGTGATCCGCCACGCGCGCGAGACCCCACGCGACACGCTGGGCGTCGCCGCCTTCTCCATGGACCAGCGCGACGCGATCATGGACGCCGTCGAGGCCGCGCGCCGCGCGAGCCCCGAGACGGAAGCCTTCTTCGCCGCCCATCCCGCCGAGCCCTTCTTCATCAAGAACCTGGAAAACGTGCAGGGCGATGAGCGCGACGCGATCTTCATCAGCGTCGGTTTCGTCCGCGAAGCAGGCAAGGCGTTGCGGATGAATTTCGGCCCCGTCTCCGCCAAGGGCGGCGAGCGGCGGCTTAACGTGCTGGTCACGCGTGCAAAAAAGCGGTGCGTGGTGTTCTCCGACATCACCGCCGATGACATCGACCTTACCCGCTCCGACGGCGTGGGCGGGGAGGCGGCGTTGAAGAGCTTCCTCGCCTTTGCCGCCGGCAATGCCGCGGCGCCGCGCGCGGGTGCCGGCGGCGACGCGGCACCGCTCGCCGCGCTCATCGGGGACGCCGTCACCAAGGCCGGCAAGCAGGCGGTGCCCCGCGTGGGCCTGGCCGGCCTGTTCCTCGACGTCGCGGCAAAGGATGGCGCGGATTACGTGCTGGGCATCGAGGCCGATGCCGGGGACTGGGCGGCGCTGCGCTGCGCGCGCGACCGGGAGCGGGGGCGCGACGCCGCGCTCAGCGGCATGGGCTGGAAGCTTGCCCGCGCCTGGTCGCTCGCCTGGCTGGCGCGGCCGGAGGCCGAGGCGGCGCGGATCGCAGCACTTCTCGGCGCCGCGCCCACAGCCGCCGCGCCGGAGATGGCCGCGCCCGACACGGGCCTGGCAGCGCCCTATGCGGCAGCGGACATCGCGGTGCCGGATGGTGTGGCGATTCCCGACGTGCCCTTCGCGACGCTCGCCGAGATCGTGGCCGGCATCGTCACCGCAGAAGCGCCTGTGCATGGCGAGGTCGTCGCGGAACGCCTGCGCCTGCTGTTCAAGCGCGAGAGCCTGGCCGCGGCCGACCTGGCCGCCATCGCGCAGGCCCAGAAGCTGGCCCGGCAACTCCATGGCCTAATGGAGGAGGGCGGCTTCTGGCGTGCCGAGGGCAGCATCATCGCGCCGCGCAACCGCCGCGACTGTCCGGCCCTGCTGCGCCGCCCGTCGATGGTCGCACCCGCGGAAATCGAGGTCGCGGCCGCGCGGCTGATCACCGCCGTACCGGTCGCAACGGAGGGCGAACTGGCCGCCGGCGTGCAGCGGCTGCTCGGCCTCGATACCTCCGCACTTCCCGCCATTGCCGCGCGCATTGCGGCCATGGCGGGGGCGGGGCGGCTCAGGCTAACGGCGTAGCGCCTGCCACCGGCGGCGTCGCACCGCGCGCCGCGCGCAGCTCGTCGCGGATCTCCGCGAGCAGCACGTCCGTCGGGTTCGGGGCGGTGGGCTTGGCCTCCTCCTTCGCCTTGAAGCGAGACAGCGCCTTGACCATCCAGAAC
>JAZKFA010000187.1:0-8066 GCA_040386655.1 Pseudomonadota bacterium | reverse complement strand
ACGTCCCTTCGCCCGCGCGGCGCCCAATCCAGCAAGCTGGCCGCGGACGCAGGGTCCGCACGCCACCGCCTGACCCGCACCTCACCCCGCCCAGCCCGCACGGAACGCCGCGATGCCCGCACCCTGCCCGACCCTCTGCCGCACCGCCGCGCTGATCCTCGCGGGCTTCGCGCTGACCGGCATCGCGCCCGCCAACGCCCAGCTCGGCCCGCGCGTCTTCGATACGAATCGCCTGGACACCCGCGTCCCGCGCCTGGGCGAGGCCACGACGGCCACACCCGCCGTCCCCACCGCGACCGCCGCCGATGCCGAGGCCGGTCCCTTCACGCGCGTGGAGATCAGCGGTGGCGGCAGCCTCGACGCCACCCGCGCCCAGGCGGCCCTGCGTCCCTATCTCGGCCGCCGCCTCAACCGCGCGGAGCTGCAGCGCCTCGCGACCGAAGTGGGCGCGCAGTATGAGGAGCGCGGCCTGGCCATCTTCGCCGTGCTGGTTCCGCGGCAGGGCGATGACGGCGTGCTGCGCCTGCAGGCCGTCGAGGGCACGGTCACGGATATCGTCATCCAGGGCGATACCGAGGGCGCGGACATCTCCCTCATCCAGGCCTATGCCCAGCGCATCGCATCCGAGCGCCCGCTGCGCCGCGTCACGCTGGAGCGCTATCTGCTGCTGATGAACGACATCCCCGGCCGCCGCGTCGCCGGGCGGCTGGACCCCGCCGGCCAGGCGCCGGGGGCCGCGCGGCTGGTGCTGACGATGGAGCGCATCAACACCGTCTACGGCTTCGGGATCGACAATCTCGGCAACCGCTCGCTTGGCAATGTGCAGGGCTTCGTGAGCCTCGGTCTGAACGCGCTGTTCGGGGAGGGCGACAGCACCCGCGTCGGCTACGGCTTCCCCACCGATTTCCAGCGATTCACCTTCTTCACCGCCTCCCACCGGCAACCCATCGGCACCGATGGTGCGAGCGTGACGATCAGCGCCAACCACCTGCGCACGCATGAGACTCGCCGCTCCACGCTGGAAGGCGAGGCGCTGACCGCGAGCCTGCTCTTCGCCTATCCGGTCATCCGCACGGCGAACGAGAACCTGACCGTGACGGCGGGCCTCGATGTGCTGGAGACGGACCAGCTGCTCACCGGCCAAATCGCGGCCAGTGAGGCCACGCGCGTATTGCGCGCCGGTGTCAGCTATTCCCTCAGCGACGGCGCGACGCGCGCAGGCGCGATCAGCCTGGTGGTGAGCCAGGGCCTGGATGTCCTGGGCGCGCGCCAGCGGTTGGAATTCTTCTATGGCGACCCGAGCTTCACCAAGGCCTCGGCGATCCTCGCCTTCAATCAGGCGCTGTTCGGCGGCACGCTCGTGCTGCGCGCGCGCGCGGCGGGGCAGTACACGGGCGAGAGGCTGCCCTCGTCGGAGCTGTTCACCTATGGCGGGGCGCAATTCGGGCGCGCCTTCTCCGCCGGCTCGCTCGCGGGCGACATCGGGTATTCCGGCTCGCTTGCACTCGCCGTGCCGCTCAGCTTCGTGCCAGAGGCGGGGCCGGTGATCGAGGTGCTGCGCCGCTCCGAGGTCTACGCCTTCATCGACTATGGGCGCGTGCAGTCGCACACCCCGGTGCCGGCGCCGCGCGGCGACCGCGCCGCATCCGCCGGCTTCGGGACCAACATCACCGTCGCGCGCAACCTGTTCCTGACGCTGGAGGCGGCACGCGCCATCGTGGAGCCGCGCAGCGTGCCGGGCGAGGGATGGCGCTTCGTCGTCTCCTTCCGGCGCGAGATCTAGACTGGAGCCCAAGCGCCATCGCCACGAGATGATTCTCCACCGGTGCCGGCGTGACGCAGCATGGCCCCTGCGTTCGCCAGGAGGTTCCGATGATCCCCACCATCACCGCCTTCGCGGACTCGCCCGATCGCGGCGAGGGCCAGGCGCGCGACATGCGGGTGCGCTGGGCGCTCGAGGAAGCGGGCCAGGCCTATGACGTGCGGCTGCTGTCGTTCGAGGCCATGAAGCAGCCGGCGCATCTCGCGCTGCATCCCTTCGGCCAGATCCCGACCTATGAGGAGGGTGGCCTCGCGCTGTTCGAATCGGGCGCGATCGTGCTGCGCATCGCGGAGACCCATGCCGGGCTGCTGCCGGACGATGCCGCGGCGCGGGCGCGCGCGATCATGTGGATGTTCGCCGCCGTCACCACCGTCGAGCCGCCGATCGTCGAGCGCGAGGCCGCCATGATCATGGAGACCGCGAGGAGCTGGTACCAGGCACGCCTACCGATGCTGGACGAGCGGATCAACGCCCGGCTTGGCCAGCTCGCCGCGCAGCTTGGCCAGACCGAATGGCTGGACGGCGCCTTCAGCGCCGGCGACCTGATGATGGTGACGGTGCTGCGCCGCATGGACGGGTGGGGAATGCTGGAGGCGTTCGAGACTCTCGCCGCCTATGTCGCGCGCGGCGAAGCGCGCCCGGCATTCCAGCGCGCCTTCGCTGCCCAGCGCGCCGTCTTCACCGCCGCGCAACCAGGCGGCTGAGAGCACCAGATGGGGGCGCGCTTTTCGCGCCCACCGTGCGGCCGAATGGCGGCGCCCAGCGTCGAGGGCACACTACCGGGGGGCGCTCTTCGCGCCCAACGCGAGCGCGAATGCGCGAACGCCGGTCGTCCGGCGAGCCAAGCCGCCGAATGGCGGCGCCCGGCGCCTGAGGGCACAATATTACGCCGCGGCGCTCACGATGCGGCCGTCTTCCATCGTCACCACGCGGTCGGCGATGTCGAGGATGCGCGGGTCGTGCGTCACCATCAGGATCGGCGCGCCGCGCTTCTTGGCGAGGTCGCGCAGCAGGTGCACCACCTCGGATCCCGATTGCTTGTCGAGTGCGGCGGTCGGCTCGTCGGCCAGCACCAGGCCTGGGTCGGCGGCGAGCGCGCGTGCGACGGCCACGCGCTGGCGCTGCCCGCCGGAGAGTTTTGCTGGCTGCTTCTCAGTGTGGTCGGAAAGGCCGACCGAGGCGAGCAGCTCGCCCGCACGCGCGAGGCGCTCCGCCTCGTTCAGCGTGCCATGCATCTCGAGCGCCATGGCCACGTTCTGCCGCGCGGTGAGGAAGCCCAGCAGGTTGTGGTTCTGGAAGATGAAGCCGATGCGCCGGCGCAGCGCGACGCGCGCGCCCTCCTTCGCGCCGGCGAGTTCCTGGCCGAGCACGCGGGCTGAGCCCTCCTGCATCGCGCGCAGCGCGCCGATCAGGGTCAGCAGCGTGGTCTTGCCGCTGCCGGAGGGGCCGGTCAGCAGCACGATCTCGCCCGGTGCGACCTCGAGTTCCACATCGCGCAGCACGGGCCGGCGCAGCTCGCCTTCCCCGTAGGAGAAGGTGATGCCGCGCAGCTCGACCGGGGCAGGCGCGAGCATCAGAACATGTCCGCGGGGTTGGCGTCGCGCAGCTTGCGCATCGCGAGCAGGCCCGCAATCACGCACATGCCGAAGATCAGGCCGAACACGGTCGCGCCGCGCTCAACCTCCATGCGCAGCGGCAGGAAGGTCGCCCCGCCGACCAGCCCGTACAGCCAGGTCGACAGCAGGATGCCCGGGATGAAGCCGATGATCGCGAGGATCAGCGCCGCCCCCATCACCACGCGCGCGAGGAAGCCGTTCGAATAGCCGATGGCCTTCAGCGTCGCGTATTCGCGAATGTGGTTCGCGATGTCGGAAAACAGGATCTGATAGACGATCACCATGCCCACGATCAGCCCCATCAGGCTGCCGAAGGCGAAGATGAATCCGATCGGCGTCGCGGTCTCCCAATAGGCGCGCTCATGCGCGACCAGTTCGGGCCGCGACAGCACCATCACGTCGGGCGGCAAGGTCGCGCGCAGCCGGGCGATAACGGCCGGAATATCCGCGCCCTCGCGCACCCTGAGTGCCGCGAGATCGACGACCGAGGCCGAGCGGTCGCGCATGATGCGGCGGAAATTCGTCTCCGACAGCACCGCGTTGCCATCCGCGCCGAAACTTGCGCCGATGCTGACGAGGCCGGTGAGTTCCAGCATCCGCCCGCCGAGCTGCACGTCGAAGGGGCCCTGTGCCTCGAACATCGCCGCGGCCGGACCAAATTCGGGGCGGGAGAGGCGGTCGAAGGCGAAGGTGTCCGGGCGCTTGAGGGCTTCGGCGACAGCCTCGATGCCGTCGAAGCGCAGCGCGCCTGCGTCGGAATCAAACCCCACCAGCTGGATCGAGCGGCGCGAGCCGTCGACCGGGTTACGCCACGTCGTCTGGGCCAGGTAGATCGGCACCGCCTCGACCACGTCCGGATCGGCCAAGGTCTGGTAGGCACGGCTGCGCGGAAAGGCCTCGGGGCGGAAGCTGGCGGTGGTCAGCGGGTGCATCAGGAAGATGTCGGCGCGCATCCCGCCGAGCAGCGCGGTCGCACTTTCGAACAGCGCCGCGCGGAAACCCAGCTGCATGAAGACCAGCACGCAAGCGAACATCACGCCCGCCATGGCGGAGAACAGGCGCGCACGCTCCGCGCGCAGCTGCCGCCAGGCCAGGCGCAGCGGCAGGTAGATCATCTCCGGCAGGGATGGGCTGGGCGTCCGCACGGGCGCCGGCGCGCGCGGCGGCGGCGACAGCGGTGTGGCCTCGCCGGTGCGTTCGGGCGCCCAGGGGAGAAGCCGCGTGGTCTCGTTCATGGCCGGATCGCCACCTGGACCTGCATGTTCGACCGCCGCGCGAGGGCCGCGACACCCGCCTCATCCAGCGCGAGGCGAACGGCGACGGTGCGGCTGTCGATGGCGGCGACCGGGTCCGTCGTGGTCTGCGGCGCACGGCGCACCTGCCAGCCGATCTCGCGCAGGGTCGCGGAGAAGCGGCGCGGCTCGCCGGGGACGATGATCTCCGCCGTCGCACCGATGCTCAGCCGGGCAAGGTCCGTCTCATAGACATCCGCCACGATGTCGAGGCGCGAGAGGTCCGCCATTTCGACGACGCCGTCATCGCCGATGCGCTCCCCAGCGCGGGCGATGACGCGCAGGATGGTGCCGGCGATAGGCGCGGTCAGGCGAGAGAGTGCGGCATCGGCGCGGGCCTTGTCGCGCGCAGCGGTGGCGGCCGCGAGCTCGGCCTCCGCGACGGCGACGTCCTCGGGCCGCGGCGTCAGCAGCCGCGCGAGGGTCGCCTCGGCCTCCGCCCTGTCGGCCTGGGCGCGCGTGGTGGCGAAGCGGGCGCGCTCGGCGGCGGCGACACCACCGGCGCCGGAGGGGACCAGCTGCTCGGCGCGGACCGTGTCGCGGCGGCTGATCTCGGCCGCGGCGGCGAGGCTCGCGATGCGCGCGCGCTGGGCGGCGATCTCCTCGGGCCGGCCGGCGGCGCGGATGCGCGCGAGGTTCGCCTGCGCCTGGGCGACATTGGCTTCCGCCTGGGCGAGGGTCGCGTCCTTCTGCTCGGCGTCGGAGAAGGTGGCGATCAGCGCGCCGGCCTCGACGCGCTGGCCTTCCTCGACCAGCAGCCGCTCGATCCGCACCCCGGCCATCGGGCCCGCCGAATGGGTGAGCTTGAGGATGCGGCTCAGCGGCTCGACCCGGCCGAGTGCGCCGACGCCGGCTTCACGCGCGGCACCCGGGAGCGCGCCGATCGGGCGCGGCGGGGCCTCGGGCGCGGCGGATCCGCCGGACAGGAACGCGAAGCCGCCGCCGATCAGCGCCAGCGCTGCGAGCCCGAGCAGGATCTTGCCCCGCCGGGTCACGGCACCGGCTCCAGCAGGCGCGCGAGGGCGGCGGCGACGGAGCGGCGCTCCTCCCGGCTCATGGCGTAGAGCTGAAAGATGCGCGACATGAAGGCGCCGTCGCCGGCGCACATGATGGCGGCACCCGCACCGGGCGGCAGGCCATCGGCCAGAACCGCCTCACGCAGCTGGACGTAGACGGCGCGGATCGGGTCAAGCAAAGCGGGGTCGTGATGGAAGGCGGCCAGGTAGACGGCGGCGGCGCGTTCGTCGCGCTCGTCGCAGGCCATTTCATCCTCGCCGAAAGCCCAGGCGATCATGGCGCGGGCGACGCGGCCGGGGCCTTCCGGCTGGGCGGCAACGCAGGTCTCGAACTCGGTGCGGAAATACTCCGACAGGCGCTTGAGCGCGGCGTCGAGCAGCGCCTCCTTGGAGGCGAAGTGATAGAGCAGCCCGCCCTTGGACACGCCCGCGAGCCTCGCCGCGGCCTCCAGCGTGAGCCCACCGACGCCCTTGTCCTGCACGAGCGTTTCCGCCGCATCGAGGATGCGGTTGCGCACGTCGGAGACGGGTTTTTCGGCCATGGCGGAGGACATGGACCGGTTACTATACCGGCTGGACGGTTTTATCAACACAAACCGTCTGGACGGTTTACCGGGTGGAGTCAGCCCTCCGCGGCGCGGGCTTCCGCGACCCTGTCGGCGATGGCGCGCAGCACCTCCGGCACGCCAGCGCCCGTCGCGCCACTGAGCAGCAGGACCGGGCCGCCACAGGCACGCTCCAGCGCCTTCACGCGGGAGGCCTTGGCCTGCGGGGTCATGGCGTCGAGCTTGTTGAGTGCCACGATCTCCGGCTTGTCCGACAGGCCGCCGCCATAGGCGAGCAGCTCCTCCCGCACCATCGCATAGGCCGCAGCGGGATCCGGCTGGGTGCCGTCGATGAGGTGCAGCAGCACCGCGCAGCGCTCGACATGACCCAGGAAGCGGGTGCCGAGGCCGGCACCCTCGGCCGCGCCCTCGATCAGGCCGGGGATGTCGGCCAGGACGAACTCCTCCGCGTGCGAGAGGCGCACAACGCCCAGCTGCGGGTGCAGCGTGGTGAAGGGGTAGTCCGCAATCTTCGGCCGCGCGGAGGATGAGGCGGCGAGGAAGGTGGATTTCCCTGCATTGGGAAGCCCGACCAGGCCGGCGACGGCTATCAGCTTGAGGCGCAGCCAGATCCAGCGCTCCTCGCCCGGCCAGCCCTTGTCGGCGCGGCGGGGGGAGCGGTTGGTCGCCGTCTTGAAATGCGCATTGCCGTGGCCGCCATCGCCGCCCACCGCGATGACCGCGCGCTTGCCAGGCTCATCGAGGTCGGCGAGCAGCGTTTCCTTGTCCTCGGCCAGGATCTGGGTGCCGACCGGGACCTTCATCGTCACGCTGTCGGAGGCGGCGCCGGAGCGGTCAGACCCCGAGCCATTGCCGCCCTTGCGCGCCTTGAAGTGCTGGGAATAGCGGTAGTCGATCAGGGTGTTCAGGCCATCGACCGCCTCGATCACCACGTCACCGCCGCGGCCGCCATTGCCGCCGTCGGGGCCGCCGAACTCGATGTACTTTTCGCGCCGGAACGCGATGACGCCGTCACCGCCATCGCCAGCCTTCACGAACACCTTGGCTTCATCGAGGAATTTCATCGGGGGTCTTCAATGCGAACGCTTAAATGCAGACGGGGGCCGAAAGGCCCCCGCGCGGCAGTCCATCACAGGGGCAGGCGTTTACTCGGCGGCGAGTGCGACCGCCTCCACCGTCACGTGCACGCGGCCTTCGGCACGGCGGAGGAACTTCACCCGGCCATCGACGCGGGCATGCAGGCTGTGCTGGCGACCGGCGTAGACGTTGAGGCCCGGGATCATCTTGGTGCCGCGCTGCGTCACGATGATGTTGCCGGCCTTCACGACTTGGCCGCCGAACAGCTTGACGCCCAGGCGCTTGCCCGCGCTGTCGCGACCGTTGCGGGACGAACCGCCTGCTTTCTTGTGTGCCATGGCTGTTCTCCCTGTCTCAGGCCGCTGAAATGGAGGCGATCTTCAGCACCGTCTGGTGCTGGCGATGGCCGTTCTTGCGCCGGCTGTTCTGGCGGCGGCGCTTCTTGAAGATGATGATTTTGTCGCCGCGGTCATGCTCGACAACGGTCGCGGTCACGGTCGCGCCGGGAACGGTTGGGGCGCCGATGGTCAGGCCTGCCTCGCCACCGATGGCCAGAACGTCGTGGAAGGTGATGGTGGAGCCGAGCTCGGCCTCCAGCCGCTCCACGACCAGGGTCAGGTCGGGGGTCACGCGGTACTGCTTGCCGCCGGTGCGGATCACTGCGTAGGTCATGAGGG
>JAZKFA010000186.1:3424-3732 GCA_040386655.1 Pseudomonadota bacterium | reverse complement strand
CGCCGACCCCGGCACCGGCTGCAGCCACGCCACCGGCTGCTGCCCCTGCCGCCGCACCAGCCGCGACCGCGCCGCCGGCCGAGCTGCTGCCGGCCAATACGCTCGGCGGGCAGATCCTCACCACCGCGTCGCAGCGGCTCTCCGCCCTGTCCGACCAAATCTTCGGCGCGGCCCAGGCGCTGACCGACATCCCCTCCATGCTGCGATGGATGTCGGCCCTGGCGCGGGATCCGGTGACGCAGTCGCGCGTGCTTGATGCCGGCTGGAAGCTGGCGCTGATCTTCGGGCTCGGGCTGCTGGCCGAATGG
>JAZKFA010000186.1:0-3414 GCA_040386655.1 Pseudomonadota bacterium | reverse complement strand
GCGCATCTCTCCGGAATCGCCGCCGCAAAATCGGCAATGGAGCTGGTTTCGCCGGGTCCCGCTGGTGGTCGCCCGGCTCGGGCTGGACCTGATCCCGGTCGGGGCCTTCGCCATCATCTCCTACGGGCTGATCGGCGCGGTGAACCCGCTGCCGACAACACAGCTCGTCATCCTCACCGTCAACAACGCCTACATGGTGTCCCGCGCGGTGATGGCGTCCAGCCGGATGCTGCTCTCGCCCGCCTCGGCGCAACTACGGCTGCTGCCGGTCGCGGACGAGACCGCGGCCTACATCACCGTCTGGCTGCGCCGCATCACGCTAGTGCTGGTCGCGGGCTTCGCCTCGGCCGAGGCCGGGCTGCTGTTCGGCCTGCCCTGGTCCGCCTATGACGCGATCACGCGGGTATGCCTGCTGGCGGTCACGCTGCTCCTCGTCATCGTCATCCTGCAGAACCGCGCCGCCGTGGCCGAGGTACTGCGCGCGCCGGACCTGCCCGAAGGCGTGGACCCCGGCCCCTCCCGCCGCCTTGCCCGCGGGTTGCGCGACCGGCTCGCGGAGGTGTGGCACCTGGTCGCCATCCTGTGGCTGTTCGCGGCCTGGGGGGTCTGGGCGCTGGAGGTCCGCGACGGCTTCTACCGCCTCGCGCGCGTATCCGCCGCGACGGTGCTGATCGGCTTCGCGGCCAAGTTCCTCGACGTGGTGTCCCGCCGCGCCATTCAGCGCGGCTTCCACATCGGCGCGGAGTTAGCGGCTCGCTACCCGGGGCTGGAGGCACGCGCCAACCGCTACGTCCCGGCACTCAAGGCCGGCGTCTCGGTCATCATCACCATCCTCGCCATCCTTATCCTTCTCGAGGCCTGGGGGCTCGATGCCTTCGCCTGGTTCCGCCAGGGCCAGCTCGGCAGCCGGCTGCTGGGCTCGCTGCTCTCAATCGGGCTGACCGTCTTCCTCTCGGTGCTGGTGTGGGAGGTGGTGAACGCCGCCATAGGGCGCTACCTGGTCCGCCTCGCGCGCGATGCGCAGGCCTCGCGCTCGGCGCGCGTGCGCACGCTGCTGCCGATGCTGCGCACCGCGCTAATGGTGGTGATCCTGGTCTTCCTCACGCTCAACACGCTCAGCGAGATCGGCGTCAACGTCGCCCCGCTGCTGGCCGGCGCGGGCGTGATCGGCCTGGCCATCGGTTTTGGCAGCCAGAAGCTGGTGCAGGACGTGATCACCGGCATCTTCCTGCTGTTCGAGGATGCGGTCGCGGTAGGCGACGTGGTCCAGCTGGGCGGGCTGTCGGGCGTGGTGGAGCAGCTGTCCATCCGCTCGATCAAGCTGCGCGCGCTGGATGGCAGCGTGCACATCGTGCCCTTCAGCGCGGTGACGACGGTGACCAACCAGACGCGCGACTTCGGCTTCTCGGTGCACGACATATCCATCGCCTACGGCCAGGACCTCGACAAGGTGACGGAGCTGCTGAAGGGCGTGGTGGTTGAGATGCGCGCGGAGACGCGCTGGCGCACCGCGATCCGCGACGAGCTGGACGTGATGGGCGTGGAGAAGTTCAACGACAACGCGCTGGTGCTGCGCTGCCGCATCAAGACGGACCCGATGCAGCGCTGGCCGGTGCAGCGCGAGTTCAATTCCCGCGTGCAGCAGGTGTTCCGGGCGAATGGTGTCGCGATGCTGTCGCCGCCGCTGGCCGCCGTGCAGTCCGCCCCGCCTGAACCGGCCGCCCCTGCGCCGGTCAGCCCAGAAGCTGCAGCGCCGCCATCGCCGCAACCCCGCTGAGGATGGAGACGGCCATGTTGCGCGTGGCGAACTGCACCGCCATGACCGCCGCTCCCGCCGCCCAGCCGGCCCATCCCCACTGCGCGAGCGCGGGCGCGACATAGGCGCAGAACAGCGGCCCCGGCAGGTTCGCGAGCACGCGCTGGACAAAGGGCGGCAGGCGCACCGCGCGCAGGATGACATAGCCCCCGGCGCGGCAGGCGTAGGTGGCCAGCGCCATGGCGATGATGGCCGCGAGGACATCGGGGCGGATGGTCACGGGCGGCCCTGGTGCGACGAGCGCGGTCGCGCATCCGCGGAACATGTTGTGCCCTCAAGCGGCGGGCGCCGCCTCCGGCGGCTTGCCTTTCGGCGGACTGCCGCCGTTCGCGCATTCGCGCTCGCGGTGCGCGCAAGTGCGCACCCCGAAAGGGTGTCGGCATGCAACGGGCGCCGGCTTGGGCGGATGGGCATCACGCCCGCCCCTCGCCTCGCGCCGCACCCAGCACGGCGCCGGCGAGCGCGCCGGCGATGAGCGGCCCGGGCTGCGGCAGTCCCATCCACCAGAGCAACAGCGCGATACCCGCGCTCAGCACCCAGGGGGCGAGGTCGCGCCGCACCCCACGCCAGAACGGCACCAGGATGGCGCAGAAGGTCGCCGCGGCGGCGAAGTAGAGCGGATGCCCGGGCGGCACGCGCACCACGGACCCTAGCCCGTGCCCGAGCGCCACAGCGACCATCCAGAACACCCACAGCCCGACGCCGACGCCGAGCAGGTAGCCCGCATCGCGCCCCCCGCGCTGCATCTCGGCAGCCGAGAGCGCATAGGAATGATCCACCAGCGTCGCGAGCGTGCCCCACAGCTTCCAGCCGCGCAGCCGGTTCAGCCAGGGCGCCAGCGCCGCGCCCATCGGCGCGAGGCGGATGTTCACGGCGAAGGCGGCGATGGCTGCGGCAAGCACCGGCGCCGGGTCCGCCCATAATTCCAGCGCGAGCAGTTGCGAGGACCCGGCGAAGACCACCGCACACATCAGCAGCGTCTCGGCGAGCGAAAGCCCCTTCGCGTCCGAGATGACACCCACGACGATGCCGAACGGAAAGGTGCCGATGACCAGCGGCAGCGCGGCCCGAGCGCCGCGCCGGACGCCGGCCAGGGTCATGGCGGGGTCAGCCATGGAAGCATGGGGGAAATGAATTTCTCCCAAACCCCCTTTCTTTTATTTTTGCTTTTGGGTGCCAGCTGGCAGGTGGCGCTGCAGCGACTAGGCAGCGCTGCCCCCACAGCCAGCACCCAGAAGCCAAAAACAAAAGAATGGGGTCCGGGGAAATTCCTTTCCCCGGCCTGTCATCAAACCCACCCTCACCCATTCGCACGACGCGCGATGATGCGCTCCTCCGCGGCATCGGTATCCATGTCCAGCGCCTGTTCCGCCACGCCGCGCGCGAAGCCGCCGCGGGCCAGCGAGGCCAGCGCCTTCAGCCGTGCGGCCGCATCCATGGTCGTCCGCGCGAAGGGTCCAACGCGGCGGCGACGGCAATGGGCCAGTGCGGCATCGAGTTCGCTTTCGGTATCGGCGGGCAGTGCGGCGGCGGCGGTTTCGGCGGCGATGCCCTTGCCGGCCAGGTGAGCGCCGATGGCGCGGCGGGACCGGCCGGTG
>JAZKFA010000185.1:0-7294 GCA_040386655.1 Pseudomonadota bacterium | reverse complement strand
CATAAAACATAGGCAGATACCAATACTTCCAAACCAGATGCAATTGTCAAAGAACACCTAGACTTCAGGGACGAAAACACCACCCGAGATAACTCTCTCGGTTGGCGCTCTGTCCCGTCTTTCAGGGCACCTCCGGGATGCTGCGTCAGACCCTGGGGCCCGGCGCCTCACTCCTCGGCGGTGGCGGGCTTTTATGTCCCTGCCACCGAGCCGTCAACACCCAATTTTCGCCATTCGCGAAACCATGCGGCGAATTTCGGAATCCCCACCTCGATGGGTGTCGTCGGCGCATAGCCGGTGAGTGCGGAGACGGCCGCCACATCGGCAAAAGTCTCATGCACTTCCGTCGCTGGGCGCGGCACATCCTGGATCACCGCGCGCACGCCCAGCGCCTCCTCCAGCACCGCGACGAAGCGCGAGACCAGCTCGCTCCGGTGGTTGCCGATATTCAGAATCCGCGGCGCGTCCGCGGGCGGCGGCCTGTCGAGAACCCGCACCACCCCGTCAACGATATCAGCGACATAGGTGAAATCCCGCTTGAGCCGTCCGCCCTCGTAGAGCGTGATCGGCCTGCCCGAGAGAATCGCATCCGCGAATAGCCACGGCGCCATGTCGGGCCGCCCCCACGGCCCATAGACCGTGAAGAATCGCAGGCCCGTCTGCGGCAGCCCGAACAGGTGCCCATAGGACGCGCTCATCAGCTCGCCTGCCCGCTTGGTCGCGGCGTAGAGCGACACGGGCGTATCCACCCGGTCCGATTCCGAGAACGGCAGCACCGTGTTTGCGCCGTAGACCGAGGAGGAGCTCGCATAGACCAGGTGCTTCAACCCCCCGAGTCGCCGCGCCAGCTCAAGCACCACCAGGTGCCCCATGACGTTCGCGTCGACATAAGCGTAGGGATCCACCAACGAGTGCCGCACCCCCGCCTGGGCCGCGAGGTGCAGGATGCGCGTGATGCCCGGCTTTTCCGCCGCAAGCTCCAGCATCGCCGTGCGGTCGGACACATCGACGGGGCGGAAGCTGAACCCTGCCCGCCCCTCAAGCCGCGCCAGGCGCGCCCGCTTCAGCCGCACGTCGTAGTAGGCGTTGAGCGTGTCGATCCCCAGCACGCGCTCCCCGCGGTCCAGCAGCGCCTCGGCGGCGTGCAGGCCGATAAAGCCGGCCACGCCCGTCAGCAGGATCGTCACGGCATCACCTTGCCCTGCGCGCCGGGCGGGGCATCAGCTATCCGCGCGGATGTTGTTCGCGCGGATCACCTCGCCCCACTTCTCGATCTGCTGGGCGAGGAAGGCGCGGCATTCATCGCCGCTGGTGGCGACCACGTCGCAGCCCTGCTCCTCGATCCGCCGCTTCACCTCCGCATCCGCGAGTGCGAGGGCCATCGCTTCCTGCATGCGGCGCATGATCGGCTCCGGCGTCCCGGCCCGGCCCAGGAAGGCCCACCATGTCGGCGCCTCGAAATCACCCACGCCCTGCTGGGCGAAGCTCTGCACGCCGGGGACGTGGCGGGTCTCCCCGCGCGTCGTCACGCCCAGCGGGCGCAACGTGCCGGCGCGGATGTGCTGGCTGATGATCACCACGTTGGACATGAACAGCGGCACGTTGCCCGCCACCGCATCCGACACGGCGGGCCCGCCGCCGCGGTAGGGCACATGCACCAGGTTCATCCCCGCGCGGCTGGACAGCAGCACCGTCGAGACATGCGCGAGCCCACCCACACCCGAGCTCGCATACCCGATCGTATCGGGCGCAGCCTTCGCCGCCGCCACCACATCGGCGAAGGTGCGATAGGGGGTCGACTGGTGCGCCACCAGCGCCAGCGGCCCCGTCGCCACCAGCGTCACGGGGGCGAAGGCCTCCAGCGTGCGGTAAGGCAGCCGCATGACCGTCTGATTCGTCGCCTCATTGTCGTAGGCGAGCATCCAGGTGTAGCCATCCGCCGGCGCGCGGGCCGCCTCGGCCGACCCGATCGACCCCGAGGCGCCGCCGCGGTTCTCGATGATCACCGGCCGGCCCAGGATCTCCGCAAGCTTGGACTGGAACAGCCGCGCCACCGTGTCCGTCGACCCGCCCGGCGGCCAGGGCACGATGATCCGCAGCGGCCGGTCCGGCCAGGCGCCGGTCTGCGCATTGGCGATATGCGGCGCGGCGAGCGCGCCCGCTGTGGCAGCCAGAAGCGTGCGGCGAAGCATGGGCATGTCCTCGGCGGTTTGTCCGCGCCTCACGGCGCGCGTTTCTTGCGCGCGGATGCGCGAAGCTTCGGCTTTGCCATGCGGGGCGCCGAGTCTCAAGCCCCGCGGTAAGGATGTAAGAAAATCTTACTCGGCAGTGCGACGCGACAAGTCCTTGATATTCATCGAACTAAATGCCGAAAACCCGCAGATCTTACTTTCGGACATCTCTGCGGCACTTCGCTCGTGATGCCGCAGCGGTCGCGATTGTGTTCACTCTATGTTCTTATCACATGCACCGTGGCCGCTGCGCAAGCGGGATCGCAGGCTGTCAGGACCCCACCCGCTCCCGCTGCGCGACCTCGGCGCGCAGCAGCGCGACCTCTGCCCGCAATGCCGCCAGCTGCTCGCCCACCGGGTCCGCCTCCGGCCGCGTCAGCCCATAGCCGATCCCCGGGTCGGAGCACGGGTCATCGCCCGGCGGCCGAGCGGGGATGCCCACCACCGTCTGGTCCGCGGGGACATCGCGCACCACCACGGCGTTGGCGCCGATCCGCGCGCCGTCGCCCACCTTGATCGGCCCCAGCACCTTCGCCCCGGCGCCGATCGTCACCCCATTGCCGATGGTCGGGTGCCGCTTGCCGGTCGCCGTGGTGAGCCCGCCCAGCGTCACCCCGTGGTACATGTAGACGTCGTCGCCCACCTCGGCCGTCTCGCCGAACACCACGCCCATGCCGTGGTCGATGAACAGCCGTCGCCCGATCTTCGCCCCGGGATGGATCTCGATCCCCGTGAGGAACCGCGACAGGTGGGAGACGCAGCGCGCCGGCCCGCGCAGGCCCGCGCTCCATAGCCAATGCGCCAGGCGATGCCACACCACCGCGTGCAGCCCGGCGTAGCACAGGATCGTCTCCGCCCAGTTCGGCTTGGCCGGGTCGCGGGCGCGAATATTGCGCGCGAGTTCGATGATTTCCATGGACGCCCTCAGGACTCGAGCCAGGCCGGCACGGGAAGACCCTTGCCGCGCAGGAATTCCGGGTTGAACAGCTTGGACTGATACCGCGCCGCGCCGTCGCACAGGATGGTCACGATGGTATGCCCCGGCCCCATCGCGCGCGCGACGCGGATGGCGGCCGCGACGTTCAGCCCGGCCGAACCACCCACCGAAATCCCCTCCTCCGCCTGCAGCGCATAGACCTGCGCCAGCGCCTCGGCATCGGGGATCTGCTCGGCATCGTCGATCGGAGCGCCGTCGAGATTGCCCGGCACCCGCGCGGCCTGGCCGATGCCCTCGGTGATGGAGCTGCCCTCGGAGGCCTTCACCTCCCCGGTCTTCACCCACGAATACAGCGCGCTGCCGAGCGGATCGGCGAGGATTATGCGCACCGAGGATTTCCGCGACTTCAGCGCGCGCCCGACGCCGGCCAGCGTGCCCCCTGTCCCACAGGAGCAGGTGAAGGCATCGACGCCGCCATTGGTCTGGTCCCAGATCTCGGGGCCCGTCGTCGCCTCATGCGCGTTGCCATTGGCGGGGTTGTCGAACTGGTCGGCGTGAACCGCGCCCAGTTCGCCGGCGAGGCGGCGGGAGAAATGCACGTAGTTGCCGGGGTCGGCATAGGGCTTGGCCGGCACCAGGCGCAGGTCGGCGCCGATCATGCGCAGGAAGTCGATCTTCTCGCGGCTCTGCGTCTCGGGCATGACGATGATGGAGTGGTAGCCGCGCGCATTGGCGGCCAGCGTGATGCCGATGCCCGTATTGCCGGCCGTGCCCTCGACGATGAGGCCTGGCTTGCCGGGGGTGAGGCGCCCGTCGCGCTCGGCGGCCTCGATGATACCGAGTGCGGCGCGGTCCTTAACCGAGCCACCGGGGTTCATGAATTCCGCCTTGCCCAGGATCTCGCAGCCGGTTTCCGCGGAGGCGCGACGGAGGCGGATCAGGGGCGTGTTGCCGACCGCGCCGGCGAACCCCTCCACGATATGCGCCGGCATGGTGATCTCCTTGATCGTCTGGCGAGATTCGGTTGCATTCGGTCACGCTTCAAGAGGCGTGACTGCGCGGCTGGCATGCGGGCTGACCGGCGGCGGCAAACACCGGAGACGCGCTTCGCACAGGTGACGCGTGCGGGAGATGGCGATGCTCCCCGGGAGGGGAAACACGGCAGAACCAGGCTTTGGAGAGCCCGGTCAGGAGAAAGCGTGGCGCACCCCCGACCGGGCCAGACGGTGGTTGACGCGGGGCAGGGTTCAGAAGAACATATGAGGAACATGGACTCCGCCCCCCCTTCCCCCATGGACGCGCCCACCGCCGGCCACTCTTCCATGGCCCCCTCTTCAATGCTTCCCTCTTCCATGGATCGGGCGGCCACGCTGGCCGCGCTCCGTGCCCGGGTGACCGCCATCGAGCGCGGCGGCGCGGCGGAGGCCATGGCGCGCGAGGATGGCCGCGCCATCAAGCTCGCCCCCGCGATCGACGCGGCGCTGCCCTGGGGTGGCCTCGCGCGCGCCGGGCTGCACGAGATCACCGGCCCCGATACCGGCTCGACCACCGCCTTCGCCGCCCTGATCCTGGCGCGGACCGAGGCCACGGTGCTGTGGATCGGCCCCGACCCGGATGCCTGGCCGCCTGGCCTCCTGCGCTTCGGGCTGCGGCCGGAGAATCTGGTCTTCGTCCATGCCGGTAATGCGCAGGACGGGCTCTGGGCCATGGAGGAATCGCTGCGCTGCCCGGCGATCGGCGGCGCTTTGCTGGAACTGCGCGAGATCGACCTCACCGCCGCCAGGCGCCTACAGCTGGCAGCCGAATCCGGCGGCCCCATCGGGCTGCTGCTGCGCGGGGATACCGGCGCCGGCCAGGCCTCGCCCGCGCTGACGCGGTGGCGCGTCTCCCCCATTCCGGGGACCGGCGCGCCACATGATCTGGGCGATCCCGGCTGGCGGCTGGAGCTGCTGCGCTGCCGCGGCGGCCGGCCGCGCAGCTGGGAGACGCGCTGGCGGGCCAGCACGGACAGCCTTACCACGGAGGAAGATGATATTGCGAACCACTCGCAACTGACCTAGCGTGCTGCCTCCACCCCGGAGTCTCTATTCCCATGGCCACGCGCGGCATTCCTCTCTGGCCCTGGACCGACCAGGCCGCCGACGATCTTCCCGCAGCCGAGCGCCTGCTGCTCGACGCCGCCAGATTGTGGCACGAGCAGGCCCAGGTTGGCCGCGCCCCGGCCCCGGCTCTCCGCATGCTTCTCGCCAGCGCGGATGCCGGCGCGGCGGAAGCCCCCCTCGATGCCCTGTTCCGCCTCGCACCCTGGGGCACCATGCCCTTCGGCTGCCCGCTATGCCCCGCCATCCATGCCGATGAAGGCCGGTTTCTCCTGGCCATCGCCCTGGCGCAGAAGGGCGCCGAGCGTGAATCGCTCGCCATATGGCTGCATTCGATGCCGCTGCTCTCCGCCTGCCAGGCACTGACCCACGGAATGCGCATCAGCGCTGCACTGCGGGAGGCGGGTCTCGCCCTGCGCGAGCCGTGGCGTGCCGGCGGCGCCCGCTAGGCCCAAAAACCCCCACTCAGGCGCCGCCACATTCTTGCCCTTTTGTGCACCGCAAGAATATAATCTTTCCAAACGCTTATCCGGTAATATCTCGAAACATGGATTGAGTGGCTTCCAGACCCTCGCGCGGCCATCTTGCACTCGGACCACCGCCTGCCTCCGGGCATCGCAGCGGTCCTGGTGGCGGCTCCCTCTTTCGGGTTCCGCCGTCGCCACAGCCGGGCACGGTGCCCGGCGCGCACTGATACAGGGGTCTCATGGACGGTTCCATCCAAGCTGAGCACGGTCGACGCCGCACGCTGAAAAGCGCGATCGGCTGCACCGGCATCGGCTTGCATACCGGCCAGCGTGTCTCTGTCACGCTGCGCCCCGCGGCCGCCGGCACCGGCATCGTGTTCCGCCGCACCGACCTGGGCGGTGCGATGATCGCCGCGCGCTTCGACCAGGTGGTCGACACGCGCCTGTGCACCGCCATCGCTTCCGATGAGGCGCCCGATCTGCGCGTCGGCACGATCGAACACCTGATGGCTGCCTTCGCCGGCGCCGGCATCGACGATGCCGAGGTCGATGTGGACGCCGCAGAGCTGCCCATCCTCGATGGGTCCGCAGCCCCCTTCCTGTTCCTGATCGACTGCGCCGGCACCGTCACTACGGCCGCCCCGCGCGCCGCGATTGAAGTGCTGCGCCCGATCCGTGTCGAGGACGCCTCCGGCGCCTTCGCCGAGCTTCTGCCTGCCCGCGAATCCGGCTTCGAGGCCGAGCTCGAGATCGATTTCCCGAACACCGCCATCGGCCGCCAGCGCCTGTCGATGCGCGTGACGTCGCACGGCTTCCGCGACGTGCTCGCCGATGCACGCACCTTCACCCTGGCCGAGGATGTGGCCCGGCTGCGCAAGGCCGGCCTCGCGCGTGGCGGCAGCCTCGCCAATGCCGTGGTCGTCGATGGGCCGCTGGTGCTCAACCCGGGCGGGCTGCGCTCGGCGGATGAATTCGTCCGCCACAAGCTGCTCGACGTGGTGGGCGACCTCGCGCTTGCCGGTGCGCCGCTCAAGGCGCGGTTCCGCGGCAATCGCTCCGGCCACGCGCTGAACAACCGCCTGCTGCGCGCACTGTTCGCCGACCAGACCGCCTGGCGCCGCGTCGGCGCGTCCGAGATGACCTTCGACGGCGTCGGCGCCCGCCTGCCCGCCGCCGCGGCTGCCGCGCGCGACTGACGCAGACCAGCGGGCGGACACACGCCGCCCGGCCTTCCCGCCAGGTGCCACGGGCATGGCTTGGCGTCGACGCGCCAAGCCATGATATAGGACCGCACCAGCATCACGGTTTGCACAATGCGCCCCAGTCTTTCCCGCTCCCGTCTTCTCTCGCTGCTCCCGATCATTGGCCTCGCCACTGCGCTGGCCGGCTGTGGCTCCTCCACGCCGCGCGCCTGGGACGGCACCAATGCGCAGCGCATCTCCAATGCCAACCCGACCGTTGCCGGCGCCGACAGCACCGCGCCCGAGGATCTCTACGCCGAGGGCATGCGCCAGCTGCGCGCGCAGAACCTTGTCGCCGCCTCCCGCGCCTTCGACGCGG
>JAZKFA010000184.1:0-14873 GCA_040386655.1 Pseudomonadota bacterium | reverse complement strand
GGCCGCTTCAAGAACCCCGAGGACCTCGCCTTCGCGCGCCCGGCGCCGGAACGCACGCTCTACCACGTGCTGTTCGAGCAGCCGCCGGTCTGGGGCGAGGGTGCACCGGGCGATACCCTGCTGGTCGAAGTCTTCGAACACTGGCTGGAGCCCCACTGACATGGCTGCACCCCCGCGCCCCGAAAGCGTCGCCCTGCTGGACAAGCTGCTGACCGCGCTCGACGCCAAGGGCATCGTCAATGCAGAGCAGCTGGCCGCGCGCCAGGCCGTCACCGACAAGGCCAGTCCTGAGATCGGTGCCCGCATGGTCGCCCGCGCCTGGACCGACCCCGGCTACATGGACCTGCTGCTGCGCGACGGTCACGCCGCGGCCGAGGAGATGGGCGCCACCATGGCGGGCGCGCCGCCCCTGGGCGTGCTGGTGAACACGTCGACCCGGCATCACCTGGTCGTATGCACGCTGTGCTCCTGCTACCCGCGCGCGCTGCTCGGCTATCCCCCGCACTGGTACAAGTCCTTCGCCTACCGCTCCCGCGCCGTGCGCGAGCCGCGCGCCGTCCTCGCCGAATGGGGCACGTCGATCCCCGACAGCGTCGAGATCCGCGTAGTCGATTCCACCGCCGATTTCCGCTGGATGGTGCTGCCGCAGCGCCCCGCCGGGACCGAGGGCTGGGATGTCGCGCGGCTGGCCTCGCTGGTGACACGGGACGCCCTGGTCGGGGTGGGCCTGCCCAAGGCGGCTTAAAGGCGCTTCGGCGGGGCAAGCTCGCCTGAGCGTCACTGTCGCACGCCGCCATCCGTGGCATACTCGTTCCGCTCTCATCCGGATGGTGCCCATGCGCGCGCTGATGTTGCTGATCGCCCTTGCCTTTGCGCTCCCGGCCGGAGCCTTCGAATTGCCGGGGTTGGAAAGCGACACCGCCGCCTATCGCGCGGAGCTGCGCAACCGCTTCCCCGCAGCGAACCCGCAGGCCCGCGCCGCCGCCGAGGCCCGCGCCATCCAGGCCGAGCGCCAGAACAACATCCCCGCCGCGATCGCGGCATGGGAGGAGCGCCTCGCCTCCGGCCCGCTGCCGCCCGAAGGCTGGATGACGCTCGCGCGGCTGCAGCTCGCGCGCCGTCCGCCCGATGCGGCGCGCGCGCTGATGGCCGCCTGGGTGGCCTTCACCATCGTCCCCGCCGGACCGCCGGAGATCCCCTCGCTGCTGATGATGGCCGATGCGCTGCGCGTGCTGAACCGCCAGGCGCAGATGCTGGAGGCGATCGCCGCCGCCGCCGAGCGCGCGCCGACCGACGCGGCCCTGCTGGCACGCCTCGCCACCACACGGCGGGAGGTGGGGCTGCTGCCCGCACGCCTGCGGACGGAACCGGAATCCGAACCCGCGCGCGCCTGCGTCGCCTTCACCCTCCCGCCCGCCCGCCGCCAGGACTGGACGCCGGGCAACTGGGTGCGCGCCGATCCGCCCATCCCCGACCTCGCCGTGGTGCGTGAGGGGGATGAGCTCTGCGTCGCCGGCCTGCCCTGGGGCCGGACCACGCGCCTGACCTTCCGCCCCGGCATGCCCGGCGAGGACGGCACGTCGCTCGTCAATGCCCAGGTGCTCCCGGTCTCGATGCCGAACCGCACGCCGCGCCTGGCCTTCGACCAGCGCAATCATATCCTGCCGCGCGGGCAGGAGCCGCGGATCACGCTCGGCAGCACCAATGTCTCCGCCGTTTCCATCCGCCTGATCCGCGTCGCCGAGCGCAATCTGGTGGGCCTGCGGCAATCCTGGCAGCCAGGCCAGGCGATGGAGTCCTACACGGCGGAAAACCTCGCGGAGGAGACGGGCACCCTGCTGTGGGAAGGCCGCGCGGATATTCCGCGCTTTGAGGTCAACCGCACCCAGCGCACCGCGCTGCCGCTGCCCGACATCCTGCGCACGGCGCCGCCGGGATTGTTCGTGTTGGCGCTACGCTCGGGCGACGGCAATGCGCGCAACGAGGCGCGGGCGACGCTGCCCATCATCATCACCGATATCGGGCTGGTCGCCTGGCGCGGCGCCGATGGCGTGGCGGTGCAGGCCCGCGCCCTTGGGTCCGCGCTGGCCAAACCGGGGATCCGTGTCGCGCTGATGGCGCGCAACAACGAGGTGCTGGGCGAGGCGGTGACGGATGAGGCGGGCCTCGCGCGCTTTGCCGCGCCATTGCTGCGCGGGCGTGCGGGGCTGGCCCCGGTCGCGCTGCACGCCACCGACGGCACCGACTTCGCCTCGCTCGATCTCGATGCGGCCGCCTTCGACCTGTCCGACCGCGGGGCGACCGGGCGCGCGCATCCAGCCGCGCTCGACGCCTTCGTCTGGCTCGACCGTGGCATCTACCGCCCCGGAGAGACTGTGCAGATCGCAGCGCTGCTGCGCGACACGGCCGGCGCCCCGGTGGACCTGCCGGTGCGCCTGCGCGTCCGTCGTCCCAGCGGGCAGATCTTCGCCGAGATGACGCCTGAGCGCGCGCCGGGTGGCGCACTGCTTTGGCCAATGACGCTCAGCCGTGGCGCGCCCGCCGGCGCCTGGTCGATCGAGGCGCTGTCCGACCCCGACGCGCCGCCGATCGGCCGCGCCAGCTTCCGCGTGGACGCCTTCGTGCCCGAGCGCCTGGCGGTGGAGGCGACCCCGCCCGCCGGCCAGCTGGTGCCGGGGCAGCTGATGCCGGTGCCGGTGACCGCGCGCTTCCTCTATGGCGCGCCGGGCTCGGGTCTCACGGGCAATGCGCAGTTCATGCTGGCGGTGAATCCCACGCCCTTCCCCGACTGGGCCGGCTGGCGCATCGGCCTCACCGACGAGACCTTCGCGCCGAGCCTGCAGACCATCGAGCTGCCGCAGACCGATGCGGATGGCCGCACCACCCTGCCGCTGCTGCTGCGCAACGCCCCCGATTCCACGCGCGTGCTGCAGGCTGATGTCGCGGTCTTCGTGAGCGAGCCGGGCGGGGCCGAAAGCCGCGCGCAGTTCACCATCCCCGTGCGCCCGTCCGGCCGCCTGATCGCCCTGCGCCCCGCCTTCTCGGGCGAGGCCATCGACGACAATGCCGAGGCCGGTTTCGAGTTCGTGGCTCTCACGCCGGAAGGGGCCGCGGCGCCCGCCCGGCTGCGCATCCGCCTGGTCCGCGAACGCCCGAATTGGCGCCTGGTCACGCGCGGTTCCGTCGCGCGCTACGAGACGGTGTGGCGCGACGAAGTCGTGGACAGCACCGAGGCCGACTTCACCCCCGGCACGCCCATCCGCTTCGCGCGCAGGCTGCCCTTCGGCCGCTACCGGATCGAGGCGGCGGATGCCACCGGCCTCGGCATCACCTCGATGCGCTTCCGCGCAGGCTGGGCCGCAAGCGAGAACGCCGAGACGCCGGACCGCATCGATGTCTCGACGGATAGGCAATCCTTCGCCGATGGGGCGACGGCGCGCGTACGCGTGGTGCCGCCCTTCGCCGGCCGCGCCTCCGTCGCGATCCTGACGGACCGTCTCGTCAGCCTGCGCGAGATCGAGATCCCCGCCGCGGGGACCGAGATCGAGGTGCCGGTCTCCGCCGCCTGGGGCCCCGGCGCCTATGTCGCTGTCTCGCTCTACCGCGCCGGCGAGGAGCGGCGAGGGCCGGGCCGTGCGCTGGGCCTCGCCTGGATCGCGCTCGACCCGTCGCTGCGCCGGCTCGAGGTCAGCATCGATACGCCCGAGCGGATCACGCCGCGCCAGCGCCTGATGGTGCCGGTGCGCGTGGCCAGTGCGGGCGGTGCGGCGCACCTGACCTTGGCCGCGATCGACGAGGGTATCCTCAGCCTGACGCGCTTCGCCAGCCCCGACCCCGTGGGGCATTTCCTCGGCCGCCGCCGCCTCGGCACCGACATCCGCGACGATTACGGCCGCCTGATCGCGCCCGCCGAGGGCGAGGCCACCGCGCTGCGCCAGGGTGGCGACGATGGCGATCCCACGGGGCTGGTACGCATCCCCACGCGCATCGTCACGCTGTTCTCCGGCATCGTCGAAACCGATGCGAATGGCCAGGCGATGGTGCCGCTCGATATCCCCGATTTCGCGGGCGAGCTACGCCTCATGGCGGTGGCCTGGGAGGGTGCACGCGTCGGCGCCGCGTCGCGCCCGCTGACCATCCGCGACCCCGTGGTCGCCGAGGCCATCCTGCCGCGCTTCCTCGCCCCCGGCGACGAGGCGATGCTGCCGGTGCTGCTGCACAATCTCGACCTGCCGGCAGGTCCCATCACCGCCACGCTGACGACTGAAGGGCCGCTCGCGCTCGCCGGTCCAGCGACGCTGACCGCGAACCTCGCCACCGGGGCGCGTGCGCAGCCGGCGACGGTGCTGCGCGCGACCGGCGCGGGCGAGGGGACCCTGCGCCTCGCCGTCACGGGACCGGGCGGATTCTCGGTGACGCGTGAATCGCAGATCACGCTGCGCTCCTCGCGCCCGCTCGCGGTGGAGAGTGCCTCGGGCAGCATACCCGCGGGGCAGGGCGCGACGCTCACGCCTGACACCGCCCGCTTCCTGCCCGGCACCTGGCGCGCGACGGTGAGCCTGGGTGCTGCAACCCGTTATGATGCGGCCCCGCTGATCGCAGCACTCAGCACCGGCTTCTGCCCCTGCACGGACCAGGTCGCGAGCGCGATCCTGGCGCTCTCCTACGCTCCGGATGCGCCGGACCGCGCCGGCGCCCTGCAGCGCGCGGTGGAGGGCCTGCTGGATCGGCAGCGCTTCGATGGCAGCTTCGGCGTCTACTCGGCGCAGGGCGAGTCGCAGACATGGCTGACCCTGTTCGCCACGGAGGCACTGCTGCGCGCGCGGGCCGGCGGCATTGGCATCCCTGAGCAGGCGATCGAGAACGCGCTGCGCCACATCGAGGACCTGCTCGACGACACCACCGAGGACAATGCGGAACGCCGCGCCGACCAGGCGTACCGCGTGCACGTTCTGGCGCTGGCCGGGCGGTACCGGTTGGGCGCGGCACGGCGCCTGCTCGAGAGCATCAACGACCTGCCGACGCCGCTGTCACGCGCGCAACTCGGCGCCGCCTTCGCGCGCGCCGGCGACCAGCCGCGCGCGGAGGCCGCCTTCGCCGCCGCGCTGGCCGCGCCGGAGCGGCGCTGGTGGCGGCATGATTTCGGGTCCCAGGTGCGGGACGCGCTGGCCGTTGCCGCGCTGCTCAAGGAGAGCGGCCTGATGGAAGACCGGCTGACGGCGCTGATCGCGCGGCTGCCGGTCAATCTCTCGCCGCTGACGACCAATGCGCAGGAGCAGGGCTGGGCGGTGGCCGCGGCGGGCATCCTCTCGGGCGGCAGCCGCCCCGTTCGTGCGACGCTCGATGGTGCCGCAGTGGCGGAACGGCCGGTCATCCGCGCCGCACTCACCGGGCCGGCGCAGATCCGCAACCTCGGTGACGTGCCGCTGGCGCAGTCGGTCTCGGTCACCGGCATTCCGGTGCAGCCCTACCCCGCCGGGCGGTCCGGCCTGCGCATCCTGCGCCGCTTCGTGAACCTGGACGGGAGCACCGTGAACCTCGACCAACACCGCCAGGGCCACGGCTTCGTGGTGGTGCTGGAAGCGCGCGCGGATTCGCAGGAGGAGCACCGCGTGCTGCTGCAGCAGGGCCTGCCGGCGGGATGGGAGATCACCGCGCGGCTCGGGCCGGGCACCGTCCCCGGACTGCCCTGGCTAGAGGCGCTGAGCCCGACGGAGACGCAGCCCGCACTGGATGACCGCTTCGAGGTGGTGGCCGTGGTCTCGCCGCAGCAGCCGCTGCTGCGCGTGGCCTTCCGGATCCGCGCGACGACGCCAGGCGTGTTCGAGCTGCCGGGCGGAGAGGTGATCGACACGGGGCGTCCGGCCTTCTTCGCGCGGCAGAACACCAACCGGATCACGGTGCAGACCGCGCAGTAGAGCCCTGGCCATGGACGCGGCGAAAGGAAGCCGGGGGGGGCGCACCGCAGTGCGACGGGCGGCGCCGTTCGCGCTGCCCATCCTTGCCGTGCTGGGGCTGGTCTTTGCGCTGGACCGCCTCCTCCCGCCCGACCTCGCCCGTCTCACCCCCGGCCAGGAAGTCCTCGACCGCGAGGGCCGCACGTTGTCCGTCCTCCCGGCGGCGGGCGGCACCTGGCGATTCGCCACCACCACCCGCGACGTCTCCCCCGACCTGCTCGCGCTGCTCATCGCCGCCGAAGACCGGCGCTTCCGTCAGCACCCCGGCGTGGATCCCATCGCGCTCACGCGTGCCGCCTGGCAGTGGGCGCGCGCCGGACGGGTGGTCTCCGGCGGGTCCACGCTGACGATGCAGGCGGCGCGGCTGCTGGAACCGCGGCCGCGCACGCTGCGCTCCAAGCTGATCGAGATCGCACGCGCGGTGCAGCTGGAGGCGCGGTTTTCCAAGGACGAGATCCTGGGCATCTGGCTGACGCTGGCGCCGCAGGGCGGCAATCTGGAGGGGCTGCGGGCCGGCGCGCTCGCCTGGTTCGGGCGGCCACCGGCGCGACTCGACCCGGCCGAGGCCGCATTGCTGATCGCGCTCGCGCGGCGGCCCGGCGCCTTGCGTCCGGACCGGCACCCCGAGGTGGCGCGCGCGGCGCGGGACGGGGTGCTCGCACACCGCACCGCGGCGAGCACGGCGCTGACCACCGCCGACCGTGCACAGGCCCGCCTGGCGGCCTTGCCGACGCATCGCCAATCCATGCCGCGCTTCGCGCCGCATGTGGCGCGCGAGGTCGCCCGGCCCGGTGCCACGCGCGTGCCCACCACGCTCGACCTCCCGCTGCAACGCGCGGTGGAGACGATGGCCGCTGAGGCGCTGGAGACGCTGCCGGACCGCACCGCCATCGCCATCGCGGTGGCCGACCATGCGGCGCGGGAGTTTCGCGTGCTCGTCGGCGGGACCTTCGGCGATGAACAGCGCGCGGGCAGCCTGGATCTGACCCGTGCGACGCGCTCGCCGGGTTCCGCGCTGAAGCCTTTCCTCTACGCCATGGCCTTCGAGGCGGGGCTCGCGCGGCCCGAGACGGTGCTGGCCGACTTGCCCTTCCGCTTCGCGACCTATGCACCCGAGAATTTCGACCGAGGCTTCGCCGGCCAGATCACGGCGGCCGATGCGCTGCGGCAATCGCTCAACCTGCCGGCGGTGGCCTTGCTCGACCGGGTCGGGCCGCTTCGGTTTGCGCTAGCGCTCAAGGCGGCCGGGGCGGCGCCGCGGCTTCCGGCCGGCGCGGCGCCTTCGCTGCCGATCGCGCTCGGCGGCGCGGGCACCACGCTTCGCGATATGATGGCGCTCTATGTAACGCTGGCAGGTGATGGCGTGGCCGATCCGCTGCGGCTGCGCCCCGGCCAGGCGCCGTCCCCGGTGCGGGTGCTGGACGCGGCTGCGGCGCGGCAGGTGGCGGGTATTCTTACCCAAAGCTTCCCAGGCGGCGGGCCCGCGGGTATCGCGTGGAAGACCGGCACCAGTTGGGGCGGGCGCGACGCCTGGGCGTTCGGATTCGACCGCGCGCATGTGGTGGGCGTCTGGATCGGGCGGCCCGACGGCACACCGATTCCGGGTGCGACCGGCCGCTCGCTCGCCACGCCGGTGCTGGCGCGCGTGATGGGGCTGCTGCCGCCGGCGCCGCTGACCGGGCTGCGCGTGCGCCCCGCCTCGAACGAGGCCGGCGCGGACCGCCTTCGCCTGCTCTTCCCGCCGCCCGAGGCGCAGCTATCCGGCGCGGCCGGGCCGGTGACCTTGCGCGCGATGGGTGGTCAGAGGCCGCTGACCTTCCTGGTCAATGGCCAGCCGATCGCCCATGAACGCGCCCGCCGCGAGGCGAGCTGGCAGCCGCCGGGGCCGGGATTTTTTCGCATCACCGTACTGGACGCCCAGGGCCAGGCGGCGCGTGCGGAGGTTCGTGTCAGGGCGGAGTGAAGGCGAAGGCTAGGCTATCCGCTGAACCGGCGCGCCGGCGCAAGGTGCTTCAGGGTACGCAGTTCGGCGCGCATCGCGCGCCGCGAGCCCGAATGGGCGAACGCCGGTCGTCCGGCGAAAGGCAAGCGCGCGGAGCGCGCGCCCGCCGTCTGAGGGCACGCCTAACGTCGACTTTCGATCGCGTCCCAGATCGCGCGTTCCAGGTGCACGCCGTCGAAGCGGGCCAGTTCCTGCAGGCCCGTGGGGCTGGTGACGTTGATCTCGGTCAGCCAGTCGCCGATGACGTCGATGCCCACGAAGATCATGCCCCGCGCGCGCAACTCCGGGCCGATCGCCTCGCAGATCGCGTGCTCGCGCGCGGTCATCGTGGTCTGCATTGGCGTGCCGCCGACATGCATGTTGGACCGCGCCTCGCCCGCCGCCGGCACCCGGTTGATCGCGCCCATGGCGACGCCGTCGACGAGGATGATGCGCTTGTCGCCAAGGCGCACCTCGGGGACGTAGCGCTGAATCATCAACGGCTCGCGCGAGCGCTCCGTAAACAATTCAATCAGGGAGTTCAGGTTAGAATCCTCAGGCCGCAGATGGAAAACCCCTGCGCCGCCATTGCCGAAAAGCGGCTTGAGGATGATGTCGCCATGTTCCGCCCGAAACGCCGCAATGCGCGCGCGATCCGCCGTGACCAGCGTGGGGGGCATCAGCTCCGGAAATTTCAGGACGAACAGCTTCTCCGGCGCATTGCGAACGGCGGCGGGGTCGTTCACCACCAGCGTCTTGGGGTGGATGTGCTCGAGCAGATGCGTCGATGTGATGTAGGCCATGTCGAAAGGCGGGTCCTGGCGCATCAGCACCACGTCCATGCTGGCGAGGTCGATCACCTCGTCCGGGCCGAGCGTCGCATGCGCGTCCGCACCGCGCTGCACCGTCACCGTCTGGCCACGCGCGGTCAGTGCGCCGGCGGTGAAGGCCAGGTCGCGTGCGTGGTAGTGCCACATCACATGCCCCCGAGCCTGGGCTTCGAGCATGAGCGCGAAGGTGCTGTCGGCATTCGGGTTGACGCTCAGGATGGGGTCCATCTGGACCGCGACGCGCAGGCTTCTGGCCATGAGTTTGCCCCTCTCGGCTATGCGCTCGGCTGTGCCATCCCGTGGGCCGGCCGACCAGCCATAAACTTCAGACGCCCACGTGGCTCAGACCAGCGAGGGACGAACAACCACGAGTTGTTTATCGTAAAGAAAACAACGATTTATCTTTATCCGCCCGGCCGCCGCCGCCATTGGTTACGGAGACATGAACGAGACGGCCTGGAGCTGACCCCGTGCTGAACGCCAACAATCCCTTCGTCTTCGCCTCCTCCTCCGCCGCTGATCCGCTGGCGCCGACGGATGCGATCATGAGCGCGCCCGGCATGCCGCAAAGCTTCGTCTGGTCGCACCTGCTGGTGACCGTCGCGCTGGAGGCGCCGGTCCTGCCGCAGGCGGTACCCACAGCGGAGCCGGCCCAGGACATCGCTGCCATCCCCTCCGACAGCACGTCCACCGCAGATGTAGCGCCCGAGCCCGTCGTCGCCGCGCCTGTGGTCAACCTGGCGCCGCCGCCGGCCCTGATCACCATTGCGGAGCCTGCGCCGCTGCCGGCCCCGGTCCATGGCCTTCTGCCGAACGCCGCCCCCGAAGACGCCACCTTCGATGCCTATGCCCGCCTGTTCCAAGGTATCGAGGATCGCGACATGCTGCCCGACCTGCACGCCCTGCTGCCGGCGGGCAGCGTCTGGATGAATGCCTTCGGACCGCCGCTGGGCTAAGCTCGCCCGGATCAGTTCAGCCGCTGGCGCAGCTCGCCCATGATGTTCCGGATCCGCGCGGCGGCGGCACCCTCGGGCTGGATGGCCAGGTAGCGTTCGAAGGCAGCGAGCGAGGCGCCGATGCGTTCCAGCCGCTGGTTCATCAGCCCCGCCTCGCGCCACAGGGCCGCCTCGTCCGGGGCGATGCGCAGCATGTCCTCGGCGCAGGTGAGCGCCCCGACCAGGTCGCCTGCGCGCAGCCGGCGCAGCTTGATGTTGTTCTGCAGCCTTAGCAGCACCGCGCGGCGGCCCATCGGCGCGAGAACGCCCGGCCGCAACTCGGCCTTCTCGCCCTCCGCCCGCTTCAGCAGGGCGCGCAGTTCCGGCGCGGCGAGGGCCGCACCGCCCGCGAAGACATCGACCACGAGCTGGCCGCGCCCGCCTTCGAGCGCGAGCAGGAAATGGCCCGGGAAATCCAGCCCATGCGCCGGCCAGCCGGCGGCCTCTGCGGCGTGCAGCCAGAGGATGCCGAGTGCCACGGGCAGGCCGCGCCGGCGCTCTAGCACCTGGAGCAGGTTGGCGTTTGCCGGATCCTCATAGCTCTGGTCGTCGCCGGCGAACCCGGCCTCCTCGTGCAGCACGCCGGCGAGCACGGCGCGGCGGGCGGCGAGGTCCCCGGCATCGGCGCCGGGTGCAGCCGTCGCGGCCTCCACCGCCGCGCGGGCCAGAAGGGATAGGTCTACGGTCGCCGCACGCCAATCGCATTGCGGCGCGTCGATGCGCGCTAGCTGCAGGGCGGTGGCGGCGAGGTCGATCTCGTCATCGGGAAGCTGGCCGACGGCGTCGAGCGCGGCGCGGGCTTCGGCGTTATGGGTCTCGGACATAACGGGAGTTTCGCGGCAGGGCGAGCGGGAAGCAAGCGTCACCGCATCCACAGCCATCCATTCCGCCATAGCAAGAACATCACGCTGACGTGTGCCGGCTCAGCGCGGCACCATGCGGCCGAGCGGGCGCCCGCCGAAGATGTGCATGTGGAAATGCGGCACTTCCTGGCCGGCATCGACGCCGGTATTGGCCAGGATGCGGTACCCGGTTCCCTCCAGCCCCAGCATCTGCGCGGTGGCCGCGACGGTGCGCCAGAAATCCGTGATCTCCTCCTCCGTGGCCGTGGCGCCGAAATCGGCAGCCGAGCAATAGGCGCCTTTCGGGATCACCAGCACATGGATGGGGGCCAGCGGGTTGATGTCGTGGAAGGCCAGCGTGTGCGGCGTCTCATGCGCGCGCTTGCACGGGATTTCGCCGCGCAGGATGCGCGCGAAGACGTTCTGCGGGTCATAGGGGGGCAGGCCGGTGGTGGTCATGGTTTTCGCTCCGTCTCCGCGCGCGTGATGCCATAGGGCGCGACCAGCTTCCAGACATGGTCGGGCACCATGGTTTTCAGCCGCCGGGGATGGGCGCGGCGCAGGTGGAGGATGGTCTCGACAGCCTTCATCTCGACGCGCGCGCGGGCGAATTCCAGACCGCGCGGACCGATGCGCGGCATCAGGAAACTGACGATCGGGCGCAGCCAGTTCGGCATCCGGCGCAGCGGCAGCCCGCCGGCGGCACGCTCGGTATTGGCAAGGAAGCCCTTCACCGCGCCCGCACGCTTGCCGGCGCTGCGCAGCGGCTCCTGCACCAGCTCGCTGCCCAGCAACGCAGCCAGCTCCTCGCCGTGCGCATTGCGGATGATGAGCCACTGCTCGCCCTGTCCGGCCATGTAGCCGACGGTGATGTCGGCGAGCGCATTGGTGTAGTCCACGCAGGTCCGGCAGGTGAGCGGAAAGAAATCCGCTGGCAGCTTTGAGATGGGCAGTTGCAGAAAGGGGATCTCCCGCCTGCGACCATCGGCGAAGCGCAACTCGACCATGTAGTCGGCGCGGAATTCCAGATAGGTGATGTTGTCCGGCTGCTCGTCGAGCAGGGCCAGAAAGGCGTGGAAATTCTCGGTGGTGGTGTTGTCCGAACACGGGGTCCCGATGACGCTGATGCGCTCGAAGCCCAGTTGCGCCTCGATCGCGCGCAGCGCATGCACCTGGCAGGGAATGCCGATGATGGCGATGCGCTTGTACCCTGCGGCGCGCGCCGGTTCGAGCAGCGCGAGCAGCGGCGCATAGCCCATGCGCATGCCTCGGCACTGCGCCATGCCCTCGGGCTTCGTCACCAGCACGGGCACCGGCTTCCAGCGATCATTGGGGTCCGGCGCCATGGTCAGCACGGCCTCGACGGCGCCGGCTTCCAGCAGGCGCTCGGCGATGCGGGTGGCGATGCCGGTCCATTGCGCACCGGGGCTTGGGGGTGCGAGGCGCGCGCGGACCATGCGGCGGTACGGGCCAAAGAATAACTCGTCGCCACGGGTGGGGTCACGGGCGCGGCCATGCGCGGCTACCTCGCGCGCGGGGTAGTCGGGCGCGATGAACTGGCAGGCGGTGCCGCAGGATTTCGCGATCGCCATGCGGGAGATGCCGCAATCCGTGCACAGGCCTCGCGGTGCCGCCTCGCCAAGGGCGGGCGCCGTCACTGCGCTCACGCCACACCCAGCGGCGCGTGCTCGAATTCCGGCACCATGCGGTTGAGCTGCGCGAGCGCCGCGCCGGTCGCACTCGCCCGCGCCTGGGCGGCGATGGCGTCGATGGCGGCGCCAACCTGCGCGGCGTCCGTGGTGCGCGGCGTGGCCATCAGCAGGCCGGGGAATTGCGTCGGGCGCGGAGGTTCCTGGCCGTGGAACATCTCTTCGAACAGCTTCTCGCCGGGGCGCAGGCCGGTGAAGCGGATTTCCACATCCTCATCGGGGCGCAGGCCCGCGAGGCGGATCATGCGTCGCGCGAGGTCCACGATCTTCACTGCCTCGCCCATGTCGAGCACGAAGATGCCGCCATCGGAGAGTTCCTTGGGCTGGTCGGCGCGGTCCTCGGCGCCGACAACGCTTGCCTGCAGAACCAGGCCCACCGCCTCGCGCACGGTCATGAAGTAGCGGCGCATGTCGGGATGCGTGACGGTCAGCGGGCCGCCGCGCTCCAGCTGCCGACGAAACAGCGGCACAACGGAACCGGTCGAGCCCAGCACATTGCCGAAGCGCACGGTGATCAGCCGCATGCCCGCATGCTCGCTGCGGGCCTGTCGGTCCAGAGCCTGGCAATACATCTCGGCCAGGCGCTTGGAGGCACCCATGACGGAGGTGGGGTTCACCGCCTTGTCGGTCGAGATGAACACCATCGCCCGCGTGCCTGCCGCACGTGCGGCGTCGGCGACGATGCGCGTGCCGAGCGCATTGGTGAGCAGCCCTTCCAACGGATCATTCTCGACCATGGGCACGTGCTTCAGAGCGGCGGCGTGGAAAACCAGTTCCGGCTTGATCTCGGCAAACAGGCGGCCGATCCGCGCCTCGTCGCGCACGTCGGCCAACACCGCGCGACGCAGGATCTCAGGGTGCTTCTCGCGCAGCTCAAGGTCGATTTCGTAGAGGACGTATTCGCCATGATCGAGCAGCGTCAGCGAGGCGGGGCCGAGTGCCGCCACCTGCCGCGCCAGCTCGCCGCCGATCGTCCCGCCCGCGCCGGTCACCAGCACGCGGCGGCCCTGCACCAGCCGCGCCATGCCCTCGCGGTCGAGCGGCACCTGGGGCCGGTCCAGCAACTCCTCGATGGAGACGGGGCGCAGTTCCTGGCGGGGCAGGGCGCCGGCATCCAGCGCGGTCGGCGGCGGGGCGCGGCGCACCGGCACGCCGTGGTGGTCGGCGGCGTCCATCAGCTTCTGCAGCGCGACCCCTTGCACCCGCGGGTCGGCCAGCACGATGGCGGCGGGCAGGCGCTGCTCCGCACGCAGCTGGTCCAGCACGGCCTCCGCTTCCTCGACGAGACCCAGGATCGGGTGGCCCTGGATGCGGCGGCCGAGCTGGCGTTCGCGCAAGGACAGGATGCCGATCACGCGCCAGCGCGGCGCGCGTTCCTGCGCGAGTGCGCGGATGAACAGGTCGGCACCGTCGCCGGCACTCGCGATCAGCACCGGCTGGGCTGAGTCCGCGCCTTCATCGGTGGCGCGCCGGGCACGCAGCCGGCCCGCGACGCGCGCGGCACCGAGCAGGGCGGCCAAGGCCAGCGCGTGGATCACCGGGAAGGCCAGGTTGGGCGAGCGCCAGGCGGCCAGCGCGTGGCACGCGGCCCAGAACAGCGCCGCCGCGAGGATGGCCGCACCCGTGATGCTCAGCAGCTCGCGCAGGCCCGCGAATCGCCAGTATTGCCGCGGCAGCCCGAATGGCAGCCCGGCGAGCAAGAGCGCCGCGATGGCACTTGGCAACGCCAAGCCCCACCATGCCGCCGGCGGCCAGGCGTCGGGTGCGGCCAGCCACACCGCCACGGGCAGTGCGAGGGAGGCGATCAGCCCGTCCAGGCCAAGGTTGAGCAGGATGCGATTCGAAGCGGCGCGCGCCATGCAGCCGCTATAGAGCAGCGGCACGGCGGCGGGAATGCGCCCCGGCCTGAACAGGGGCCGGGGGAGCGCCTCTGGCGGCGGCGGCGGTCAACAGCGCATTGGCGCGAAAGCTGGCCGGCAGGGTCTCCGGGTCGCGCAGGACGTAGCCGCGGCCCCAGACGGTGCCGATCAGGTCGCCCGCCTCCGCGACCGAGAGCTTCTTGCGGAGCTTGCAGATGAAGACGTCGATGATCTTCACCTCGGGTTCATCAAGCCCACCGTAGAGGTGGTTCAGGAACACCTCCTTGGTGAGCACCACGCCCTTGCGCAGCATCAGCAGCTCCAGGATCGCGTATTCCTTGCCGGTGAGGTGGACGTGACGCCCCTTCACCGTGACCTCCTTGCTGGCGAGATTCAGCGTCAGTCCGCCGACGGTCAGCGAGGGCTGCGAGAAGCCCTTGGTCCGGCGCACGATCGCCTGGATGCGCGCGACGAGTTCGGACTGGTCGAAGGGCTTGGTCACGTAGTCATCGGCGCCGAGGCCCAGCGCGCGCACCTTTTCGGTGGAGCGGCTATGGCCCGAGAGCACCATCACCGGCGAGTCCATCCGCGCGGCGCGCAGCCGGCGCAGGACCTCATACCCTTCCATGTCGGGGAGGGAGAGGTCGAGGATCACCAGGTCATAATCGTAAAGCTTGGCGAGATCGCAGGCTTCCTCACC
>JAZKFA010000183.1:0-14007 GCA_040386655.1 Pseudomonadota bacterium | reverse complement strand
TGCGGCGGCGGGCGCCGGCGCGATCCGCGCCTTCGGGGACCACAAGGGGTCCGGCCTGGCCTTCATGTGCGAGATGCTGGGCGGCGCGCTGACCGCGGGCGGCACCTCCGGCCCCATCGCGGAACGCGCGCGCATCGCGAACGGCATGCTCTCGATCTTCCTTTCGCCCAAGCATTTCGGCACCCAGGCGGAGTTCGAGCGCATGGGCCTCGCCTATGCTGAATGGGTGTCCGGCTGCACGCCGGCCTCGCCCGACGCGCCGGTGCTGCTGCCTGGCGAGAAGGAGAATTCGGTCCGCGCGGACCGGCTTGCGAACGGCGTACCCTTGCCGCGCGCCGCGTGGGACAATATCCAGGCGACCGCGCGCCGCCTGGGGGTCACGCAGTAACCAGGCGAAAAAAACAAGAAACGAGGGCCGGGGCGCGCAGCCGGCCCTTCCGAGGAGACCTGGTCATGCATCGCCGCAGCCTTCTTGCCCTTTCCGCCCTCGCCACACCGGCGCTCGTGCGCCCGGGCTTCGCGCAATCCGCCTATCCCGATCGCGCCATCACCATGGTGACCGGCTTCGCGCCGGGCGGTTCGACCGACATTGCGGCGCGGCTGCTGTCGGATCGGCTGGGTCCGGCGCTGGGGCCGAATGCACGCGTCGTGGTGGAAAACCGCGCAGGCGCCTCGGGCATGATCGCGTCGGAATGGCTCAAGCGGCAGACGCCGGATGGCTACACGGTGATGCTGGTCGAAAGCAGCAGCCACGCGCTGATTCCGCACGCGCTGCAGGGCGGCACGCGCTACGACCCGATCAACGACTTCGCCCATGTCGCCGTCGTCGCGACCGGGCCGCTTGTCCTCGTCGCCGCGCCGAATTTCCCGGCGCAGTCCGCGTCCGAGGTTGTCGCCCGCTTGCGCGCGGGACCGCAGGACAACATGCCCTACGCCTCCTCGGGCGTCGGATCGCTGCCGCACTTTGCCGGTGAGATGGTGGCCGTTTCGCTCGGCCGCGGCGGGCGCTTCGCCCATGTGCCCTACCGCTCCGGCGGTCTGATGGTCGAATCCATCGCGCGCAACGAGACGCAGTGGGGCGTGGCCGTGCTCGCCTCCGCCGCGGCCCAGGTGCGCGACAACCGCGTCCGCGGCATCGCGGTGACGGGGCTTGAGCGGTTCTCCGCCTTCCCTGACCTGCCCACGCTCGCGGAATCTGGCCTGCCCGGCTTCGACCTGGCGAACTGGTTCGCCGTGGTCGCGCCGAAGGAGACGCCGGCCCCGGTGCTCGCGCGCCTCAACGCCGCCATCACCGAGGCGCTGACCCAGCCGCAGCTGCGCGAGCGCCTGACAATCGCCGGCTATGCGCCGTGGAGCACCGGCAACACGCCAGCCGACGCCCGCGCCTTCTTCGTCCGCGAGGGTGAGAAGTACCGCCAGGTGGTGGAGCGCACCGGGGTGCGTCTCGAACAGTGACGCCTGCCTCCACCGAGGCCGACTTCGTCGTCGCCGGCGGGGGCACCGCCGGCTGCATCCTCGCCGCGCGGCTGTCCGAGGACCCGGCCGCACGGGTGATCCTGCTCGAGGCCGGGCCGCCCGACCGCGACCCCTGGATCCATGTCCCCATGGGCTACGCGAAGCTGTTCGGCTCGGGCCGCTACGACTGGCGCTATGAGACGGAGCCCGAGCCCAACCTCGACAACCGGCGCATCCACTGGCCGCGCGGCAAGGTGCTCGGCGGCTCCGGCAGCGTGAACGGGCTGGTCTACCTGCGCGGCTCCCCCCGCGACTACGACCGCTGGGCGCAATCGGGCGCGACCGGCTGGAGCTACGAAGCCGTCGAGCCTGTCTTCCGCTCCATCGAGCATTGGGAAGGCGAGGCCTGCGACACGCGGGGCGCCGAAGGCAAGGTTCACGTCGCCGCGCCGCGCATGGCACCGGCCGCGGCCGCCTTCATCGAGAGCTGCGTCGCCGCCGGCCTGCCGCGCAATCGCGACTGGAACAACGGCCTGCCGATCGACGGCGCGGGCCCCGTCCAGCTCAACACCCATCGCGGGCGTCGATCCTCCACTGCGCGGGAATACCTCAAGCCCGCGATGGGGCGGCCGAACCTGCGCGTCATCACCGGCGCCATCGCCACGCGCATCACGCTGACCGATGGCCGCGCGACCGGCGTGACCGCCATCACCCCCGCCGGCGAGCAGAGCTTCACCGCCAAGCGCCAGGTCGTCGTCTGCGCGGGCGCGATCGAGACGCCCAAGCTGCTCATGCTCTCGGGCATCGGCGATGGCGCGCACTTGGCCGAGATGGGTATCGAGACGCGTCTCCACGCGCCCGGTGTCGGCCAGAACCTGCAGGACCACCTGATCGCGAAGTTCATCCTGCGCACCCGGCCCTGCGGCACCATCAACGAGATCATGCGCAGCCGCTTCCAGCAGGCGAAGATGGGCCTGGACTACCTGCTCTCCCGCAAAGGCCCGCTCTCCGTCGGCGCCGGCGAGGCGAACGCCTTCGCCCGCGTCACCCCCGGCGCCGAGGAAGCCGAAGCCCAACTCCTCTTCGTCAACTTCGCCGTGCTCACCTACCAGGACGGGCTGCTGCCGCATCCCGGCGTCATGTTCAACTTCGGCCAGTGCCGCCCCGACAGCCGCGGCCGCATCACCCTCCGCAGCCCTGACATCGCCGACAAGCCCGTCATTCGCGCCAACTACCTCGACCATCCCAACGACGTCCGCGTCATGGTCGAAGCCGCCAAGCTCGCCCGCCGCGTCATTGAGCAACCGCCATTCGCAGACCTCGTCGAAGGCGAAGTTCGCCCCGGCGACAGCGTGCGCGACGACGAAGGCTACCTGCGCCACATCCGAGCCACCGCCAGCACGGTCTTCCATCCCTGCGGCACCGTGCGCATGGGAACCGACGACCTCGCGCCCGTCGACCCCACCCTGCGCCTCAAGGGCATCGACGGCCTCACGATCGCCGACGCCTCCGTCTTTCCGCTCATCCCCTCGCCCAATATCCAACCCGCCGTCATGATGGTCGCCGAACGCGCGGCGGGGTTCCTGCGGAAGGTGGCGTAGGGAAGGGAAGGCCAGGGGCTCTGCCCCTGGACCTCGCGAGGATCGTGTCGATCCTCGACCTCCATCGTTTGGTATGGGATCGGCGCCTTGCCCGGCGGGGGCTTAAGCCCCCTGCATTGAAAAGCGCTGCCGACGAGGTGGCACACTCAGGCAGGTCTGCCACGCTGGAGGAACACTCAGGGGCGGGTGCTTCGCTCGCTCGCCTTTTTCGCACGCATGTGCTTCCGCCAGCCCTTCGATTTCCTGGCTGGGCGCTGCGTTGCATCGGCATCGGGTGCAATACGCTCGAGCGCATGACGCGCGACACGGGCCACCTTGGCGACCGACTTTCCGATGGCGCCGCTTACCAGGTCGTAGAGGGCCACGTGCAACCTCCCCAATGATAGTGGGCACTGCGCCCGCACGAGTACAACGCAGCTCGCGGCGAAAAGTGGCTGGTCACCCATCATTCTGCTGTTGCTTTCGTGCCTCCATCTCGACGGCGAGACCTCGTGCCGCCGCCCTTGTCGGCGGCGTCTCGGGTCGCGGTCACAGCGCCGTAGAGAGGCTCAGTTCCTGAGGTCTTTCAGCAAAACAGCCCCCACGTCACGAACTCGGAAGTTCCCGGGGATCCCTTATCTTCGATGCCGTGTAGGCGCCTTCGCAGGCCGCTCCACGATCGGCCTGGGCCTCAGCGAGGTGGGCTCTCCAGGACCGAAGAATGGATCCATCCCCAGGCGTCGCCATTCTGCCCCACCTGGTACCAACCGCCGGGCGCCTCCCCCAACACCTGAAGGCTGCTCAGGCGTGGAACGGTCCGGAGCACGTCGCCACCCTGCGGCGCGGCGCGGAGATTGGCCGGGGTTCGGGAGGAGGTCACCACGCTTCTGACGGCCGCCGCGCTCCCTGTAGCCGCGGTGGGGATATCGGGCGGCTGCGTAGCGGCTGGGATGGGAGCTTCCGGTGCCGATGGGAATGGCAAGGGTGGGAGGAGCCGGCCTGCACGGCGATTATCTGTCGGACCGCCACCCTCGAAGCAGCGGTCGACCATCTCGATGAACACGCGTGTCGCTTCCGGGCCACTTGCCCCGAGCACAAAGCTGGTCACCTGCGGCGTCGCCTCGCCCGTGCTGACCACGGCAACCCAGGGAAGGAGGGGCTCGTTGGCGCCGCCGGACGTGGTGGCGCGCCCGCAGACCGCAAAGGTGTTTGTCATGGCCTGCGCAAACACCTGGACGCCGCGCTGATGAAGGTCCCCAGCGGTGCGGAGACGCCCGCGGACGGCGCGCTCCGCAGCGTCAGCGACGACCTGCATGCGTGCCGAAGCGGACCCCGCGCGGGACGATGACGTTTCATCCTTGCAGGCAGCGAGCATCGTGCAGGCAAGCAGAAGATACAGATGAACTTGAAAGCGCATCTTAGATGAACGCTTGTGAGATGTGCTTGTTGCAACAGGCACTCTGGTTAAGCGAGCGAGCCAGGAGCGGCGTTCGTCCCCTGAAGCGCAAACAGTGGCGACGCCGGCGGGGATTGAGAGTGCTGGCTGAGAACATGAAAACGCGTTGATGACGCTTCCTCGACCCTCCCGGACGCAGCGCAAGCTATGCTGTGTGGGTGCTCGCCGGCACTACCAGGCGGTTCTTGACCGAATACCTTTGAAATCCAAGGTACTGGTCACCGCAGCAAGTAGCCCATTGGTCGAGGTGGGCCACTGATCATGGCCTCGCGAGAGCGACTTTTGGCGAGATCGGAATGGGCGCTGAAGCGCAGCCATTCAGTTGGTGTTCAGCGGCCTCGCGCGACGGATGCCACTTGCCGAGACCCTCCCCCTTTCCGTCAGCTCTAATCCTGGCGACTTCAAACCCCCAGCCATACTGTGCTCGGTACGACTGACGGACTTCGAATTTGGGGGAGTTCATGGGGCTCTTCTCGCTTGGGGGGACAAGACGACGTCGCTATGTGAACTCTTTACGAGATAACAATAGAAAAAAGGAATACACAAAAAGGTGCAATTTTAAAGAATATGCTCAACCTTGGGTTTAGCCGCCCGGCTTAAAAAACCTCTGCAAGTGCCGCGTGTTCGGGACAGGCCCTGAATTGGCGGTCTTCGTCGCTGGCGAGCCGCGCCACGGCTCAACCAACTCGGCCGCGCACTTAGCTTGGCCGGAAAGCTCCAAGGACGACACTGCGGCCCTTGGCATCTCCGGGGGGCTCATCCGAGCCCGAAGGACGGCGAACAATTCGCCCCGCCAAACCTCTGAGGCCGGCCTGACGCAGGTGCTACTCCGCACCTTGTGCGTACCGCGTTGGGCCTACTCGACCCGGGCGCCGCTCGCCCGCACCACCGGCGCCAACCGGGCTTCTTCGTGTGCGCGAAAGCTGGCGAGCTGCTCCGGTGTCGTCCACCAGGCCGTAGCGCCGAGGTCTTGGTAGCCGCGGACGAGGTCGGCGTTCTCCAGCGCTCGCCTCGACAAAGCCGAAAGGCGCTGCACGATCGTCTGCGGCATGCCTGCAGGGCCGCAAAGCGCGCCCCAGGAGGTCATCTCGAACCCCGGCAGGAATTCCGCCATGGTCGGCAGATCCGGTACCACCGGACTGCGCTGTGCGCTGGTCACCGCCAGTGCCCGGATCTTGCCCTCGCGCGCCGACGGCAGCAGGCCCGGGATATTGTCCATGATCAGCTGCACGCGACCACCCATCAGGTCCAGCAGCGCTGGTGCACCGCCGCGATACGGCACGTGCAGAACATCCACGCCCGCCATCTGCTTCAACAACTCGCCGGAGAGATGCGGCGTGGTACCGGCGCCGGAGGAGCCATAGGCAAACCTGCCCGGATTGGCCCTCAGGAATGCGATCAGCTCCGGAACGGTGCGGACCGGAAGGTCGTTGTTCACCACCACCAGGTTGGGCAGCTGCCAAAGGCCGCTGATGTACGTGAAGTCCCGCGCCGCATTGTAGGGCAGGTTGGCATAGAGCGTTGGTGCGATGGCTTGCGAGGCGATGCTGCTCAGACCGACCGTGTACCCGTCAGGCCGAGATTTCGCGATGACGTCGGTTCCGACGACGCCGCCGGAGCCGCTGCGGTTTTCCACCACGAACTGCTGGCCGGCGATGTCGCTCATCTTTGCGCAGTAGAGGCGCGAAAGCACGTCGGTTGCGCCGCCAGGCGGGAAGAGGTTGATGTAGCGCACCGTCTGGTTGGGCCAGTCCGTGCCGGTCTGAGCGTGCGCAGGGACGGCGATGCCGGAGAGCGTGCCGGCAAGCGCGCTCAGCGTGGTGCGGCGTGACAGGCCGTTTGCGGCGCGCAACCGGGCCGTCGGTCCAGGCGGTGTCATTGTCATCTTCGGTTCCTCCCTCACACGGCTTTGCGCCGGTTTCGTTTTTTCATGGCGGGGGCGCAGGGACCGCCGCCTGGGCAGGGAAAGGTATCCTCAAGCAATGCTTCGCCGAGAGCAGGGTCGGTACCATAGCCATGCTCGAACACCGCCGCTCGGCATCCTCAATCTTCTAACACACGCCGCAGCCGTGATGAATGCGCTGCGGCGTCGCACGCCCGCAACTCCGCTCAGAACTCCTCGTTCCGTAACCAAGGTGGATGACTTGATCTCGGTTGCGGAGGTTGTGGCGCCCCCGTCCGTCCAGCCAAAACCGATCCTACGATGGACCTCGCCCTATTCAGCCGCGACAGCAGCTTTGTTGATCGTCTTCTGCCCCATCTGGCTGAGCAGCAAGTCGGTCTTCTTCTCCTCGTCGAGGGTCTGCTGGAGCAGCGCTACGATGTCCTTCTTGCCGTTGGCCTTGGCCCAGGCGATGAGGGTTCCGTATCGCGCCATCTCGTAGTGCTCGACCGCCTGGGCGGACGCCAACAAACCAGCGTCGCGTATCGCGCTCGGCTCCTTTGCTTCCTCAAGCAGCTCGTCACATTCCTCGACGAGACCATCCATGGCCTCGCATTTCACGCCGGCCGCGCGTTTGCCAAGCATTTCGAACACGCTCTGCAGCCGCTCGATCTGACCCTGCGTCTGCTCGCGATGGAGCGTGAAAGCCTCCTTAAGCTCCGGGTTCTGGGCGGCCTTCACCATCTTCGGCAAGACTTTCAGGACCTGCCGTTCAGCGTAATAGATGTCCTTGAGATGGCTGAGGAACAGATCGTCGAAGGTGTTGATTCCCGGCATGTGAATCCGCCCTGTGCTGGCGCGGGCGGGCGTTGCCGGCGTTATTGCCGAACGTTCCTCCGCGTAGCGAACTCAGCGTCCGGACATCCCCCGCGTTGCCGTCCCAGTCGCATCGCGCGGTAAATTTACTCGGGGATTTTGGAGGGCGTGAAGGCACCTGTCTCGCAGGGCGGGCTTTTCAAGGGACGCCTGAGCTCGCACCCCGCGCCCCTGAGGGGCGGCTGCACGTGGACCGCTGGACACGCATCAGGGGTGCTGGCGTGCACAGCGCAGACGCTCAACGCAGCTCAGCCCGATCTGCCCACGAAGGCCGCAACGGCCAAGGCAGGGGCGGCCGAAGTGGCGGTGAAGGAAGAGCCAGGGTGGCGGAGCGCCCCGCCCGGCCTTCTCCTACGCCGCCTTGCGCAGCGCCGGCACCGCACGCAGGCGGCCGCCAGGGACGGCGCCTGGCACGGCGGCCGCCATGTCTGCGGCGTGGAGCAGGGCGGGCATGGTGATGTTGGTGTCCACGTGCATGCGTTGGAACAGCCAGGCGACGTCTTCGGTGGCGACGTTGCCGGTGGCGCCGGGGGCGAAGGGGCAGCCGCCGATACCGCCGGCGGCGCTATCGAAGACGCGGCACCCGGCGGCGTAGGCGGCGGCGACGTTGGCGACGCCCATGCCGTAGGTGTCGTGCCCGTGGAAGGCGAAGCGTTCCCCCCAGGAGTTGAGTGCGTGGGTGAAGACGCGGCCGACCTGGTCGGGGGCGGCGTTGCCGGTGGTGTCGCAGATGGCGATTTCAATGCGCTCATCCAGCGCCATGGCGCGTTCGACCCATTCGAGCGTGTCGCGTTCGGGGACGACGCCTTCGAAGGGGCAGTGGAAGCAGCAGGACAGGTTGAAGCGCACGGCGAAGCCTTCGGCCAGCGCCTCGCGGGTGATGGCGGCGAGGTCGGCGAAGCTGTCGGCGCGGGAGCGGTTCACGTTGGCCTGGTTATGGCTCTCGGTGACCGACATGAACAGGCCAATGCGGTGCGGGCGGTGTTGCAGCGCCGCGTCGAAGCCGCGCCGGTTCGGCACCAGCGTGGTGCATTCGAGGCCGGGCAGCATCTTGGCCGCGGCGAGGACCTCGGCCGTGTCGGCCATCTGCGGGATGGCCTTGGGCGAGACGAAGGAGCCGATTTCCATCCGCCGCAGCCCGGCGGCATGGAGTGCGGTGACGAAGGCCACCTTCGCCTCGGTGGGCAGGAAGGGTCCCACGGATTGCAGCCCGTCGCGCGGGGCCACTTCGCTGATGGTGATGCTTTGGGGCATGGCGTTTCCTGTCGCGTTCACGCGGGGCGCGCCGCTTCGGCGAGCGCCCCGAAGACCTGGTCATTGTGCGCGCCGGCGCGGGGGCCGGTCCAGCGCACCATCGCTTCGGGCGGGATGCCGTTGAAGCGGAAGGGCGCGGCGGGGTGCAGCACGCGGCCGAGCAGCGGGTCATCCACTTCCATGACCAGCGAGCGGGCTCGGAAATGTGGATCAGCCGCGCAATCGGCGATGTCATAAAGGCGCGAGCACGGGACTTCCGCGGCCTCCAGCACGGCCTCCGCGTCCGCGGCAGTCAGCGTGCGGGTCCACGCGGCAATGGCGGCGTCGAGCTCGGCGACATTCTCGCAGCGCAGCGCGTTGGTGGCGAAGCGCGGCTCGGCGGCGAGTGCGGGGGCGCCGATGGCGGTCATCAGGCGGCGGAAGATCAGGTCGGAATTTCCCGCGATGCACAGCCACTTGCCGTCGGCGCAGGGGTAGGTGTTGGTGGGTGCTGCGGTCTTGATGGCCGCGCCCTGCGGCTGCCTTACCCAGCCGAACAGCCCGTATTCCGGCAGCATCCCCTCGCTGAGCGAGAAGACGGAGGAGACGAGGTCCACATCGATGATCCGGCCCTTTGCCGCCGGGTCGCCCTTGATCCCCCAGCAGGCGGAGACCAGCGCGAGGGCCGCGTACATGCCGGCTAAATCATCGCTGATCGAGACCCCGCAGCGCGGCGGCGGAAAATCCGTCTGGCCCGGGTTGGCGGTTAGGTGACGCAGCCCGCCCATCGCCTCCCCGATTGCGCCGAAAGCGGGCTTGTCACGGTAGGGGCCGTCCTGGCCGTAGCCGGAGATGCGCGCGATCACGAGGCGCGGATTGGCCGCGTGCAGCACGTCTGGCCCCAGGCCGATGCGCTCGAGGTAACCGGGGCGGAAATTCTCGACCAGGCCATCGGCGCGGGCGCACAGGGAGGCAAGCTTGGCGCGGTCTGCCGGCGCCTTCAGGTCGAGCGTGACCGAGAGCTTGTTGCGGCCATGGATGCTGAACCAAACGGGATTGCCGTCGACCGCGCTGCCCCAGCCACGCACAGGATCGCCCTCGGGTGGTTCCACCTTGATGACCTCGGCGCCGAGATCCGCGAGCAGCCGGGTGGCGAAGGGTGCGGCGATGTAGTGGCCGAGCTCGACGATGCGCAGCCCCGCGAGGGGCAGTGAGGGGGTGTTCGCCATGCTGCAGGGATAGCGCCGCGGGCGGGAGGGGGAAAGCGGCAGAATCCGCTGCTTGTGGAAACCGGGTGGCAACCTTTGCGGCGCAATCTCGTTGATGACGGACGACCCGTCTCTCCCCGGATGCGGCTTCCTCCCTCACCGCATCCAACGCCTGGCCCCCTTCTCCCCCTCGTGGGGCAGGCGCATGACTTGGCCGGAACCGCCCCCTCGGTTCCGGCCATTTTTTATGTGCGGCGGAACGCCACCACCAAGTTGTTCGCCGGCAAGGCCAGCACTGCCTCGCGCGTGAAGCCGCGTGCGGCCTGCGTGACGGCATCGAGGTCGCGCAGGCCCCAGGCGGGGTTCCGGGCACGGAGGTCGGCGTCAAAGGCCTCGTTGCTCGGCGCGGTCTCCACGCCACGCTGGCGATAGGGGCCGTAGAGCAGCATCGGTGCGCCGGGGGGAATGATGCGGGCTGCCCCTGCCATGAGGCCCTCGGTAGCGTCCCAGGGCGCGATGTGGATCATGTTGCAGCACAGCAGCGCGTCCGCCCGCGCGATCGGCCATTCGGGTGCGGTCACGTCCAGCGCGAGCGCCGGCTGCAGGTTGGGCAGCGCGGCGTCGGCGGCATGTGCATCGATGCTCGCGCGCGCCTCCGCACCCGGGTCGCTCGGCTGCCAGGTGATTTCGGGCAGTGCAGCGGCGAAGAAGACCGCGTGCTCGCCGGTGCCGCTGGCGATTTCCAGAAGCGTGCCGGAGGCTGGCAGGAACTGGCGCAGCGCGGCGAGGATGGGGTCGCGGTTGCGCAGGGTGGCCGGCGCGTGCCGGCGGAGATCATTCATGCAAGGTCACGGGATGACGCCGGCGCCGGTCGCGCTGATGAAGCGCGGCGGCTTGTTGCGGTTGATCGACATGCTCGGTCGCATCCGGCTCATGCTGATCGCGCCCTGCACCTGGGGCTGGGTCACACCGACCCACTTGCTGCCGTCGTAGAAGAAGAAGCTGCAGGCGTTCGGGTTGTCCGCTTCGCCATACATCTCGAAATCGATCGCGAGAAGAATGTCCGCGGCCGTCTTGCCGACCTGGCTCAGCAGCGGGTAGCCCTTCTTCTTGCCTTCCGAATTCGGGTAGTGAACGAAGCTGACGGTGTTCGCGGCATTGCCCTTCAGCATCAGCAGGCTGCACCCGTTCTGCCCGCCGGTGAACACCACGGAATAGGCCGGCAAGGTCTTCGGCACGCCGTCGAGCAGCACCATGTCGATGTGGTCCGCGTCCTTGGACGCGACATTGCCGAAGGAGATGTAGGGCACGTAGTAGCCCTGCAGCAGCCCCGGGGCCATCGTGGTGGTGGGCTTCAGGACCACCTGCGTGGCCCCGCCGAACAGGCTCGACGACCAGGGCTCCAGGTCAAACCAGCAGGGTGAATAGGACTTGTTCGCGTCGAAGCCGCCCTGGGCGACCATGCCGCCCGCGCCCTGGAGGTTGATGCAGACATCGCGGGCGTATTTCAGCGGGTTGGTCTTAAAGCGGGTGCATTCATGGGCGGACATTGCGATGTGACTCCGAAACGACACCCGGACGCTAGTATACGAACCGAATTCGGAACAAGGCCTCGCCCGATCATATTTTCCTGTGGCGGGCGTGCGCGAGTGGTCATTCCCCGCACGGATTTCGTGCTCCAGAATGGATTGAGCTAGAAGCTGCCCCCATGCGCTACATCAGCACCCGCGGCCAGGCCGCGCCCCGCGATTTCGAATCCGTCCTGCTCGCTGGCCTCGCCGAGGATGGCGGGTTGTTCATCCCTGAGACCTGGCCGGAATTCTCCCACACCGAATGGCGCGCGCTGCGCGGCCTGCCCTACGCGGAACTCGCCGCGCGGGTCATCCACCCCTTCACCGGCGGGTCCATCGACTACGAGACGCTGCGCGCGATGACCGGGCGCGCCTATGCCGGCTTTGGGCACCCGGCCACCGCGCCCATGGTCCAGCTGGACACCGGGGTCTTCGCGCTGGAGCTGTTCCACGGACCCACGCTTGCCTTCAAGGACATGGCGATGCAGCTGCTCGGGCTGCTGTTCGACCATGTGCTGGCCAAGCGCGGTGAGCGCGTGACCATCGTCGGCGCGACCTCTGGCGATACCGGCTCAGCCGCCATCGAGGCCTGCCAGAACCGCGCCGCGATCGACATCGTCATCCTGCACCCGGAGGGCCGCACCTCCGACGTGCAGCGCCGGCAGATGACCACGGTGCGCGCGGAGAATGTGCGCAACATCGCCGTCAAGGGCAGCTTCGACGATTGCCAGGACCTGGTGAAGGCGATGTTCGCCGACGCGCCCTTCCGCACGGAGATGCACCTCTCCGCCGTCAACTCCATCAACTGGGCGCGGATCGCGGCGCAGATCCCCTACTACGCCTATGCCGCCCTCGCGCTCGGCGCACCGGACCGGCCGGTCGCGGTCAGCGTGCCGACGGGCAATTTCGGCAATGTGCTGGCCGCCTGGGCGGCGAAACGCATGGGGCTGCCGATCGATAACTTCATCGTCGCGGCGAACCGCAACGACATCCTCGCGCGCTTCCTCGCTTCCAACGACATGAGCGCGCGCGATGTCGAGCCCTCGCTCTCGCCCTCGATGGACATTCAGGTCAGCTCCAACTTCGAGCGCCTGCTGTTCGAGTTGCTCGGCCGCGACGCGCACGCCACCGCCGAGACCATGCTGCGCTTCCGTGCGGAAGGCCGCATGCCCGTGCCCGATGCGGCCTGGCGCCAGGCGAGCGCCATGTTCACCGGCTTCGCGCTGGATGACCCCGGCACGCTGGGCGAAATCCGCAGGCTCTGGACCGAATGCGGCTACCTCGCCGATCCGCACACCGCGATCGGGTCCGCCGCGGCGCGGGCGCTCGCGCCGGCGGGGATGCCCTGCATCGTCGCCGCCACCGCGCACCCCGCGAAATTCCCCGACGCGGTGGAACGCGCGACAGGCATCCGCCCCCCCCTGCCGGCGCGCCTGGGCGACCTATATGAAAGGGAGGAACGATACACGACCCTCCCCAACGACCTTGCCTCCATCGAAGCCGCGGTCCGCGCACATGCGCGCCGCAACTAGGGCGACCCAATGTCCGAAGCGATCCGCCTGACCACCCTGCCAAACGGCCTGACCATCGTCAGCGAAACCATGCCGCGCGTGGAGACCATCTCCTTCGGCGCCTATGTCGGCGCCGGCACCCGCAATGAGGATGCGCCGGAAAACGGCGTCTCGCACTTCCTCGAACACATGGCCTTCAAGGGCACGGCGAAGCGCGACGCGGCCGCGATCGCGCGCGAGATCGAGAATGTCGGCGGCCACCTCAATGCCTACACCGCGCGGGAAAGCACCGCCTACTACTGCAAGGTGCTGAAGGAAGACCTGGGCCTCGCCGCCGACATCATCGGCGACATCCTCACCCACTCCACCTTCATCCCCGAGGAGATCGAGCGCGAACGCGGCGTGATCCTGCAGGAGATCGGCCAGGCGAACGACACGCCCGACGACATCGTCTTCGACCATTTCCAAGACACCGCCTACGCCGCGCAGCCGATGGGCCGCCCCGTGCTCGGCACCGAGGAGAGCGTCGGCGCGATGTCGCGCGAGACGCTGACCAACTACATGACGCGGCACTACGGCCCCCATCGCATGGTCGTCGCCGCGGCCGGCGCGCTGGAACACGAACCCCTCGTCGACCTCGTCCGCACCCATTTCGCCGACTTGCCCGCCGTCGCGCCGCCCGCCCCGGAATCCGCGCGCTACACCGGCGGCGAGTTCCGCGAGGAGCGCGACCTGGACCAGGTGCACATCGTGCTCGGCTTCCCCTCGGTCGCCTATGGGCATGACCTCTACTACCCGACGCAGCTGCTCTCGACGCTGCTCGGCGGCGGCATGTCCTCCCGCCTGTTCCAGGAAATCCGTGAGAAGCGCGGGCTGGTCTACTCGGTCTATTCCTTCGCCACGCCCTTCCGCGATTCCGGCATGATCCAGATCTACGCTGGCACCGGCGAGAAGGAAGCCGCCGAACTGATGCCGGTGACGCTGCAGGAACTCCTTCGCGTGCAGAAGGACGTCACCGAGGACGAACTCCAGCGCGCCAAGGCCCAACTCCGCGCATCCCTGCTCATGTCGCTCGAATCCACCGGCAGCCGCACGGAACAACTTGCGCGCCAACTGCAGATCCACGGCCGCGTCATCCCCACCGAGGAAACCAAGGCGAAGATCGCCGCTGTCACCATCGAACAGGTCCAGCAAGCCGCCGCGCTCGCCTTCCACAGCCCGCTGATGAAGCCGGC
>JAZKFA010000182.1:0-8391 GCA_040386655.1 Pseudomonadota bacterium | reverse complement strand
CAGGCCAAGAACGCGGCAGCCGTCGCGGCGCTGCGCGCCCTCGGTGCCGAGGCCGAGGCGTGCGAGACGGACATCACCGACGCGGCGTCGATCGACGCCGGCATCGCCGCGACCGTCGCGCGGTTCGGGCGTCTGGACATCCTGGTGAACAATGCCGGGACGAACATCCGCAATCGCCCGGAAGCCTATGCAGAGGCGGATTGGCACAGCGTTATCGATACCAACCTGACCTCCGCCTTTCTCTGCGCGAAGGCGGCGCATCCGCACCTCAGGGACAGCGGCCATGGGCGCGTGATCAACAACGGCTCGATGCTGTCGATCTTCGGGATGCCGCTGCACATTGCCTATGCCGCGTCCAAGGGCGGCGTCGTGCAGTTCACCAAGGCGCTCGCCACCGCCTGGGCGGTCGACGCCATCACGGTCAACGCCATCCTGCCGGGGTGGATCGACACGGACCTCACCCGCAAGGCGCGCACCGACATGCCCGCGCTGAACGACAATGTCCTCACCCGGACGCCGGTGAAGCGCTGGGGCTCGCCCGCGGATTTCGAGGGCATCGCCGCCTTCCTCGCCTCGGATGCGGCGGCCTACATCACGGGTACCGCGATCCCGGTCGATGGTGGCTATTCGGTGCAGGGCTGAGCGATGAAGATCGTCACCGCGGCGCTGTCGGGCTTCGCCGCCTTCATCATGATCGCCGCGGCGACGGCGACGCCGGTCGATTGCCGGGATCCGGTGCTGCATTCCGTCAGCCCCGACGCGCGGCATAGCCTCGCGATCTGCCGCGGCCAGCGGCTGATGGCGATGCCGGGGCAGGCCAGCGACGCGCCGGGCCATGCGGTGCTGCGTAACGCCGCCGGCCGCATCGAGGGCGTCGTCGCGATCGAGACGATCAATACCGTGGGGCAGGAGCCGCGCTGGGAAGAGGCCGCGGTGGACCTGCCGCTGGTCGCGCGGATCGAGTATGCGCGCGGTACCTCCGTGCTCGAGGACGGGTTCTGGCGGCTGCGGGCCTGGCTGCGCGCGGTGCCGCGGGATGAGGAATTCCGCTGATGCCATCGGGCGAAACCCTGCTGGTCTTCGCGGTGCTGTCCTTCGGCCTGGCGGCCACCCCGGGGCCGAACATGCTCTATCTCGTCTCCCGCTCCCTGGCGCAGGGGACCGGTGCGGGGCTGATCAGCCTGATCGGCTGCCAGTTCGGCTCGCTGCTGATCATGCTGTGCGCGGCGGCGGGCATCACGGCTGCGCTGTTCGCGGTCCCCTTCGCCTGGGATGCGCTGCGCCTGGGTGGCGCGGCCTACCTGCTGTTCCTCGCCTGGCAATGCCTGCGCCCTGGTGGCGCGCCGATCTTCGCGGCACGCCCGATGCCGCGCGAGCCCGCCTGGCGGCTGTTCACCGTGGGCATCGCGACGGCGGTGCTGAACCCGAAGGTCGCACTGTTTTACGTGGCGGTGTTGCCGCCTTTCATCGATGCGACGCGCGGCGACGTGCTGACGCAGGGCGTCATCCTCGGCGGTATCCAGATCGCGGTCTGCACGGTGTTCGACGCGGCCCTGGTCTGGGGGGCGGCGGGCGTGTCGCGCTTCCTTGGCACGCGGCAGGGGTGGATGGCGGCGCAGCGCTGGGTGCTCGGCGGCGCGCTGGGACTCCTCGCGGTGAAGCTCGCGACCGAAAGCCGGGGCTGAGCATGGTCATCGGCAACATCGATCATCTCTACTACGCGGCGGCCATTGCGATTGTGGTGCTGCTGATCGGCACGCCGCTATTCTGGCGCATGGCGGCGGCGCTGCCGCGCGGGAGCCGAGTGCTGTTCACGAGCGTTGCGTGCTTTTGCCTCTCGGGACTCATTGCGCTGACCTTCAGGCTGTCCGGCGCCCACAACGAGACGGTGATGTTTGCGCTGCTGTTCTCGTTCGCGCTGCAGCTGATCGCGATGCCGATCCTCGCGCTGCTGCCACGGCGGGCGTGAACCGCTGATGTCGCCCTGGTTCTTCATCCTCCTGCTGCCGGCGGGCGCGTTGTACGCCTATGCCGCAGGGCGCCTCGCCACGGGATTGCTGAAAACACGCGATGCCGCCGCGGTGCCGCCGATCATGGCGCTTTCGGGCCTCGCCCATCTCATGGCTTCGAGCCTGCTGGGCCTTGGGCCGACGCTCGCGCTGCTCGCTTTCTGGTCTGCCTCTCACCTCGCCGCTCTGCCCTTCGTGGCGCGCGGCCTCCGCACTGGAGCCTGACATGCCCAAGCGCACGGATATTTCCTCGATCCTGATCATCGGCGCCGGGCCCATCGTCATCGGCCAGGCTTGCGAGTTCGACTATTCCGGCGCCCAGGCGTGCAAGGCACTGCGCGCGGAGGGCTACCGCGTCATCCTCGTGAACTCCAACCCCGCCACCATCATGACCGACCCGGGCCTGGCGGACGCGACCTACATCGAGCCCATCACCGTCGAGATGGTCGAGAAGATCATCGCGAAGGAGCGCCCCGATGCGCTGCTGCCGACCATGGGCGGGCAAACCGCGCTCAACACCGCGCTGAAGCTCGCCGAGGCCGGCATTCTCGAGAAATACGGCTGCGAGCTGATCGGCGCGAAGGCAGAGGTCATCGACAAGGCCGAGGATCGCCAGAAGTTCCGCAACGCGATGACGAAGATCGGCATCGAAAGCCCGCGCAGCGAAATCGCGCACACGATGGAGGAGGCGCGCGCCGCGCTCGATATCATCAAGCTTCCCTGCGTCATCCGTCCCTCCTTCACGCTGGGCGGCACCGGAGGGGGGATCGCCTACAACCGCGAGGAATTCGAGCAGATCGCGGGCTCAGGCCTGGCCGCGTCGATGACCACCGAGATCCTGGTCGAGGAAAGCGTCCTCGGCTGGAAGGAATTCGAGATGGAGGTCGTGCGCGACCGCAACGACAACTGCATTATCATCTGCTCCATTGAGAACCTGGATCCGATGGGCGTGCATACCGGTGACTCCATCACCATCGCCCCCGCGCTCACGCTGACGGATCGCGAATACCAGCGCATGCGCGACGCCTCCATCGCGTGCCTGCGCGAGATCGGCGTCGATACCGGCGGGTCCAACGTGCAGTTCGGCATCAACCCGGTCGATGGCCGCATGGTGGTCATCGAGATGAACCCGCGCGTGTCGCGGAGCAGCGCGCTGGCGTCGAAGGCCACGGGTTTCCCCATCGCGAAGATCGCGGCAAAGCTCGCGGTCGGCTACACGCTCGATGAGCTGGCGAACGACATCACCCGCGTCACGCCCGCGAGCTTCGAGCCGACCATCGACTACGTGGTCGTGAAGATCCCGCGCTTCACCTTCGAGAAATTCCCGGGAACGCCGGTAACACTCACCACCTCCATGAAGTCGGTCGGCGAGACCATGGCCATCGGCCGCTCCTTCGCGGAGGCACTGCAGAAGGGGCTGCGCGGTCTGGAGACGGGGCTGACGGGCGTCGATCCCGTCGATGTTCCCGGCGACGGCTCGGCGGAGGCGTATCGTGCGGCGCTCACCATCGCAAAGCCCGACCGATTGCTGGTCGCGGCCGACGCCATCCGGGCCGGCGTGCCGCTGTCGGACATCCACGCCACATCGAAGTTCGATCCGTGGTTCCTCGATCAGCTCGCGATGATCATCGCCGCTGAGCGCAAGGTTGCTGCCGAGGGTCTTCCGACGACGCAGCGCGAGCTGCGTTCGCTCAAGGCGATGGGCTTTTCTGACATGCGGCTCGCCACGATCACCAACAGCACCGCGACGTCGGTCGCGGCCAGGCGCGCGGCACTCGACGTGCATCCCGTCTACAAGCGGATCGACACCTGCGCGGCGGAGTTCGCCTCGGACACGCCCTACATGTATTCGACCTATGAGGGCGGGTTCGGTGAACCGGTGTGCGAATCTCGCCCCACGGACCGGAAGAAGATCATCATCCTCGGCGGCGGGCCGAACCGGATCGGGCAGGGGATCGAGTTCGACTATTGCTGCGTCCACGCTGCCTACGCGCTGCGCGATGCGGGTTTCGAGACCATCATGGTCAACTGCAATCCGGAGACCGTCAGCACCGACTACGACACCTCGGACCGGCTCTATTTCGAGCCGCTGACGGAGGAGGACGTGCTCGCGCTCATCCGCACGGAGCAGCAGAACGGCACGCTGCTGGGCTGCATCGTGCAGTATGGCGGTCAGACGCCGCTCAAGCTCAGCCAGGCGCTGCACAAGGCGGGCATCCCGATCCTGGGCACGTCTGCGGAAGCCATCGACATGGCCGAGGACCGGGAGCTGTTCCAGGGCCTGCTCAAGACATTGGGGCTGAAGCAGCCGCAGAACGGCATCGCGCGCACGCTTGAAGAGGCGCTCGTCGAAGCCGAGCGCATCGGCTACCCCGTCGTGGTCCGCCCCTCCTACGTACTCGGCGGCCGCGCGATGGAGATCGCGCATAACCGCGAACAGCTGCTGCGCTTCGGCAAGGAAGCGGTGCGCGTCTCCGGCGAAAATCCCATCCTCATCGACCAGTACCTGGCCGACGCCATCGAGGTCGATGTGGACTGCATCGCGGACAGCGCGGGCGCGGTCTACGTCGCCGGCGTGATGGAGCACATCGAGGAAGCCGGCATCCATTCAGGGGATTCCGCCTGCTCCCTGCCGCCCTATTCGCTTCCGCCCGCGATCGTGACGGAGCTGAAGGCCGAGACGGAAGCGATGGCGCGTGCGCTGAAGGTGCGCGGGCTGATGAACGTGCAGTACGCCGTCAAGGACAACGAGATCTTCGTCCTCGAAGTGAACCCCCGCGCATCGCGCACGGTGCCCTTCGTGGCCAAGGCCACGGGCATCGCGGTGGCCAAGATCGGGGCGCAGGTCATGGCCGGCGCGCTGCTCAAGGACTTCAAGCTCGACGACGATGCCGTCTATCGCCACGTCGCGGTGAAGGAGGCCGTCTTCCCGTTCAACCGCTTCCCCAATGTGGACGTGATCCTGGGCCCGGAGATGAAGTCCACCGGCGAGGTCATGGGACTGGACCGGTCCTTCGAGCGCGCCTTTCTCAAGGCCCAGATGGGCGCGGGCGTGAAGCTGCCCGAGGCCGGGGCCGCCTTCATCTCAGTGAAGGATTCCGACAAGGGAGCGGCCGTGTCGCTGGCTCGCCGGCTGACCGAGATGGGCTTTTCCCTGATGGCCACGCGGGGCACCGCGGCGCGCCTGCGCGAGGCTGGAATCGAGGTCGCGATCGTGAACAAGGTGCTGGAGGGGCGGCCGCATTGCGTGGACGCCATCAAGTCCGGCGACATCCAGCTGGTGATCAACACCTCCGGCGGCGGGCAGTCCGTGGCGGATAGTTTCGACATCCGCCGCTCCGCCCTGACCCATGGCGTGCCGCACTACACGACGGCCGCCGGCGCCCGGGCCGCGGTCCATGCCATCGCGGCGATGAAGGCCGGAACCCTTGATGTTGCGCCGTTGCAGTCCTACTTTCAGCAGTCGTTCTAGCGCGCGGGTGGCCTTGCCGGTCCCCCGCCGCGCTGCTGTTTGCACCCACAATCCAGGGATACGCGCATCGTGCAGAAGTTCCCCATGACCGCTGAAGGTCTGGTACGTCTGGAAGAGGAACTCCGTTCGCTGAAGGGCGACGAGCGACACGCCGTGATCCGCGCGATTGCCGAAGCCCGCGCGCATGGCGACTTGTCCGAGAATGCCGAGTATCACGCCGCACGCGAGAAGCAGTCCTTCATCGAGGGCCGCATCGCCGAGCTTGAATCCATCATCCCCTCCGTCGAGGTCATCGACACCACGAAGATCTCCGGCAACCAGGTGCGCTTCGGCGCGCATGTGACGATCGTCGATGAGGAGAGCGAGGACGAGAAGACGTACCGGATCGTCGGCCAGTACGAGGCGGACATGAAGAATGCGTCGATTTCGATCACCTCACCGCTTGCCAAGGCGCTGATTGGCAAGAAGACGGGGGATACCGTCGAGGTGCCGGCGCCCGGCGGGGCGCGCTCGGTGGAAATTACCGGCGTCCGTTACGCCTGAGGCGGAATTCTTTTTGACTTTTGGGGCGTGACCGCACAACGAGCGGCATGACCCTTGATATCGACGACATCCGCGCAGCCGCCGCCCGCATCGCGGGGCGCGTCATTCGCACGCCCACCATCCACAGCGACGCGGTGTCGCGGGTGGTGGGCGCGCGGGTTCTTCTCAAGCTCGACAATCTCCAGGCGACCGGCGCCTTCAAGGAACGCGGCGCGGCCAACCGCCTCTCGCTGCTGAGTGCCGCCGAGCGCGCGGCCGGGGTCATCGCGATGTCCGCCGGGAACCATGCGCAGGCGGTGGCCCGCCACGCGTCGCTGCTGGGCATTGCGGCGACCATCGTGATGCCGCGCTTCACGCCGGCGACGAAGGTGGTGCGCACCGAAGGGTGGGGGGCTCGGGTGGAGATGGTGGGCGATACGCTCGCGGAATCCGCGGCCCACGCGCATGCCATGGCCGAGCGCGAGGGGCTGGTGTTCATCCACCCCTATGACGACCTCGGCGTCATCGCAGGCCAGGCGACCATGGCGCTTGAGATGCTCGAGGATGCGCCGGAGATCGACACGATGGTCGTCCCTGTCGGCGGCGGCGGGCTGCTCGCGGGGTGCGCCACGGCGGCGCGTGCGCTCAAGCCGGGCATCACCATGTTCGGCGTGGAGGGCGAGTTCTACCCGGCCATGGCGCAGCGTCTGGCGGGGCAGCCGGTGAAGGTGGGCGGGCCGACCATCGCCGAGGGCATCGCGGTGCGTGACGTGGGCGAGATGCCCTTCGCCATGCTCCAGGCCATGGGCATCGAGGTCCTGGTGGTGCCGGAGCGCGCGGTCGAGCAGGCGATCGCGCTGCTGGCCGAGGGTGCGAAGGTGGTCGCCGAGGGGGCAGGGGCCGCGGCCCTGGCGGCCGTGCTGGCCTTCCCTGAGCGCTTCGCCGGGCGCTGCGTGGGCGTGCCGGTCTGCGGCGGCAATATCGATGCCCGCATCCTGTCCAACGTGCTGCTGCGCAACCTTCTGCGCGATGGCCGGTTGCTGCGCCTGCATCTCGACATCCCCGACCGCCCGGGCGTCCTGGCCGATATCGCGACGCGCGTCGCACAGGCTGGCGGCAACGTCATCGAGGTGAGCCACCAGCGGCTCTTCGCGGCACCCTCGGTTCAGAGCGCGGAGCTGGAGCTGATGGTCGAGGTGCGCGACGTGCCGCAGGCCAACGCGATCACCGCGCTGCTGGAGGCCGGGGATTACGTGGTGCGGAAGGGATAAGGCGCGCTCAATCCACCGGCACGCCGGGCGAATCCTTCGCCGTGCGGATCGTCTGCAGCGTCATCACCTTCTGCACCTGTGACGCACCGGTCAGCCGCGCCGTCAGCAGGTTCTCATGCGCCGTATCGCGCGCGACCACGCGGAGCAGGAAGTCGCCGCCACCGCGGATCATGTGGCACTCCCGCACCTCCGGCCAGGTGGTGACCTCGGCTTCGAAGGCGTCGAGCACGGCCTGCTTCTGTGTCTCGAGGCCCACCAGCACGAAGAAGGTGATCTCCCATCCGAGTGCCACAGGGTCGATGTCGGCGTGGTAGCCGCGCAGCACGCCCGCCTCCTCCAGCCGGCGAACCCGGCGCAGGCACGGCGGTGCGGAGAGCGCGACCCGACGGGCAAGCTCGACATTCGTCATGCGCCCATCGCGTTGCAGTTCAGCAAGGATCTGACGGTCCACCTGGTCGAGGGTGGGAGTGGCTTCGTTGAAATTCATTGCGCCGGTGCTTTGCCTCTCGCGGTGCTGCGTGTCGTCTCCCCGCGTTGCCGCGCAATATCCTTGCTCAACCTGTCCGGATCAAGGCGCCCCGTTGCGCCCTTCGGCCACAGGTCCGATATCAGGCGTGTCATCTTCCCGAACGAGCGAGTCCCCCCTCCGTGTCAGATCCCATCCGCACGCGCCTGCTGATCCTGGGTGCCGGCCCGGCCGGCTATACGGCCGCGATCTATGCCGCGCGCGCCGGGCTGGAGCCAAGGCTGGTCGCGGGCTTGGTGCCCGGCGGGCAGCTGACCATCACCACCGATGTCGAGAACTTCCCCGGCTTCGCCGACCCCATCCAGGGCCCCTGGCTGATGGAGCAGATGGCCGCCCAGGCCGTCCATTGCGGCACCGAGGTCATCCACGACGTCATCACATCAGTGGAGCTCGGCGCCCCGCCCTTCCGCGCCATCGGCGACAGCGGCCAGGTCTATGAGGCGGAGTCGCTGATCATCGCGACCGGCGCTCAGGCGCGCTGGCTTGGCGTGCCCGGGGAGAAGCAGCTCTCGGGCTTCGGCGTCTCGGCGTGCGCGACCTGCGACGGCTTCTTCTACCGCGGCAAGCGCGTGGCCGTGATCGGCGGCGGCA
>JAZKFA010000181.1:0-2243 GCA_040386655.1 Pseudomonadota bacterium | reverse complement strand
GCGCCGGCGGCAACGCCCTAATCGGCGCCGACGCGGCCGCCAAGGCAACGCCTGACGGGCATACGCTGCTCGCGATGACCATGGCGCATACCGTCAACGTCGCGCTGTTCCCCAACGCGCCCTATGACTTCCTGCGCGACCTCGCGCCCATCTCCGTGCTCGGCTCGCTGCCCCTCGTGGTCACGGTTGCGGAGGCGCATCCGGCGCGCGACCTTGCCGCGCTCGCTGCCATCACCCGCCAGCGCAGCGTGAGCTGCGGCTCCTCCGGCTCGGGCTCTCCGCCTAATCTGGGGCTGGAGTTGTTCCGGCGGGAGGCGCGTTCGGGTGCGAACCTGCTGCATGTGCCCTATCGCGGCGGCGCGCCCGCCGTGACCGACCTGGTCGCCGGGCACGTCGAGATGATCGTCGCGAACCTGCCCGAGGTGATCGGCCAGCTGCGCGCCGGGCGGCTGCGCGCGCTGGCCGTCACCGCGCCCACGCGCCACGCGCTGCTGCTCGACATCCCCACAACCGCGGAGGCGGGGCTGCCTGGCCTGCTGATCGGCAACTGGACCGGCGTCATGGTCCCTGCCGCGACACCGGAGCCCGTCCAGGCGGCCTTGGAACGTGCGGTGGTCGCCGCGCTCGCGGACCCAGCCCTGCGGCAGCGGGCAGAGGAAGGCGGCTGCGACATGCTCGGCTACGACCGCGCCCGCAGCGCGCGGTTCATGCGCGAGGAGGTGGCGCGTTGGGCGGCCGTGGTGGCGGAGTCCGGGATGCGGCCGGATTGAGCGGCGCATGCCCCTGCCAATTGCCGGGGCGCCGCGCTACATTGGACAGGTGAACCAGCTCTCCCCACAGCGAACGCACATCGCCATCGAGATCGTGTTCGACCTGGTCTGCCCGTGGTGCTTCCTGGGCACGCGGCGGCTGCTGCGCATGCTGCGCGCCCGGCCCGAGGTGCTGGCGGAGCTGCAATGGCGGCCCTTCCTGCTCAACCCCGACATCGCGCCCGAGGGCCTGGCGAGGCAGGACTACCTGGTGCGGAAGTTCGGCGGCGAGGATCGCGCGCGGCGGCTACACGCCGCTATCGCCGATGTCGGCCGCGCCGAGGGCATCCATTTCCGCTTCGACCGCATACGCCGCATCCCGAGTTCGCTCGACGCGCACCGTCTGGTCCGCTTCGCACAGTCACACGGCGTGGCCGAGACGATGGTCGATCAGCTCTTCGAGGCCTATTTCCTGCACGGAGCCGATATCGGCGCGACCGAGGTGCTGGTGGAGCTGGCCGCCGGCGCCGGCCTGGATGCACGCGCCGTGCGGCAGTTTTTGCTCAGCCGCGCCGAGTCGGAGGCGGTGCATGCCGACAACCTCCGCGCCCACCGCCTGGGCATCAACGGCGTACCCTGCTTCGTGATTGACGGCCGCCACGCCATCGCCGGCGCGCAGGAGCCGGAGGTGCTGGAGCGGCTGCTGGATGTGGCGATCCTGTCGGCGTAGATTGTACCCTCAGGCGCCGGGCGCGCACTCCGCTCGCTTGAATCGCCGGACTACCGGCGGATGCGCATTTGCGCTCGCGGTGCGCGCGCAGAAAGCCTACCAGTATCGTGACTTCAGGCGCCATGCGGCGGCTTGGCTCCCCGGACTGCCGGCGGTCACGCCTTGCGCTCGCCGGATGCGCACGAAACCGCGCGCCGAAGTGCCGCTCCAAGCCTCGAAGCGTCCAGCAAACGCTTTGCACGCTGGAGGTCCGCGTTTGTCCTTCGTGGTGCGCTCGAAGGCACGCCCGATGCGGTGTCCTCCAGCCCCTATGCCCGCCGCCACATCCCGGCGTCGCGCTGGGCTGCGCCTTCCGCCTCCAACTTGATCAGGTGGGCGAGCAGGCTTCGCGCGGCGGCCGGCACCAACTTCATGTCCAGCGCCGGGCCGTAGACCGGCATCACCAGCGCCTCCGCGCTCGCAGGGCCATGGCTGGCGAGCGCATCCACCACCCGCTGCTCGCGTGCGCGCCGGTGGGCGGCAAGGGCCGCGACATAGCCGGCCGGCTCGGGAATTTTCGGCCCGTGGCCAGGCAGGTAGGGACCATCTCCCGTCCGTGCAGCCAGGGTTGCGAGGCTCGTCATGTAGTCCGCCATGTTGCCGTCCGGCGGCCCGACGACTGTCGTGCTCCAGCCCATCACGTGATCGGCGCTGAAGACCACGCCGCCCTCCAGCGCGAAGCATAGATGGTTGGCGCAATGCCCGGGCGTGTGGATGGTGGTCAG
>JAZKFA010000180.1:0-7679 GCA_040386655.1 Pseudomonadota bacterium | reverse complement strand
AGCCGCCATTGGTCATGGGCCAGCCGGAATAGCCGAAGGCGTGGAAGGCGACGGGCAGATTGGCGTCCTGCGCGGCTTCGTGGATGGGCCAGTAGCGTTGCTTGCCGGCGGGCTCCGCGGTGCGGCTCATCATCAGCACCTGGGCGAAGCCGGGGTCTTGGGCGCGGCGGCGGATTTCCGCGGCGGAGGCGGCGCCGTCTTCGTAGGGGACGACGATGGAGGCGTGCAGGCGCGGTTCGGGGCGAACCCATTGCTCAATCTGCCAGTCGTTCACCGCGCTCGCCATGGCGGTGGAGAAGGCGTTGTTCTGGTCGCCCTGGCCGGAGGGTTGCAGCGGGTTGAGCAGCCCGTGATCGATGCCGTGGTAGTCGAGCAACTGCGATTGCAGGAAGCCGAGATCGGACGCCGGCGTGCCGCCAGGTGGCCAGGCGTCGCGGCGCGAGGCGAGGGGCTGCGCTTTCGGGAATGGCGGCTGTCCGCCCGTAAAACCTTGGCGAGCGCGGATGCCGTAGGTGGTCAGGTAGTCCCACCAGCGCGTCGACAGATAGGGCTTGTAGACTTCGAGCGATCGCGGCCGCGGATGGATGTCCACGTCGATGAGGCCGAGCGTGGCCTGCGGCGGGCGCCCGGGCGCGACGGCGGGTGCAATGACGTTCATGCGGCGGCCCCTTCGAGGATGCTGGCGCGGATGCGGCCATAGGTAGCGAGCGGGTTGTCCCAGCGCAGCTTGGCGTGCAGCGCCGCTGGCAGGCCCGGGTGCGTGTGCGCATCGCCTTCGAACTGCGCGTGGGGCCAGTCGGAGGCCCAGAGCAGCATGTCCTCGGACCCGATCTGGTCGACGATACGCGCGACGGTCGCGGCATCCTCGGGCGCGTCGAGCGGCTGGACGGAGAGGCGCACCTGGCTGCGGATGATTTCGGCCGGCGGGCGGTCCACCCAGGGGATTTCGAAGCGCACGCCCTTCCAGGTTTTTTGCAGGCGCCAGAGGAAGGCGGGCAGCCAGGTGACGCCGGATTCCAGCAGCACGACCTTCAGCGTCGGGAACTTGCTGAAGACGCCTTCGGTGAGCAGCGATGCCAGCGTGGAGGAAAACCCCTGCGCCTGGGCGACGTAGTCCTCGAGGTACCAGGACGGCCAGCCGACCGAGGTAACGGGGTTGCGGTAGCTGCTGCCGGCATGGATCGCGAGCGGCAGGTCGTGGCGCAGGCACGCCTCCCAGATCGGCCAGTTCTGCCGGCGGCCGAGCGGGGTCTCGCCCATGGCGAGGACGAGGACCTGCACGAAGCGCGGGTCGGGTGCGAGGCGCTCGATCTCGGCGACACAGGCTTCGACGGATTGTAGCGGCAGCACGATGGAGGCGCGCAGCCGCGTGTCGCGGTCCAGCCATTCGACGCGCGTCCAGTCGTTCAACGCGCGGGTGAAGGCGATCGCCATGTCGACGTTGAGCAGAAGCTGGATGCCCGCCAACGGATTGAGGATGCCGATGCTCGTGCCCCAGCGGTCCATGGCCTGCGTGGCAAGCGCCTCGACGCCGCGCGGCGGCTGCCCATCCGCGCCGCGCCAATCCGCACGCACGCTCAGTGGCGTGGAGACCGGGTAGGACTGGCTATCAAGCTGGGTCATGCCGCGTTCGGTGATCTGGTCGCGCCAGAAGTCATCGAGGTAGGGGGCGAGTGCGGCGAGGCCCGGCAGCCAGGGGTGGATGTCGCAGTCGATGGCGTTCACCGCCATGGATCCTCCGGGTTTTGCCGCAGATTAGACCCGCCGCGCGGGCGCTGGCCAGCACGCGGGACTTGCGCCGGGCCGGGCTTCGCGCTTTGTGCCGCACAACACGAGGAGAGAACGGACCATGAGCCAGACCATGCAGGCCGCAGTCGTCACCGAGAGCGGCGTCGTCATCCAGACCGTGCCGGTCCCCACGCCGGGGCCGGAGCAGGTGCTGGTGCGCGTGCGCGCGGCGGGGCTGAACCGCGCCGATCTCGGCGTCGCGGCCGGGCACGCGCATGGGGCGATGGGCGGCGCGGGCACCATCATGGGCATCGAGTTCGCGGGCGAGGTCGCGGCCGTCGGCAGCGGTGTGAGCGGCGTCAAGCCGGGCGATCGCGTGATGTGCTCGGGCGCGGGTGGCTATGCCGAATACGCGCTCGCCGACATGGGCCGCACGGTGCCCGTGCCGGACCGCAATCTGTCCTGGGAACAGGCGGCGACGCTGCCGGTGGCCATCTCGACCATGCATGATGCGCTGGTGACGAACGGGCGCCTCGCGGCCGGCGAGGCGGTGATGATCCTCGGCGCCTCCTCGGGCGTGGGCCTGGTCGCGATGCAGATCGCGAAGCACCTGGGTGCCGCGATGGTGATCGGCACCTCGACCAACGCGGCCAAACGCGCGCGGCTGAAGGAATTCGGCGCCGACCTGGCGGTGGATACCAGCGCCGAGGGCTGGTCGAAGCAGGTGCTGGAGGCCACCGGCGGCAAGGGCGTGTCGCTCGTCGTCGACCAGGTCTCGGCGGCCACGATCAACGAAGCGATGGCGGCGACCGCCATCCTCGGGCGCATCGTCAATGTCGGGCGTCTCGGCGGCAGCAAGGGCGGGTTCGACTTCGACCTGCATGCCAATCGCCGCATCGCCTATATCGGCGTGACGCACCGGACGCGCAGCGTCGCGGAGATCCGCGAGGAATTCCGCGTCATGCGCCGCGACCTGTGGGATGCGGTGGAGGCGGGTGCCTTCGCGCTGCCGATCGACCGCGTCTTCCCGCTGGCGGAGGCGCCGGCCGCGCTGGCGCACATGAAGGCGAACCAGCATTTCGGGAAGATTGTCTTAGCAACTTGATCGTGCCCTCAGGCGCCGGGCGCGTGCTCCGCACGCTTGGCTCGCCGGACGACCGGCGGCGGCCATTCGGCCTTGCGGCCCGTAGGGGGCCGAAGGATCTCAGGGTCGCGGCGGCGGGCGGCTAATCCGCCGTGGCCCCCGCGGCGCGGATGATCGGGATCCACAGCGCGATCTGCTCGTCCCAGAAGCGGCCGAGTGCGGCGCCATCGCCGCCCACGGGATCGACCCCCACCTGCAGCAATCGCTCGCGGATGGTGGGGTTGGCGACTGCGGCCATCGCCGCCTGCTCCAGCCGCGCGACCACCGGCGCGGGCGTGTTTTGCGTCGCGTAGATGGCGTGCCAGTTGTACGTCTCGTATCCGGGTAGCCCGGCTTCGGTCGCCGTCGGCACGTCAGGAAGCGCAGGGCTGCGCGTGCGGGTGGTGAGTGCCAACGCGCGCAGCTGCCCGCCCTGCACCAGGCCGAGCACCCCGGCCATCGTGTCCACCATCATGTCCGCATTCCCCGCGGCGAGGTCCTGCAGCGCAGGGCCTGATCCGCGATAGGGCACATGGAGCGCGCGCGCGCCGATCAGGTTCAGCATCAGGTGCGCGGAGAGATGCGTGATTGTGCCGTTGCCGGAGGAGGCATAGCTGTACTTGTCGGGATTGGCGCGCAGCAGCGCGACCAGTTCGGCCAGGTTTCGCGCCGGCAGCGCCGTGCGCACCAGCACCACGTTCGGCACCACGCCCACCAGCGACACCGGGATGAAGGCGCGGCGCACATCGAAGGACAGGTTGCGGTACAGCCCTGAATTCAGCACCGCCGAGGACAGCGTGTGGAAGACGAAGGTGTAGCCATCCGCCGGTGCCGCCAGCGCCGCCTCGGACCCGATGACGCCGCCCGAACCGCCGCGATTCTCCACCGTGACCGGCTGCCCCATCTGGTCGCCCATGCCGCGCGCCATCAGGCGCGCGACGACATCGGCCGCACCGCCGGCTGCGAAGGGCACCACCATGCGCAATGGGCGTTGCGGAAAGGCCGGCGCCTGCGCCAAGGCGGGCAGCGCCAGCAGCGCAGCGCCCAACCCCATCATCACGGCTCGACGCATCGGACATCCTCCATCTTTGCAGTCGAGCCTAACCGTGCACACCATGGCGCGAAAGAGTGGAGGACAACGCCATGGAAGGCATCGTGGACGCGCCGCTGCGCGCGCAGATCGCCGCGGAACTGCCCGAGATTGCCGAGATCGCCGACACCGCGCTGCGCAGCGCGGTGATTGAGGCCTGGGCGCTGGCGATCGCGCGCTCCTCCTACACCTCGATCCGGGAGATCCCGCCCTCGGGCAATCCGGGATCGATGACGCTCATCGAGGGCGACCAGACCGACCATATCCGCGGCGTCACCAGGCTCGCGATGTGCATGGCCGCGGAAATGGCCAAGACCAATCCTGGCATCGCGCTGTCGCGCGACATCGTCATCGCCGGCGGCATCTGCCACGACGTCGGCAAGCCGTGGGAGTTCGACCCCGCGAACCGCGCTCGCTGGGAAGCCGCACCGCGCGCGACGGGCCTGCCCTCCATCCGTCACCCCGGCTACGGCGTGCACCTGTGCCTGACCGCCGGCCTGCCGGAAGAGGTCGCGCACATCGCCGGGGCCCATAGCGGGGAGGGCGAGCTGCTGGTGCGCAGCCTGGAATGCACGATCGTTCACCTGGCCGACATCGGCTACTGGACCATGGCGCTGGCGGGCGGGCTGATCCGCCCCGAAACGGTCGGCGCCAAGTATCGCCGCCCCATCACCCTCTGACAGGAACCGACCATGGCAGCCCCTCCCTCGGCGCGGCGCGACCGCATCAATCCGCACTTCCCCAAGCTGGTCGAGATGACGCACCAGTACGTCTATGGCGATGTGTGGGAACGGCCCGAACTGTCCAAGCGCGACCGCAGCCTGGTGACCATCGCGGCGCTGGTTGCACTCGGCTGGCAGGACCAGCTCAACAGCCACATCAACCGGGGGCTGGCGAACGGCCTCTCGCGTGAGGAAATCGCGGAGATCATCACGCACCTCTCGATGTATGCGGGATGGCCGGCGGCGATGACGGCGTCGCATGTCGCGGTGGACGTGTTCGAAGCCGCCGACAAGGCAAAGGGCTGAGCGCATGAAGATCGGCTTCATCGGCCTGGGCACCATGGGCGCCTTCATGGCGGCAAACCTGCAGAAATCGCAGCACAAGCTTGTCGTCACCGACATCAATCCAGCGGCCGCCGCGCCGCACATCGAACGCGGCGCCGAATGGGCCGCGACCCCGCGCGAGATCGCGGCCGCCTGCGACGTGGTCTTCACCTCCCTGCCCGGCCCTACCGAGGTCGAGGCGGTGGTGTTCGGCGACGACGGGCTGCTCGCCGGCGCGCATTCGGGAATGGCGCATTTCGACCTATCGACGAACAGCCAGGCGATGATGCGCCGCGTCCACGCAGCACTGGCCGAGAAGGGCGCGCATGGCTTCGACGCACCCGTCTCGGGCGGCCCCGTTGGCGCGGAGTCCGGCAAGCTTGCGATCTGGGTCGGCGGCGACAAGGCCGTCTATGACAAGCACAAGCCCATCCTCGACGCGATCGGCGACCAGGCCGCCTATATCGGCCCGATCGGCACCGCGACCGTGGCGAAGCTCGTGCACAACATGGCCGGCTACGCGGTGCAGACCGTAATGGCGGAGGTCTTCACCATGGGTGTGAAGGCGGGCATGGATCCGCTCGACTTGTGGAAGGCGGTCCGCCAGGGGGCGCTCGGACGTCGCCGCATGTTTGACCGCATCGCCGACCAGTTCCTGATCGACAAGTATGACCCTCCTTCGTTTTCGCTGAAGCTCGCGCACAAGGATGTCACACTCGCTACCTCGCTCGGGCGCGAGCTCGGCGTTCCCATGCGCTTCTGCCAGCTGACGCTGGAGGAGATGAACGAGGCGCTGAACCGCGGCTGGGGCCACCGTGATTCACGCGTGACGATGACGCTGCAAAGCGAGCGTGCGGGTGTCTCGATGGGCTGCGATCCCGCGGCGATCAAGGCCATCCTCGCGGCGGATAAGGGGTGAGCAGCTTTCCCCTGCTGGGGGCGCCCGGCACCATCGGTCCTCACCGGCTGAAGAACCGCCTGATCATGGCGCCGATGGGCACGAATTTCGGCACCTCCGACGGGCTCTCGACGGAGCGCGACCGCGCCTACTACGCGTTGCGCGCCGAGGGCGGCGTGGCCGCCATCGTCACCGAGGCGATGGCGGTGTCCGAAGGCGGGCGCGCGCACAACAACAGCCTGTGGATTTATCATGACCGCTTCATTCCCGGCCTGGCGCGGCTGGTGGACGCGATCCGCGCGCATGATTGCCTGAGCATCGGCCAGCTCAACCATCGCGGCGCGCTGCTGCGTCGGATCGTGCTCAACACCGAGCCAGTCGGACCCTCCCCCTGGCACAACCCGAACACCGGGGACGCGGTGCGCGCGTTGGAGCGAGACGAGATCGCCGCCATCCAGCGCGACTTCGTCATCGCCGCGCGGCGCCTGTACCAGGCCGGCTACGATGCCGTGGAGCTGCACGCCGCCAATGGCTACCTGTTCCAGCAATTCCTCACGCCGCGCATCAACAAGCGCACGGATGCGTACGGCGGCAGCATCGAGAACCGCGCGCGGCTGCTGCTGGAAACCGTGCACCGCATCAAGGACGCGCTGCCGGATTTCCCGCTATGGGTGCGCATCTCCTGCACGGAATACTGCGACGACGGCTACCCCATCGAGGACATGATCGCGGTGGCGCGTATGCTGGAGGCGGCAGGCGTGGTCGCGCTCGACCTCTCCGGCGGCACCAACGAGAGCCCGGCGCTGTCGCGCTTCTGTATCCAGCCGCCATCGATGCCGCGCCGCGCGCTGGAACAGCACGCGCGTCCCATCACCGAGGCGGTCGGCATCCCCACCATCCTCGCCGGCCGCATCATCGCACCCGAGGATGCGGAGGCGGTGCTAGCGAGCGGAAACGCTTCCTTCATCTCGCTCGGCCGCGCGCTGACCGCGGATGCCTACTGGCCACGCAAGGCGTTCGGCGAGATCGCGACGCCGATCCGCGCCTGCATCTCCTGCAACATCTGCTTCGAGCGGCTGACGGTGGAGAAGGACGTCGCCTGCGTCACCAACCCGATGCTCGGCACAGAGTTCGAGGAGTTGCATCGCGCCGAGCCGCAGCTTGGACCCAACCGTACGACGCCGCGCCGCATCCTGGTGCTCGGCGCCGGCATGGCCGGGATGGAGGCCGCGCGCATGGCCGCCGCGCGCGGACATGACGTGGAGGTGTGGGAACGCAGCGACCGCGCAGGCGGGCAGGTGCACCTCGCCGTTGCCGCGCCGGACAAGGAGGAGGTCCGCCCGGCCAGGACCTGGCGCTACGACCAGGCGCTTGCGCTCGGCGCCCGGCTGCGCTGCGGCGTCACGCCGAGCGCGGCGCTAATTCGCAACCATCGCCCCGACCACATCCTGGTCGCTACCGGCGCGATGCCGCGCGCACTTGCCCTTGAAGGTGCCGCGCCGCTGCAAGCCTGGGACGTGATCGCCCGGCCGGAACTTGTTCCGGCTGGTGCGCGCGTTGCGATCATCGGCGGCGGCATCGTGGGCCTGGAGGTCGCGGAGATCCTCACCCTGCGTGGCTGCCGCGTCACGATTCTCGAGGCGCAGAAGACGCTGGCACCGCAGATGGCGCGGAACAACCGAACCGACCTCACGCTGCGCTTGCGCGCGGTGGGGGCGGTGTTCCACACCGGCGCCAGCGCAACGCGGGTCAGTGATGGCGAGCTGCATTTCAGCGCGGCTGGCGTGCACCACG
>JAZKFA010000179.1:0-4096 GCA_040386655.1 Pseudomonadota bacterium | reverse complement strand
CTCCGCTCTGGATGAGCTGGACCAAGAAGCGGTCTGGGGTGCGGATGCCGAGGCGAGACCATCGCTGTGGCGGAATCCTCAACGGCTGGGCTCGTCTGCGCGGCGTTGCTCGCGGTGCCGGGCGCCTCCGCCTACATGCGCGGCGGCGGCGTGATCTACACCCATTATGCACGCAGCGGATTGCTGGGCATCGACTTCGCCGAACACCCGGGCATGCGCGCCTCGACGGAGCCCTATGCCGTGCTCCTGGCACAGACGGTACGCGGCCGACTGGGCGCCAACTGGGGCCTGGGGGAGAGCGGCGCGACGGGCCCGACGGGCAATCGCTACGGCGACGCGGCGGGCCATAGCTGCCTGGCCGTGGCCGGGGCCACGACGCGCGTGGTCACGCTCGAGACCGGCAGCGGCGATCGGGTTGCGAACATGCGCGCCTTCGCCATTGCGCTGCTGGACCTCGCGATCGGCGCGCTGGAGAGCTAGCTCAGTCGAGCGAGGTCGCGGGCCCGCGCGGGCGGGAGGAGGCGTTCCAGATCGTGCGCAGCGTCTCGCTGACCTTGTCCGGGTCGGGCAGGCCACGCAGCACGTGGGTCTCCTCCGTCCGTCCCTCGGTGCTGCGGATGACGATATCCCCCACGCCCATGATGCGGTGCCAGAGATTCTGCTTCACCACCACGTCGCGGATGCGGAAGATCTCGATATCGTCGCGCACACGGGTCCAGAACCCCTGTTCCAACCGCACCCGCTGATTGCTGATCGTGACGCGCTGGCGCCCGATGAAGGGCAGGCCCAACATCAGGAAGCCAAGGATCAGCCACAGCAGCCCGAAGGAGCGCCGGGTCTCGCGCACCTCCAGCACGGTGTTTTCAGCCCCGCCGGGGGCCGCGGGTGCCGGCGGGCTGCCGGCCGGGGTCGCGCCACCAAGATTCACACCGCTCATGCCGCATGCTCCATCATTGCTGCCCCGGTTTAACGCATCGCTCGCGGTTCCGGAAACCCGCCGTACGGCTCATCGGCGCGCGAGCCAGTCGATCAGCGCGGCATTCACCGCATCGGGCACTTCCATGGTCGGCAGGTGCCCCGAGCCGGTGAAGCGCACCAGCATCGCGTTGGGGATCAGCGCCGCCATCTCCTCGGCGAGTTCCGGCGGCGTCAGGATGTCCTCCGCCCCCACGCCCACCAGCGTGGGCACGGCGACCCGCGGCAGGTCGGCCCGGCTGTCCTGCCGGGTCATGATCGCCTGCTGCTGGCGCAGGAAGGCTTCCCGCCCGATGCGCTCGGCCATGGCCATCACCTCGGCCGCCAGCGGCGTGGCGAGGCGGTCGGGATGAATCAGCGAGGGCAGCAGCCGCGGCGTGACGCCCTTGAACTGCCCGCTCCGGGTAAGCGCCATCAGTCCCCGCCGGCGGCGCGTCTGCGCCTCGGTATCGGCGCGGGCGGAGGTGTCGAGCAGGGCGAGGTGGGTGACGCGCGCGGTCGCCTGGCGCCACACCTCGGCCGCGACATAGCCGCCCATGGACAGGCCGCAGACTGCGAAGTTGCCGCTTCCGCGGGCGTCGAGCATCGCGACCGATCGCGCGGCCATGGCGGCGATGGAGTCATCCCGTGCCAGGTCGGCCACCGCAATGTCGGCCACGTCGGCGAGGCCCGCGATCTGGTCGCGCCAGAGGCGCTCATCGCAGAGCAGGCCAGGAAGCAGCAGCAGCGTCGGGCGCGGGTCCATCCTGAGTTCCTGCCCTTTCCGCCTCTTTCTTGCAATTCCTGACCAGAGAGCGCATGTGAGCGTCACCCGCGAAGGGGCTCGGCGACCTGCCCTGCCCCAAGTCGCCGTACAGGCTTGTGATGGCCCGAAATCCTCGGGCGGGTTTTGTGGGAATAGACCGAACTTGACCGAGCGTCCCGAAGCGACCGCTGACGCGGCCGAGACCATCGCCGTAGAGACCACCCCCGCCGTTGCCGCGCCCGAGGGCCCTGAGGTCGTGGCCGACATCGAGCAGCCGCCCGCCGATACCGCCGCCGAGGCCGCGACCGACGACGCCGCGCCCGAGCCCGACGTGGCCGACGCCGCCTACGACGATGACGAAGACGACGTCCCCGACGATGCCTGGCCCGACGAGATCGAGCCCGCACGGGCCACCTTCATCGACCTCGGCCTCTCGCCCGAGATCATCCGCGCCGTCACCGACAGCGGCTACATCCATCCGACGCCGATCCAGGAACAGGCGATCCCGATCGTGCTGATGGGGCGCGACGTGCTGGGCTGCGCGCAGACCGGCACCGGCAAGACCGCGTCCTTCGTGCTGCCGATGCTGGACATGCTGACCGGCAGCCGGGCCAAGGCGCGCATGCCGCGCAGCCTGATCCTTGAGCCGACGCGCGAACTCGCCCTGCAGGTCGCCGAGAACTTCGTGAAGTACGGCAAGCACCTGAACCTGGTGCACGCGCTGCTGATCGGCGGCGAGAGCATGAACGACCAGCGCAACGTTCTCGACAAGGGCGTGGACGTGCTGATTGCCACACCTGGGCGCCTGCTGGACCTGTTCGACCGCGGCCGCATCCTGCTCGCCGACTGCAAGCTGCTGGTCATCGACGAAGCCGACCGCATGCTGGACATGGGCTTCATTCCCGATGTCGAGCGCATCGTCTCGATGCTGCCGCAGCTGCGCCAGACGCTGTTTTTCTCGGCGACTATGGCGCCGGAGATCCGCCGCCTGGCCGACGCCTTCCTGAGCAATCCCAAGGAGATCAGCGTCTCAGCGCCGGCCTCCGTCGCGACGACCATCACCGCGGGTCTCGTCTACGTCCGCGCCGACCAGAAGCGGGAGGCGCTGCGCCAGCTGGTCCAGCGTGAGCAGGTCAGCAACGCGCTGATCTTCTGCAACCGCAAGGTCGAGGTCGACATCCTCTACAAGAGCCTGAAGAAGCATGGCTTCTCGGCCGGCGCCCTGCATGGAGACATGGAGCAGTCGGCGCGCTTTGCCACGCTCAACGCCTTCAAGGCCGGATCCATCCAGCTGCTAGTCTGCTCGGACGTCGCGGCACGGGGCCTGGACATCGGCGGCCTCAGCCACGTGTTCAATTTCGACGTGCCCTTCCATTCCGAGGACTACGTCCATCGCATCGGCCGCACCGGTCGCGCGGGGCGCGAGGGCCACGCCTATACGATCGCTACGCCAGATGACGTGAAGTCCGTCCTCGCGATCGAGAAGCTGACCGGCCGCCCGATCCCGCGCATCACCATCGAAGGCCTCGACATCATCCCCGACGAGGAGCTGGCCGAAGCGGCGAGCGCACCCAAGCGCGGCCGTGGCGGTCGTGGTGGCGATGCCCGCAGTGGCGGACGCCGCACCGGATCCGAGGAGCGGGCGCCACGTGCCGCCGCCCCGCGTGCGGCTTCCGGCGAAGGCGAGGCTCGCACCGAACGCGCCCCGCGCGGCGAACGCGGCCCCCGGCGCGAAGACGGCGAACGCGCCCCTCGTGCCGAGCGCGCCCCACGGCGTGAAGAAGGCGAGCGTGCGCCAAGACGCGAGGAGGGCGAACGCGCACCGCGCCGCGACGGCGCCGAGCGTGGTCCCCGCCGCGAGGGCGGCGACCGAGCACCCCGCCGCGACATCGAGGCCGAGACGCTGCGTGAATCGGAAGCCCCGCGCCGCGACGACTACGCCCGCCCCGAGCGGCGCGACGACCACCGCCGCGAGGAGTTCCGCCGGCGCGACCGCGAGGATCTCGGCCCCTCGGTCCAGGGCTTCGGCGATGCCGTGCCTGCCTTCATGCTCATCCCCATCCCGCGCCCGAAGCGCGACACCGTGCCGGAAACGGAGACGGACGCGGCCGAGGCCGCCTGAGGAGACACGCCGTGAACGTCATCAATTCGCCCGCCATCGCCAAATCGCCCACGATGGGCCCATTCCTTTGGGATGATGCGCTGCTGCTGAACGACCAGCTCACCGAGGATGAGCGCATGATCCGCGATGCGGCGCATGCCTTCTGCCAGGAAAAGCTGATGCCGCGCGTGCTCATGGCCAACCGGAACGAGCATTTCGACCGGGAGATCATGAACGAGTTCGGCGAGATGGGCTTCCTCGGCGCCACGCTCGAC
>JAZKFA010000178.1:0-7891 GCA_040386655.1 Pseudomonadota bacterium | reverse complement strand
AGGCCGGGGAGGCCTCGGGCAGCGGCGGGTTGGCGAAGGCGATGCTGGCCATGCGGGGCTCCTCGTGCCGAAATGTGTGCGGCGGCGGCGGGAGCTTGGCGCGAAACCTGGGCCGCAGCCAGCCACAGCGTTGGCGGCGATACGGGCGGTATCACATGACCGCCAGCAGGGTTGTCGCCTCCATCGCTGCGGTCTAGTCACTGCGCCGGTGGCCGCGCTCGCGATGCGCTCCCAAATGGCACATCCCGTTCGACAGAGGCATTTCGCATGGCCGATGCGCCTGATGATGCGACGAGCAACGCCGCCGCCGCCCGGATGATCGAGCGGCTGAACGATGCCTGCGCCGTGCTCGGCGACCACCTGCGCGCCGTGCAGGACCAGATCGCCGAACTCGAGATGATGCGCGCCGAACAGGCCGCCGCGATCCAGGTCATGCGCCAGAGCCAGAACGCCACCGCACGCGCAAGTGCCGCGGTGCGCGGCATGGTCGCGGGCCTGCCGCCGCCGGTCGGGCGGGTGGTGCTGACGGGCGCGCGGATCGGCTGGTGGGCCGCGACGCCGCACCGCATGCCGGCGCGGCTGCGTCGGCTGCGCGAGCGCGGCCTGAGCCCGGCCGATGCGCTGAAATCCCTCATCTCCGGCACGCCGCTTCCCACCGCACCCCAGGCCGAGCTGCGCCTGCTGGAAGCACCAGCCGGCAAGACCGAGGGGGAGGATACGCGTGGCCCCGTCTCGACCACGGATGTGCTGGAAGAACGCTTCGCCACGCTGCGGCCGCTGCCGGTCTACGCCATCGACCACGGGCTACGCCCGCGCCTGACGCTGGTGACTGATTCCATCGCGGCCGACAGCTTCTTCGGCGGCGTCGGCACCGCGACCATCCTGGCCGCACTCTGGGCGCGCCGGCGCGGCGCGGCGCTGCGCATCGTGACGCTGCGCGCCGAGCCCGTCCGCGACAATGTCGCGGCCCTGCTGCGATCCCTCGGCGTCGTCCCGCCCGAGCATGTGGAATTCCGCGACGCCGGGCTGATGGAAGGCGGCAAGCCTGTCGATGTCAGCGCGGAGGATACGTTCCTGACCACGTCCTGGTGGTCCACGGTGAACACGCTGCGATCCGTTCGCGCCGAGCGCGTCGCCTATATTCTCCAGGAGGATGAGCGGATGTTCTATCCGCTGGGCGATGACTGGCTGCGCGCGCAGGAGGTGATGGGCACGCCGGGCCTCAGGCGCATCATCAACACGCGCCTGCTGCACGACCACCTGGCCAGCACGGGGATCGCGGGGATCGACACCTACGCGCACGTCTTCGAGCCGGCCTTCCCCGACGCGGCCTACTACCCCGACCGCACGGCGCGGCAGCGACTGAACTTCTTTTTCTATGCGCGGCCCAACAACCCGAGGAACCTGTATCTGCGCGGCATGGAGGCGATCAACGCCGCGGTCGCCGGCGGCGTGCTGGCGCCAGACCAATGGCAGTTCCACTTTGTCGGCCGCGACCTGCCGCAGCTCACGCTGCCGGGCAACGTGCCCGTGACCATCGTCGAGGGGCTGCCCTGGGGCCGCTACGTCGCGATGATGCGGCGGATGGATCTCGGCCTGTCGCTCATGCTGACCCCGCACCCGAGCTACCCGCCGCTCGACCTCGTCGCCTGCGGCGCCGTGGCGGTCACCAACACCTTCGCCGCCAAGCAGTCTCTCGCCGCCTATTCCGAAAACCTGATCTGCGCCGATCCCAGCGTGGACACGCTGGTCGAAGCGCTGCGCCAGGGCGCCGCACTCGCGCGCGACGGCGAGACGCGCGCGGCCAACCACGCGCGCCAGGGCCTGCAGCGTTCATGGAACGGGGCCTTCGCATCCACGCTCGACTGGCTCGAGGCCGCATAGCCGATGTTCATCGGATTGCCGCTGGCGCCCCGCTACACCGACCCCTGGACCGACGACTTCGAGGCCCGCTTCGCTGCACTGACCGCACGGCCGCGGCGCATCGCCTACTACTACACCGAGCCGGACAACAGCACCTTCCGCTACCGCTGCTACAACCCGGTGCAGACGGTGAACAAGGTCGCCACAGACACCGGTGCCGCCTGGTTCTGTCGCGCCGATGGCGAACGACTAGCCCGCGTGGCTGATGCCGCGGACGTGCTGATCCTCGGCCGTGTCCGCTACGACGCGGATGTCGCGCGCCTGGTCGCGCGTGCGCGGGCCGGCGGTGCTCGCATCCTGTTCGATGTCGACGACCTGGTCTGCGACACGCGCCATATCGAGCTGCTAATGAACTCGCTCAACCAGGACACCGGTGCCAAGGGCAATTGGGACTACTGGTACGCCTATATCGGGCGCATGGGCGCGGCGTTGCGGCTGTGCGACGGCGTAATCACGACTAATGCCTTTCTCGCGGCGCAGATCGCGCGCGACAGCGGGTTGCCGGTTGCGATCGTGCCGAACTATCTGAATTTGGAGCAGGAAGCGATTTCCCGCGCGGTGCTGACCGCCAAGCGCGACAGCGGCTTCGCCCGGGATGGGCGCATCCATGTCGGCTATTTCTCCGGCTCGCCCACGCATGCGCGGGACTTCGCGATCGTGGCATCCTCGCTCGCCGCCATTCTCGCGGAGGACCCGCGCGTGGTGCTGCGCCTGGTTGGCATGCTGGACCCGCACCCGGCGCTCGCTCCCTGGCGCGACCGTATCGAGGTGCATCCCTTCACGGACTTCATCAGCCTCCAGCGCCTGGTCGGCTCGACCGAGATCAACCTCGCGCCGCTGCAGGACAACCTCTTCACCAACTCCAAATCCGAGCTGAAATTCTTCGAGGCCGCCGCGGTCGGCACGCTGACTATCGCCTCTCCCACCTTTACTTTCGCCCAGGCGATCGCGGAGGGCCGCACCGGCCTGCTCGCGAACGAGCTGGAATGGGGGGAGCGCATCCGCGAGGCGATCGGCATGCTCGATGACGGCCGCTACGCCGAGATCGCGCGCGCCGCCGCCGAGGCCGCGATCGCGACTTATGGCCACGCCGCACAATGGCCCGCGATCGAACGCGCTGCCTTCGGGCGGCTCACGGCACCCGAAGCGCCTGCCGTACCGGCATCCCGTGGCAGCCTTGCACCGCCAGCCTCCGTCGCGCGACGCGAGTCGATCCTGTCGATGCTCGCCCCGGACAGCTTCGGCCTTGAGATCGGGCCCAGTTATAACCCGTTGCTGCCGAAATCCGAAGGCTTCAACATCGAGACCGTGGACTACGCAGACCAGGCGACGCTGCGCGCCAAATACGCCAAGACCGTGAACGTCGACATCGCGCGCATCGAGGTTGTGGACCACGTCACCAACGGCCGCGCGCTGACCGAGACCATCCCTGCTGACCGCGCCTACGACTTTATCCTGGCCAGCCACGTCATCGAGCACACGCCCGACCTGATCGGGTTCCTGGCCGATTGCGCGCGCTTCCTCAAGCCCGGCGGGCGGCTGGTCCTTGCCGTGCCGGACAAGCGCTTCTGCTTCGACTTGATCCAGCCGCTGACCTTCCTGGGGGATGTGTTGCAGGCCCATGAGGAGAAGCGCACCAGGCCGACGGCGATGACGGTGCTGACCTCGGTCGCCTACGACGTGCTGCGCGGCGGCGCCATCGGCTGGTCACCCCAGGAAGCACGGCCGCCCGTCTTCGCGGGCACGCTCGACAAGGCCATGCAGCTGGCCGAGCATGTGAAGCGATCACCGGAGTATGTGGATGTGCATTGCTGGCGCTTTGTTCCCTCCAGCTTCCGCCTGCTGATCGAGGATCTGCGCGCAGTCGGCATGACCACCCTGCGCGAGGCCGCCTTCCGCCACCACGGCGCGCATGAGTTCTTCATCGCGCTGTCGCCCGACGGCGCCGGGCCGGGCCTGGACCGGGACGCACTGGCCGGGCTGATCGCGGACGAGATCACGATGCGGCGGATCTGAGCGGGGTGCGGCCTCTCAACCGCCCGCGCGTCGGTTGCGCCGCCGCCTGCCATAAGTTACCACCGCCAGCGCCATCGATCGCGTCGATACACGGCGCGTCCCCGGGGCGCGGACGGCCCTCAAGGCAAAGGTGCGGATGTGAAGGCTGTCATCCTGGCGGGCGGATTCGGGACGCGCATGTCGGAGGAGACCGACGCCCGGCCCAAGCCGATGATCGAGATCGGCGGCAAGCCGATCCTGTGGCACATCATGAAGATCTACGCCCATCACGGCGTGACGGAGTTCGTCATCTGCCTCGGCTACAAGGGGTACATGATCAAGGAGTTCTTCGTGAACTTCCACAACCACGTCTCCGACCTCACCGTCGATACCCGCACCGGCGAGGTGGAGATCCATCGCCGCGGTCAGGAATCCTGGCGCGTCACGATGGTCGAGACCGGGCTTGAGACCATGACCGGCGGCCGCCTCAAGCGCGTCCGCGACTACGTGGCTGATGAGCCAGAATTCTTCATGACCTATGGCGACGGCGTCGCCGCCATCGACCTGGACGCACTGCTCGCCCATCACCGCGCAGGTGGGCGCGATGCGACCGTCACCGCGGTGCGCCCGCCCGGCCGCTTCGGCGCTCTGGCGGTCGATGGCGGGCGCGTGGACCGCTTCACCGAGAAGCCGCAGGGCGATGGCAGCTACATCAATGGCGGCTTCTTCGTCCTCAAGCCAGCGGTGCTAGATCGCGTGGCCGACGACAGCACCGTGTGGGAACAGTCCCCGATGCAGGGCCTCGCGCGCGACGGCCAGCTATCGGCGTTCCATCATGACGGCTTCTGGCAGCCGATGGACACGCTGCGCGAGAAGCGGTTGCTGGAGGATCTCTGGGCCTCCGGCCGCGCGCCGTGGAAGCTCTGGGCGTGAGCGAATTCTGGCGCAGGCGACGGGTGCTGCTGACCGGGCATACCGGCTTCAAGGGCGCCTGGCTCGCGCTGTGGCTGACTGACATGGGCGCTGAGGTCAGCGGCTTCGCGCTGGCCCCGCCGACGCAGCCTTCGCTGCACGCGCTCGCCTGCGAAGGGGTTCTCGAACACGACATCATCGGCGACCTGCGCGACCAGGCGGCGGTAGACGTCGCCTATGCGCGGGCAAAGCCGGAGGTGGTCTTTCATCTCGCGGCGCAGGCGCTGGTGCGGCCCTCCTTCTCCGATCCGGTCGCGACCTACGCCACCAACGTGATGGGCACGGCCCATGTGCTCGACGCGGCGCGGCGGCAGGGCGGTGTGGCTTCGCTGGTCGTCGTCACATCCGACAAGGCCTACGAGAATCGCGAATGGCACTGGGCCTATCGCGAGGATGAGGCGATGGGCGGGCATGATCCCTACAGCAGCTCCAAGGGCTGCGCGGAGCTGGTGACGGCCGCCTTCCGCCGCTCCTACTTCGCCGCTGAAGGACACGCGACCGCGGTCGCCACGGCGCGCGCGGGCAACGTCATCGGCGGCGGCGACTGGGCGATTGATCGCGTGGTGCCCGACTGCATCCGCGCCTTCGCGGAAGGCCGAAAGGTCGCACTTCGCAGCCCCGGTGCCACACGTCCCTGGCAGCATGTGCTTGAACCGCTGGCCGGCTATCTCACCCTGGCCGAGCGCCTGGCCACCGCCGATGACCGCGCTCGCTTCGCGCAGGGTTGGAACTTCGGCCCTGCCGAGGCGGACGCCGTGCCCGTCGGCGAACTGGTCGCGACACTCGCGCAATTCTGGGGCGGCGATGCCGGCTGGGAGCTGGACGCCCGGCCGCAGCCGCACGAGGCGCACTACCTCAAGGTCGATGCCTCCAAGGCGCGCGCGTTGCTCGGCTGGCGCCCGGCGCTGGGCTTGGCCGACGCGCTGGAATGGACTGTCGACTGGTACCGCCGGCAGGCGCGCGGCGAGGATGCGCGCGCGCTCTGCCTGGACCAGATCGCCCGCTATCGCGCCCGGCAGGCGGCTATACACCAGGGAATGATCGAACGCGCATGAAGACCACCGCCTGCCGCGCCTGTGGTGCGCCGCTGACCCGCAGCTTCGTCGACCTGGGGATGTCGCCGCTGGCCAATTCCTTCGTGCCGCTCGACCGCATGGAGGAGGGCGAGACCTTCTACCCGCTGCACGCCAAGGTCTGCGAAGCCTGCCACCTGGTGCAGCTGGCCGAGTTCGAGGAGCCGCGCAAGATCTTCTCCGACGACTACGCCTATTTCTCCTCCTTCTCCGCGAGCTGGCTTGCCCATGCGGAGCGCTACTGCGCGGCGATGACCGCGCGCTTCGGCCTGGGTGCGGATGCCCACGTGGCCGAGGTCGCGAGCAATGACGGCTACCTGCTGCAGTACTTCGCCCGCGACGGCCTGCGCGTGACGGGGATCGAGCCCGCGGCCAATTGCGCCGCCGCCGCCGAAGCCCGCGGCGTGCACACCGAGGTGATGTTCTTCGGCACGCAGACCGGGCTTGAGATCGCGGCCCGACGCGGCCAGGCGGCACTGATCGCGGCCAACAACGTGCTCGCCCATGTCCCTGATATCCACGACTTCCTCGGCGGCTTCCGCGAGATGCTGCTGCCTGAGGGCGTGGCCACCTTGGAATTCCCGCATCTGCTCAGCCTGATGCGGCACGACCAGTTCGACACAATCTACCACGAGCATTTCTCCTACCTGGCACTCGGCTCCGTCGCGAAGGTGCTCGCGGCGCAGCGCCTGCGCGTCTTCGACGTCGAGCGGCTGCCGACGCATGGCGGATCGCTGCGCCTCTTCGTCTGCCACGCAGCCGCTGGGCATGCGGAGACGCCAGCCGTCGCAGCACTCGCCGCCGAGGAGCAGGCGGAAGGTCTCAACGATCTCGTGCGCTACGACGCCTTCGCGCCGCGCGTGGTCGCCATCAAATGCGCGGTGCTGGATTTCCTCATCACCGCCCGGCGGGAGGGCAAGACGGTGGCCGCCTATGGCGCCGCGGCGAAGGGCAATACGCTACTGAACTACTGCGGCGTGGGGCCGGAATTCATCGCCTTCGCGGTGGACCGCAACCCCGTAAAGCAGAACACGCTGCTGCCGGGCACGCGCATCCCCGTCTACGGCGTCGAGGCCGTGGCGGAGCGCCGGCCGGACTACCTCATCATCCTGCCCTGGAACCTGCGCGAGGAAGTCGCACAGCAGATGCAGGAAATCCGCGCCTGGGGCGGCCGCTTCGTCACCGCGATCCCGACGGTCGAGGTGTTTTGATGCGTTTCACGCCGCTGCCCCTGGCCGGCGTGGTGTTGGTGGCGATTGAGCCGCATCGCGACGATCGCGGCCACTTCGCGCGCAGCTTCTGCGAGGATGAGTTCGCCGCCGCCGGCCTGCCTACGCGCTGGCCGCAGATGAACGTCTCGGTCAATGCGCGCGCCGGCACGCTGCGGGGTATGCATTTCCAGCGCCCGCCCTTCGAGGAACCCAAGCTGGTGCGCTGCGTGCGCGGCGCAATCCTGGACGTCGTGATCGACCTACGCCCGGGATCCGCGACATTCTGCAAGCATCACTCAGTGCCGCTCGACGCCGCCTCGGGCGATGCGCTCTACATCCCGCCGGGCTTCGCGCATGGCTTCCAGGCGCTGCAGGACGATACCGAGGTCCTGTACATGATGGGCGCCCGCTTCGAGCCGGGCGCGCAGGATGGCGTGCGCTGGGATGACCCGGCCTTCGCCATTGCCTGGCCGTTGCCGGTCAGCGCCATTTCGCCGCGCGACGCGGCCTATCCGGACTTCACGGGCTAGGTGATGAGCGCGCGACGCATCCTGGTCACCGGTGCGGGCGGCTTCATCGGGCGCCACGCGCTGCCCGCCCTGGCCGCACGAGGGTTCGAGGTGCACGCGGCCACCCGCGCCGCGCTGCCGGGCGCCACCTGCCACGCGCTGGACTTGATGGATGCCGCGGCGACCCGCGCGCTGCTCGACACCATCC
>JAZKFA010000177.1:0-3679 GCA_040386655.1 Pseudomonadota bacterium | reverse complement strand
AGCGTGCCCGGCCGGCGGAGGCGAAAGCGCGCCGCGCCGCATCATCCTGGCCCGTCTGCAGATAGGCGTAGACCATGTAGTCCAGGGCGTGGAACTCGCCATCCACGTCACCCGTGGCGGCGGCGCGATCGGCCGAGCGGCGGTTGGTCTCGATTGAGCCATCCCAGCGCCCGATGCGGGTGAAGATATGCGAAGGCATATGCAGCGCATGCGACGCGTCGGCCGCCAGCGTCGCGTAGCGCTCGGCGGCGCGCACGCCTCGCGCGGCCAGCGGCGGGTAGTCGTAGAGATGGATCAGGTAGTGGACGATGCCGGGGTGCTCGGGCTGGCGTTCCCACTCGGCTTCCAGGATCGCGGCACCTCGGAGCTGGTCGCCGTAGGTCCGGTCGGTCAGCGGGGCGGCAACCCCCAGGATCAGCGCGTATTGGATCGCGGCCTCGGGATCTGCAGGGAAGCGGGCGTGCACCCGCGCCATGGCGTCGCGATAGGCACCGAGCCGGGCGCGGTGCTGCGCCACGTCGTCGCCGGCAAAGACCAGCGACAGCGCTTCGATATAGGCTGCCTCGCGCTCGTTGCGCGCGCCCAGGCGCCTGGCTTCATCGAGCAGGGCACGGCCCTGGCGCAGGTTGGACGCCGCGGGCGGGCTATAGGGGTTGGTCAGGAGGCTCAGCGCCTCGCCCCAGTGCGTCATGGTGCAACCGGGATCGCGCTGTCGCGCCTGCTGGAACGCGGCGCCGGCCGCCTGATACCAGAAGGAGTGCTGCAGCTTCATGCCCTCGTTGAAGGCGGCCTGCGCCTCGGGCGAACACTGCACGGGGAAGTGGACCCGGCCCAGCGTCGCGGGCGCCGGTGCGGCACCCGCATGCGTGTGGTCGTGCTGCTGGGATCGGCCGGTGGCCGGCATAAGGGCAAGAAAGCTGGCGAACAGGGCGGGGGCGATGACCGGACGAGGCATGGGCGCGCTCTCCTGGTGGGGTGCCCCGGGCGGGGGCGCCGAGAACGGGACGCTAATCCCGAAAGCCAGGGCTTGTTAAGAAAATGTTAGCGATCGTCCAAGGGCTGACCTGAGGCAGCGCCAGGGCAAGCGGCTTGCCGTCGCGTGGCCCGGCGGACGTGGTGCGCGTCTCGGAAGGCCCCCCGCGGTGCCGGCAAATGCAGCGGTTCACCAGGGCGGCAGCGGCAAAGCTCCTGCCCTTGCCCGCCTTCCTCTACCCCACGGCCAGCAGGGCCTGGACCGCCGCCGCCTGGCACGGTTCGATCACCGCGACGCCTACCGCATCTTCCGCCGCCGCGCGGTGCCCGGCCATCCCCGCGCATCCCAGGATGATGGCCTGCGCGCCGCCGCCCGCGAGTTCCTTGGCGAGCGCGCAGATGCGCGCGCGCGGTGCGACGGGGTCTGTCAAAGTCTCCATGTCGAGGTTGAGCGGCAGGGATTGGGTGAGGCGCGATTCCAAACCCATGGATTGCAGCGCACGGAGCTGGCGGGCCTTGCTCTGGTCGGTGAAACCGATGATCCCGAAGCGTTCGGCGCGCGCGGTGGCGGCGGCGATGGCGGAGCGGAGTACGCCGAAGACGGGCCGGTTGGTGGCGGTGCGCGCGGCCTCGAGTCCGGGGTCGGACACGCAGGCGATGATATAGGCGTCCGCGTGCTGGTCCTCGATCATGCGGCACAGCGGTTCCGCGGCGGCGTACCAGTGGCGCCAGGTCACAATCGCCGGCGGCCCCCCCGGCAGGGAGGTGACGTCGATGCGCGGCAAGCCGGGGGCTGCGAAGCGCGCGAGCGAGGCGGCAATCCCGGCCGTACAGCTGGCGCTGCTGTTGGGATTGATGACGAGGATGCGTGCGCTGGACTGGCTCATGGCGCATCTTTTCGCGCGCCGGGCCGCTCTGCAAGTCCTGCCTCGATCGCAGGCCGGAATGGCGGCTTTCGCACATTCTCGCGGCAACGCCGGTTTGTGTTGCAGCGCAGCATGAGCGGGTGCATATCTCCCGGATGCCGGAGCCGACCTCCCCTCTCGCGCAGTGGCAGCCGCCGGGCCCTCTTGCACAGCGCGCCCTGCCCTCCTTCCGCACCATGATCTGGCGTGGCCTGCGCAACCGCTGCCCGTATTGCGGGCAGGGCAAGGTGTTTCGCGGCTACCTGAGGGTCGTCGACGCCTGTTCCGCCTGTGGCGCGCCGCTCGGCCGGCTGCGCGCGGATGACGCGCCGCCCTACTTCACAATCTTCCTGGTGGGCCATCTTGTGCTGCCCGGCGTCTTCATGATCGAGCGCGCCTACCAGCCGCCGATGTGGCTGCACATGGTGGTGTGGCTTCCCCTGTTCACCGTGCTGTGCATGGCGCTGCTGCGCCCGATCAAGGGCGCGGTGGTGGGCTGGATGTTCCGCCTGGGCATGGCGGACGAGGCGCCATCATCCCATGGGTAGCGACGCGATGGCCGAGACCCGCGACCTGGTGCGCATCACCTTACCCGACGAGGCACCGCTGCAATCGGCCTACGCCGAGGCGGATCGCCGCCAGGCCGTGGCCGACCTGCTGACCGGCAACCGCTTCACCCCGACCGAGCTGGGCCCGGGGCCCTGGAGCCTCGCACTCGCCGTGCGCGACGGGCGCCTGGTGTTCGACATCCGCGATGCCGAGGACCAGCCGTTGCGCGCGATCATCCTGGCCCTCGGCCCCTTCCGCCGGTTGATCAAGGACTACCACCTGGTGGTCGAGAGCCATGAGCGCGCGGTGGTCGAGAACCATGGCGAGGCGCGAGTGCAGGCGATCGATATGGGCCGGCGCGGCCTGCACAACGAAGGCGCGGAGCTGCTGATGGAGCGCCTGCGCGAGCGCGTGGTCGTCGATTTCGAGACGGCGCGGCGGCTGTTCACCCTGGTCTGCGCGCTTCACCAACGCATCTAGCGCAGCCCGGCGATTGCTTGCAGAACGCGTCGCGTGAACCCCGAGGCGTGACCCGTTGGACCTCTACCAGGCGCTGATCGAGCCTTTCGCGGAATTCTCCTTCCTGCGCCGCGCGCTGGTGGGTTGCCTCGCCTTGGCGGTCGCGGCGCCGCCGCTGGGCGTCTTCCTGACCCTGCGGCGGATGAGCCTGACGGCCGAGGTGCTGGGACACGCGATCCTGCCGGGCCCTGCCGGGCATTGCGGCCGCTTATTGGGTGGCGGGGCTTTCGGCCGCGGCGATGTGGGCGGGCGGCCTGGTTGCCGGCCTCGCCGTCGCACTCGGCGCGGGTGCGCTCGCGCGCGCGACCGAAAGCCGGGAGGATTCCACGCTGACGGCGCTGTACCTCCTCGCACTCGCGGCGGGTGTCGCCTTGATCTCGGCGAGCGGCGGCAGCGGGGATCTGAAGGCGCTGCTGTTCGGATCCGTGCTCGGTGTGGACGACGCCGCCCTGCTGCTGATGGCGGCGGCGAGCACGGTGACGCTGCTGGGCCTGGCACTCGCGTGGCGACCGCTGGCGCTGGAGTGCTTCGACCCCGGCTTCGCGCGCGGCGCAGGCGCGCGCGGCGGTGCCTGGCATATGCTGTTCCTGGCACTCGTGGTGCTCAACGTGCTGGCCGCGTTCCAGGCGCTGGGCACGCTAATGGCGGTGGGGCTGATGATGCTGCCGGCGATCGCGGCGCGGCACTGGGCGCGCAGCCTGGGTGGCATGGCCTATGCGGCCGTGGCGGTTGCG
>JAZKFA010000176.1:0-3920 GCA_040386655.1 Pseudomonadota bacterium | reverse complement strand
CCCCGATGCCGAACAGCTTGAGACTGTTGATGCAGGTATCGATCTGCGCCTGCGAGTAGCGCGGATCGAACACCACGCCGAACAGCGAGCAGCTGCCGGTGAAGTCGCGCATGAACAGCTCGTGCTGGGGATGGCTCGGCAGACCCGGGTGCAGCACGTGCAGCACTTCGCGCCGGCTCTCGAACCAGCGCGCGACCTCAAGCCCCGCGGCTTCCTGGTGCTTGAGGCGCACCTTCATCGTTCGCAGCCCGCGGATCGCGAGCCAGACATCATCCGGCGACGCGTATTGCCCGAGCTGGGAGGAAGCGCCGCGCAGCGTCTTCCAATCCTCCTCGCTGTTCACCGTCGCACTCCCGAGCAGGATGTCGGAGTGACCGCCCACATACTTGGTCAACGCCTGGATGGAGACGTCCACGCCATGCTTGAAGGGCTGGTAGTGGTGGATGCCCCAGGTGTTGTCCATCAGCACCTTCGCCCCGCGCGCATGCGCGACGGCGGCCAGTGCGGGGATGTCCTGGATCTCGAAGGTGTGGCTGCCGGGGCTCTCGGTGTAGAGCACGCGCGTGTTCGGCTGGAACAGTGCCGCGACCTCGTCGCCGCCGATCTTGGGATCGTAGAAGGTGGTGGTGATGCCAAACCCCTTCATCAGCCCCTCGGCCAGGTTGCGCGCCGGGCCGTAGCAGCTGTCCGGGATCAGGCAGTGATCGCCCGACTTCAGGAAGGCCAGCAGCGGCACGGCGACGGCGGCAAGGCCCGTGCCGAAGATGGTGCAGCGCGTGCCACCCTCGATCTCCGCGATCATGTCCTCGAGCGCGTAGTGCGTCGGCCCGCCCTGGGTTCCGTAGGTCATGTACTGTTCGAAGCGATGGTTCGCCGCGTCCCGCCGCGCCTCCACGCTCGTGTGCAGCACGGTGGAGCCGCGATGCACCGGCGGATTCACGAAGCCATGGATGCGGGTCCCGGCGCGGCCGCCATGGGAGAGGCGGGTGCCGAAGCCGTGGGTCTTGTCAGCCATGATCAGGTCGTCGCTTTCGGAGTTTCGGGCCGCAGCGCCCATTCGGTCCAGGAGCCGTCGTAGATCGCGGGTTCGGGCAGGCCGGCCTGAACCATGCCGAGTGCCAGCACGCACGCCGTCACGCCGGTCCCGCAGGAGGTGACGACGGGCCGCGTGCCATCGACGCCCGCTTCGGCAAAGCGCGCGCGCAACACATCAGGGGGCTTCATCGCGCCGTCCGGGCCGATCAGGTCGAGAAAGGGCAGGGACGCCGCCCCCGGCATGTGGCCCGACGGCAGGCCAGCGCGCGGTTCAGGCGCGGTGCCGGCGAAGCGGCCGGCAGCCCGTGCATCGAGGATCAGCGCATCCTTCTGCTCGACAATGCGCTTGATGTCGCCGATGCCCTTCAGCCGCTCGGCGCGGAAATCCGGGGTGAAGGTTGTGGCCGTAACCGGGCGCGCGTCGCCCATCGCGATGGGCAATTCCGCCTTCAGCCAGGCCGGAAGCCCGCCGTCCAGAACGGCCACCTTCTCATGCCCCATCAGGCGCATCAGCCACCAGCCGCGAGGGGCGGATTGCAAGCCCTTCTGGTCGTAGAACACCACGCGGGTGGTGTTCTCCACGCCCTCGGCGCCGATCAGCTTCGCGAAGCGCCCGGGCGTGGGCACCATGTGCGGCAGGGATGTGTCCTGGTCTGCGTAGAGGTCGAGGTCGAAGAAGCGCGCGCCTGGGATATGCGCCTCGCGGAACTTGGTCAGGCCGTCATGCGGCTCGTTGGGCAGGTATTTCGTCGCGTCGAAGATGACGAGGCCGGCGGCGCCGAGATGGCTCGCGAGCCAGGCCGGGGTGACCAGGTTCTTCATGGTTTCTCTCCCGTGAGGATGATGTGCAGGCGGCGGTTCTGCTTGCCCTTGTTCTCGATCTTGCTGATCTCCGCCCGGCCGATCTCGGCCGTGTTCGCCACGTGCGTCCCGCCGCAAGGCTGCAGGTCGATGGGCGCGTCCTCCGCCCCAATTCGCACCAGGCGAACCTGGCCCGCACCGCGGGGCGGCTGGACCGAGAGCGTGCGGACCAGGTCCGGCTTCGCGTCCAGCTCATCCCCGGTGATCCAGCGCGTCCCGATCGGGTGCGCCTGCGCGATCAGCGCGTTCAGCCGCTCGGTCAGGTCTTCCTTCGCTGGTGGGTCGGGCAGGTCGAAATCCAGCCGTGACTTGTCGGCGCCGATCTGGTTGCCGGTGGCATAGATGCCCGGCAGCAGCGCACACAGCAGGTGCAGCGTCGTGTGCATGCGCATGTGGCGGTGGCGGCGGTCCCAATCGAGCGCGAGGCCGACGCGATCACCCACTGCCGGCAGCGCCGCGCCAGGGGCGGGGATGTGCAGGATGGTGTCCTCCGGCCCCTTGCGCGTGTCGATGATGGCCGTGCCATCGATCGTGCCGGTATCGCCCGGCTGGCCGCCGGAATTGGCGTAGAAGATCGTCCGATCGAGCAGAATGCCGCCCTCGGTCACCGCGAGGACCGTCGCCTCAGCCTCCCGCGCATAGGCGTTCTCAAGAAACAGCTTCATCACTTCCATTCCCGCAGCAGGCGCGCGTGGTGCCGCGCGAGCCAGTGCAGGCACAGCGCGGCGGTGGCATTCTCGATCCGGTTGTCGTCGAGCATGGCGATCGCCTCGCTCGCGGGTAGCAGGCGCAGGCGGATATCCTCGTGCTCGGCGGCCAAGCCGTTATGGACCGGCAGCAGGTCCGGCAGCTCGCACCGCGCGATGAACAGGGAGATCGTCTCGTCGGAATCGCCCTGGTTGAGGATGTAACGGCCGAGTGGTTCCAGCGCCGTCGCCTCCAGCCGCGTCTCCTCGGCCAGTTCGCGCCGGGCGGTCACCGCCGGGTCCTCGCCTGGCTCGCACAGGCCGGCGGGCACCTCGGTCATGACGGGGTGCATCCCGGCGGCCAGCGCGGGCAGCCGGAACTGCTCGATCAGTGCCACCCGGTCCCGCTTGGCGTCATAGGGAAGGATGGCGGCCGCCTGGCCACGCCGGCGAAGCTCCCACGTCAGCAGCCCGCCTTGCCCGCCATCGAAGCGCTGCTTGCGGAACCGCACGCGGTCAAGGGGGAAGCGGCCGTTCCAGACCGTCTCCTGCTCAAGCAGGGTCAGGCCGGGGAAGGGCGGTATTGGGGTGGTCGCCATGTGAGCGAGACCGTAGCTTCGCGCGCAAGGTAGGTCCATGTCCGAGAGCGAGCAGCGTTTGGGGGCGGCGCGGCGTCGCGCCATCCTGATGATCCTGGGTGCGGCCGGCGCCTTCGCCGCGGCCGCCGCGATGGTCAAGGCGCTCGATGGCGCCGTGCCGCTCGCGCAGGTGGTGCTGGGGCGCAACCTGTTCGCAATCCCCGCCCTGGTGCCGGTGCTTCTGGCGGCCGGCGGCTGGCGCGCGCTGCGCACCAAATACCCCATGGGCCATGTCTGGCGCTGCGCCTTCGGCCTTTGCGGCATGTTCGGCGCCTTCTACGGCTACCAGCACCTGCCGCTCGCCTCCGTCTCCGCACTCGGCTTCACCATGCCGCTGTTCCTCACGCTGCTGAGCGTGCCTCTACTGGGTGAGAAGGTCGGCCCTCGGAGACTGGGCGCCGTGCTGGTCGGCTTTGGCGGCGTGCTGCTGATGGTCAGGCCCTGGGAAGGCGAGACGCTCGGCGACCTGCCGGCCATGGCCGCGGTGATCGGCGCCGCGCTTGCCTGGGCGCTGGCGATGATCTCCATCCGCAGGCTGGGCGAGCGCGGCGAATCGGGGACATCGATCGTGCTGTGGTTCGCCATCGGCTCCTCGATCGTGGCGGGTGCGCTGGCGCTGCCCGGCTGGATCTGGCCGACGGGGACGCAATGGCTGCTGCTCGCCGGCACCGGGCTGATCTCGGCGCTGGCGCAGGTGCTG
>JAZKFA010000175.1:4478-10898 GCA_040386655.1 Pseudomonadota bacterium | reverse complement strand
TCGGCCGGCGTCGCGTCAGGCTTCGCATAGACCTCGTGCTGGAAGTGGTCGACGCAGACGCCATAGGGCAGGAAGCTCAGCGAGGCGATCAGGTGCATCGCGCGGAAGCGATCCGCCGCGCGTTCGCCGACCAGCAGCCCCATCTGCGGATGGGTCAGGAATTCGAGGCCCATCGAGTGGATCTCGGCCGCCTCCATCGTCGGCCAGAGCTGGTCAATGCCCGGCTGGTCGCGGCTTTCCCAGGCCTGGAAGGCGTGGCCCATCTCGTGCGTGAAGACGCCGATATCGTGATGCGTGCCGTTGAAGTTCGCGAAGATGAAGGGCGTGCCGATAGTGGGGAAGCTGGTGCAGAAGCCGCCCCCCGCCTTGGTCGGGCGGTTGCGCAGATCCATGAAGCCGCCATCGCGCAGCGTGCGGTAGAAATCGGCCAGGCGCGGATCCATGCGGTCGAACATGGTCTCGGCGGCGGCGACCAGCGTGTCGTGGTCGCCGATCGGCGTGGGGTTGCCGGCGGGGTCGATGAAGGCCTCGTCCCAGTAGCACAGGCTGTCCCAGCCATTGGATGCGCGGCGGCGGTCGAGGATGGTCTCGACCAGCGGCACGACGTGGGTCAGCACCTCCTCGCGGTAGCGCGCGACCTCGGCCGGGCCGTAGTCCAGCCGGCGCATGCGGCGATAGCCGAGTGCGGTGAAGTTCTCGTCGCCGAGCTTGCGCGCCATACCGTGGCGCAGCTTCACCAGCTGGTCGTAGATGCTGTCGAGCTCCTCGCGGTGTTCGGCGAAGAAGGACCAGCGCAGCCGCTCCGCCTCATGCCGGATCGCGCGCACGGGGTGCTCGGCATAAGGCGCGAGCCCGGCCATGTTCACGTCCGCGCCCTCGATGGTGAACCGCGCCGAGGCCAGCAGCTCCGTGTAGCGGGCGCCGAGCTTGCTCTCCTCCTCGAGATCCGGCCCGATCACCGGGTCGAAGGTGGTGATGTCGTTCGCCCAGAGCCGAACGGTGTGCGCGCCAGCCAGCGCCTCCAGCCCGATCCGGTCCGGGTCTTCGAGCAGGCGGCGCTTGACCGCCGTCTCGAGCTCGGTCGCGTAGGGCGCGAGCGCGTCGGCATATTCGCGCGCGGCCTTGGCCGCGGCGTCGGTCGTGTCCTGGCTGAAGCGGAGGTGGACCAGCGCCGACCAGCTGTCGTGCTCGCGCCGGGCCTTGTCGAATTCGGCCAGGGCGGCGGCGCGGTCGGTGTCCAGCAGCGCCATGATCGCGGCGTGGCGTGCGGCGAGGCTTTCCCGCGTCGGCGTCGGGAAGGCGAGGTCTTTGAACTGCATTGTCATGGCCGAACGAGAGGCTGGCGCGCGGGGCGCGTCAAGTATCCTGGCGCTCATCCTCGCGCGGGTTCAGCGGGTCCGACCGGCGCACGCCGAGACCGGGCGGGAAAGGCGCCTTCCAGGGGGCGAGGCGCAGGACGTCGCGCGCGTCGGAAAGCCCTGCTTCCCAGCGCTCATGCATGGTCTCGCGCCCGAAGGCGTAGTCCTTGCTCTGCCCCTGGGGCTCGCGCGGGCGGTAGATCAGCTCGACCACGTCGATGTTGGACACGCAGGCCAGCCTGCGCAGGCGCTGGCAATCGGGCGTCTCGCGTGCCTCCTCGGGCAGCATGTCGAGCAGCGTGCCGATGGCGACGCGCAGGTCGTGCAGGCGCTTGAAGCCATCCACGCCGGCACGCGTGCGGCTGGAGTAGCGGATGTCCTTGTCGCGCTCCAGCGCCTCCGGCAGGGTCGTGGGCACCGGGCCGCGGGCGGGGAAGACATCGACCTCGAAGGCCAGGCGATCGACGTTCGGATCGGTGTCGAGCACGTATTGCAGCGGCGTGTTGGATACCAGGCCGCCATCCCAATAGTGCTTGCCGTCGATCTCGACGGAGGGAAAGCCCGGCGGCAGCGCGCCCGAGGCCATCACATGCTCCGCACGAATGCGGGTCGCGGGGCGGCCATGGCTCGGGCGGTTGTCAAAATAGGCGAAGTTGCCGGTGCTGACCTCGACCGAGCCTAGGCTGAGGCGGGTCGGCCCGTCATTGATCAGGTCGAAATCGATGAGCCGCTCCAACGTCCCCTTAAGAACCTTGGTGTCATAGACGCTCTCGGGCAGCGGCGAGGTCAGCCAGGCATAGGCGGGGCGCGGTTCGAAGAAATTGGGCTGGCCGAACAGCAGGGCGGAGACGGCGCCGGCTTCCTTGGGTTCGGGGAAGAAGCGGGTCAGGCCCATCTTGTGGCGCAGCTGCCCGGGATGGCCGGTGACGCTCTCCCAGAAGTCGCGCAGGGCAGCGACGCGGTTGCCGGGCGCGTTGCCGGCGATGATGGCGGCGTTGATCGCGCCGATCGAGATGCCGGCGACCCAGTCCGGCTGCCAGGGGCTGCCGGCGAGGGCCTCGAACACGCCGGCCTGGTAGGCGCCGAGTGCGCCGCCGCCCTGCAGCAGCAGCGCCACCTCCCGCCGGCCGGCGGGCGGCGGTGGCGTGGGCGTGGAGGCCGCCATGCGTGCGGGACGTGCCGTGCCGGGCGAGCGTGCCATCGAGGGCTCCTTGGATGCGCCGTTGTCGCGGCAAGCGCGCGGCGTCGGCGGCACTCCCGTATTGCGGAGAAGCAGGCGCGCGGGCAAGGGGAACAGGTGGCGGGGGGTCGTGGGATGTCGGAGACGCCGGGTGTGAATGTCGCCGGCCGCGGGGCAGCGGAAAGCGCCGCGGCGCGCCCGGGCCTGCGCGAATGGCGCATCGGCCGCCAGCACCTGGTCGCGGGGCGCGTGGCCGAGGCCGCGGCCGCCTTCGAACTGGCCGGGCAGGCCGGCTATCCCCTGGCAGACCGGGCGCATGACCAGGCGCTCGCACTCAGCAATGCCGGCCGGCATGCCGAGGCCGAGGCGCTGCTGCGCCAGGCACTCGCCAATCCTCCGCCGCAATACGGCGTGCTGTTGCTGATGGGCGTGGTGCTGAAGCGCGCCGGGCGCCTGCGCGAGGCAGTGCCCTTCATCGAGCAGGCGCGCGACCTCAACCCCGAACCCGCGGCGGCCTGGCACAACCTCGGCAATACGCTCGTCGCACTCGGCGACGCGGCAGGCGCTGCCGCCGCCTATGCCGAGGTGGTGCGCCGCCAGCCCGAGGATGGGGGGTCCCACCGGCAGCTCGCCCAGGCGCTGCGCGATTGCGGATGCCATGCGGAGGCGATGGATCACTATGCCCGCGCGCGCGCCCTGCGCCCGGCCGATGCCGAGCTGCACAACGAGGCGCTGCTGCACCTGATCTCCCAGCAGCGCCCCGAGGAGGCGAAGGCGTTGGTCGAGGCGTTCGAGACCGCCAACGGCCCGGGACCGGTGCCCACCATGCTGGAGGCGCGGCGGCTGCTGCGCAGCGGCGAGCGCGACGCCTCCATCGCGCTGCTGCGCGCCTGGCTAGCCGTGCACACCAACGACCCGCGCCCCTACACCATGCTCGCGAATGCGCTCGGCGATGCCGACCGCGAGCCAGCCAATGCCGTTCTGCGCGCAGGCATGCTTCATCACCCCGAGGTCAACGACATCGCGATGACCTTGTGCGAGAGCCTGAACCGCACCCGCGGGCCGGCCGAGGCAGACAATATCCAGGCGGCGTGGGCCATCGCCGCCGACCTGACCGACCGCGCCATTCCCGGCCTGCTCAACCACGGGCTCACGCTGCGCAACGTGTTCAAGCGCACCGCGGATTTCGCGCGCACCGACAAGATCGGGCCGCTGGACCTGCTGGCGAAGAACTGGGTCGCGACCAATCGCATCGCCGGGCTGCACAATGAGCTGGGCCATGTGGACACGCTCGAGGACCGCATCCGGTTGGTCGAATGGCACCGCGAATGGGGCAGGCGGGTGCAGGGCCGCATTGCGCCATTGCCGGGTCCGCTGGCCACGCCTTGGGTGAAGGGCAGCCGCAAGATCCACGTGGGCTTCCTCTCCTCCGACCTGCGCCACCACCCCGTCAGCTACTTCGCGCTGCACCTGCTGGAGCTGTTCGACCGCGATCGGTTCGAGGTGTTCTGCTACTCCTTCTACGAGAAGAACGAGGACCAGGTTCAGGCGCATATCGCGTCCAAGGTCACGGGATTCCGCTGGTGGCCGCACACGCCCGATGGCGAGGTCGCGCGCCGCATCCAGGACGACCGGCTGGACATCCTGTTCGAGCTCGGCGGCAGCACGGCGATGAACAAGCTCGAGGTGATGGCCTACAAGCCGGCGCGGCTGGGGGCCTCCTGGCTGGGCTATCCGCATTCGGCGGGGATCGAGCGGATCGACTACATCCTGACCGATCCGTACCTGGCGCCGGAGGATCCGCGCCTGCTCATCGAGCGCCAGTTCCGCATGCCCGAAAGCTGGGTGGCACTCGGCCGCGTGGGCTTTGTGGGCGTGCCCATCACCGACGAGATCCCGGAGCTGCGCCACAAGCGGCTGACCTTCGGGACGATGAACAACCCGATGAAGTACTCGACCGCCTGCTTCGACGCATGGGCGGCGGTGCTGCGCGCGGTGCCTGGGGCGCGCTTCCTGTTCGTGCGTCCTGAAGGCGGGGCCGCGGCCTTTCGCGACAATGTCGCGGCGGCCTTCCAGGCGCGCGGCGTCGATCCGGTGCGGATCGAGCACACCCCGATCCGCGGGGATCATCTGAAGCACTACAACGACATTGACGTCGCACTCGACACCTTCCCCCATGTCGGCGGCACCACGACCTGCGAGACGTTGTGGATGGGGGTGCCGGTGGTGACCAAGGTCGGCCCCGCCTTCCAGGAGCGGCTGAGCTACTCGAACCTCAGCAATGCCGGGCTGCCGGAGCTGTGTGCCTTCACGGTGGAGGATTACGTGGCGAAGGCGGTGGGTCTGGCGCGGGACCGGCCGCTGCGGGTGGCGATGCGGGCGGGGTTGCGCGGGATGATCCGGATCAAGCCGCTGGGCCAGGCGGAGCGGTTCACGCGAAACTTCTATGCGGAGGTCGCGCGGGTGGTCGCCGAATAGGCGGGCAGAGCAGCTCTGTATGCCCGTTTAGACGCTAGGCTACCGAAAAAAGCACGCCATACGCGCAAAATAAATCATCTAAACAACCAGGGCGGTTGTGAAGGTAAACTTTTCGTGCTTCGACTGTGGCGTGTTCCTCAGCAACCCCCCGCCGGAGAATCCGGTCCGGCTTCAGGAGAGCCTCAGCCAAGCCGCGGTGGCGCATGTGGCGATTCTGGGCCTTGGCTATGTGGGGCTGCCGATCGCGCGCGCCGCGTGCCGCGCCGGCCTGCGCGTCACCGGCATCGACCCCGCGCCGGAAGCACGCGCCCGCGCTGCCGATGGCGCGATGCGCGTGCAGTCCCGCGCCAGCGTGGATGACGCGCCGGATGTCTGGATCATAGCCGTGCCGACGCCGCTGGATAGGCGCGGGCGCCCGGACCTGGGCCCGGTGCAGGCGGCGCTGGGCGCCGTGGCGGCGGGGCTGAAAGCCGGGGCGCTGGTGGTGCTCGTCTCCACCTGCCAGCCCGGTGCGACGCGGCAGATGTGCGCGCCGGCGCTCGCCGCCTCAGGGCTGCGGCTGGGCCAGGACGTGTTCCTCGCGGTGTCGCCGGAGCGCGAGAACCCGGGGCAATCCGGCTTCGGGCTGACCGACACGCCGCGGCTGGTGGGCGCGCTGGACCAGGCCTCGCTCGCCCGCGCGATGCGCTTCTGGGAGAGACTGGGCGTGCCGCCGGTGCCCGTCGCCACAGCAGAGATCGCCGAATGCGCGAAGCTGCTGGAGAACACCTACCGGCTCGTGAACATTGCGCTGATGGGGGAGATGCAGCAGACCTTCGCGGCGATGGGAGTGCCGGCGCGAGCCGTGGTCGAGGCCGCGGCGACCAAGCCCTTCGGCTTCGCCCCGTTCTGGCCCGGGCTCGGCGCCGGGGGGCACTGCATCCCGGTGGATCCCGCCTACCTCCAGCGCGAGGCGCGGGCGGCGGGGGCGCCGTCCAGCCTGCTCGCGGCGGCACTGCGGGCCAACCGGGCGCGGCCGGGGCGGGTGATGGCGCGGATCGAGGCGGCGCTCGGCGGATCCGTTGCGGGACGGCGGATCCTGGTGGCCGGCGTAACCTACAAGCCCGAGGTGGCCGATCTGCGCGGCGCGGCGCCGGTTGCACTGCTGCGTCGGCTGCGAAGTGCAGGGGCTCTGGCCGCCTGGCATGACCCGGTGGTCGGCGGCTCACCCTCGGCGCTAGCCGGCATTCCGCGTGCGCTGACAGTCGATGCGCACCCTGATGGCCCAGCGGAGGTGCTGGTGCTGGGCACGCCGCACAGTGCCTATGTCCTGGACCGGCTGGTGGAGGCGTCGCCGCTGGTGGTGGACCCGTTCGGGCTGCTGCGGACCGAGGCGGCGGCCGGGCGCGTGCTGCACGCCTGAGG
>JAZKFA010000175.1:0-4468 GCA_040386655.1 Pseudomonadota bacterium | reverse complement strand
GCGCTGGCGTGCGTGCCGATGCCGGACGCGGGTCTGACGGTGGTGCGGCGCTGCGAACCGAGAGTCATCGTCGGGCGCATCGCGCGGGCGGACGCGCAGCGGCCGGTCGGGTAGCGTGGCCGCGGGCGCGGCGCCAGCCCGTGCAAACACGGCCTAATCACAAGGCATTGCCGCTGGGCGGCGAGCCTAGCCCCCCGACGCCAAGACCCGCAGCAGGGTGAGCAAGCTGAGAAGTCGCGGCGCCAGCGTGTGGTGCGCGGCCGCATGGTCATGCCGGCGCGTGGCGCCCGCGGCATCGAAAGCGGCCTCGGCCTGCGCGAGCGCCGGTGCGGGGTCCGCACCATGGCGCAGCAGCGGAAGGGTCGCCTCCTGTGCGCGGTAGAGGCCGGTGTCGTAGCCCTCCGGAACCACAGGGCCCTGGCCGGCGAGGAGGGCCTCGAAGACCACTTCCATCGCGTCGTCCGAGGCGATGAGGGCGGCCCGGGTGGCGAGCTTATCCCCAAAGCGCGTGGCGGGATCGCTCCAGGGCGCCGGCGCCGCGTGGCCCGCGCGCGCCCCGGCGGCGGCGAACATTCGCCCCGCCTGCGCCGGTCCGAGGCCAAGTATCGGCAGCGCCAATGCCGGCAGCACCGCCGCGTGCGGGTTCACGAGCAAGGCCGCGGCACCCGCGCGGCAGGGCAGCAGCAGGTCGGCGGCGGTGGCGATCTCGGCATGGGCGATCGGGTCGCGTTGATCCTCCGTGAGCCAGGCGATGATGGGCCCTGTGACGCCGGCATCGCGGATGGCCGCGACCCAACCCGGCCCGTCATGCGCGCGGGTCAGGCGCACAACCAGGTCCGCCGGTCCGGGCTCCGCATCGACGCTGAGTGCCACGCCTTCGGCGGCGAGCGCGGCGGTGGCTTCCGCGATGGCCTCGGGCGCGATGGCGCCGGGTTCGGCGGGGTGCGGCATCAGCAGCAGCCGCATCGGTGATGCGGCCAGCGCGGCGCGCAGACCGGGCGCCGGATCGGGCGGGACAAGTGGCGCGAGGCGGTCGCGCACGGCCACCTGCTCGGCCAGCATCGCGCGGCGCGCGGCAGTCTTCTGTGCGGGATGCAACCGGTAGATCGCCGTGGGCCAGGCGGTGCCTGCGACCCGCACGCCGAGCGCGGCCGCGCGCAGCCACAGCGCATAGTCGGGCACGTAGTGCAGCGCGGGGTCGAGGCCGCCCACGCGGTCCAGCAGGCGGCGCGTGAACAGCGTCTCGGGCTGGAGGAAATAGGCGCCGCGCAGCCATCGGCCGTGGATGTCGGCGAGCCCCGCCGCGTCGAAGCCGCGCCCATCGGCTAGCGGCACCTGGAGGCCGACGAAGCCGCCATCGCGCGTCACCAGGCAGGCGCCGTGGACGATATCCGCACCCGGATCGCCGAGGGACGCGAGTGCCAGGGCGAACAGCGCGCCGGGGGCGAGCATGTCATCGGCGTTCAGCCAGCCGAGCAGCGTGCCATCGGCGTGGGCAAAGCCCTTGTTCAGCGCGTCGACCTGGCCCGCATCGGGTTCCAGCACCGCGATGTCGATGGCCTCGGCGTGGCGCGCGATCACCGCGCGGCTCGCGTCACGGGACCCGGCGTCGAGCACGATGTACTGCAGGTTCGGGTAATCCTGGCGGGCGACGGAGAGGATGGTCGCCTCCAGCGTATCGCCCTGGTTGAGCGACGGCGTGACCAGGGTGATGCGCGGCCAGGTCGCATCTTGTGGCAGCAGCGCCTCGAACCCCGCGCGCACGCCGGAGGGCATCGGCGCCCAGGGCCACGGGGTGGTGCCGGCGCGGGGCCAGGCGACGCGCTCCATCAGCTCCTCGTCGGCCGGGGCGAGGGTGGCCAAGGCGCTGCGGGCGGCGGCGACGTCGCCGTCGGCCATCTGCGCGAAGCCGGCGTTCAGCGCGCCCGCGACGTCACTGGGTGCGAGGGTATGGGCAGCTTCGAACGCGGCACGCGCGCGGCCGAAGCGGCCGCCGGCGGCGAGTGCCAGTCCACGTGCGGTAAGGGCCGCGGGGTCGGGTGCCGTGTCGAGAAGCGCTGCGCGATCGCCCATCGTGCAGGCGGCCAGCACGGCGTGCACCCGGTAGCCCAGGGCATGGCTCTCAAGCAGGCGGAGCAGCTCGCGCCGGTGATCGGTCCGCAGCGCGGCGGGGCAGGCTATGGCCGCGTTTGCCATGGCGGCGAGAAGGTGGGAATCCGCGCCGTCATTGATGCCGCGGCGGAAGACGGTGAGTCCGGCTTCGATGAACGGCGCCACAAGCCCCGGCGCGGGACTTTCCGCGATGACAGGGCGAAGGAGCGCGACCGCCTCATCGAGGCCGCCATGGATCACCAGCAGCCCCGCGAGGACGCCGAGCGCAGCAGGGGCCGGCGGCGCGGAGCGGATCAGCGCCAAGGCGGCGCCGTGCCGCCCCTGGCGCATCAAGGCCAGCGCCGCGGCGCGGAGTTCGGTATCGCCGGTCGGATGGCTCATGCGCGTGCATGCCTCGTGCCGGCGAGGCAACGCATGCGCGGCGCCATCACGCCGGGATGGCGCCGGGCCAGGCCCGGCGCCAGGTGCTCAGGTCTTGACCGGGCCGCGCGGCGCGGCACCCCGGCCGCCGCCGGGCGGGTCATTCGGATCCTGGTCATTCGGACCCTGCGGGCGAACCGGGTTGCGCCCGGAGCCCCCGCCCGGCGGGTCATTGGGGTCTGAGTCGGTGGGGCCAGTCCTGCCGGCCCCACGGCCACCGCCGGGAGGATCATTCGGGTCGTTGTCCGACGGACCCTGGGTACGCGGACGCCCGGTGCCGCCACCGCGACCGCCGCCCGGCGGGTCGTTCGGGTCATTGTCGGAGGGACCCTGCGGGCGCTGACCGCCACCGCCTCGCCCGCCACCGGGGGGATCATTCGGGTCATTGTCGGAGGGGCCCTGCGGACGCTGCCCGCCACCACCACGGCCGCCACCCGGCGGATCATTGGGGTCATTGTCGGAGGGGCCCTGCGCACGGGGACGCTGGCCGCCACCCCCGCGGCCGCCGCCCGGCGGATCATTCGGGTCGTTGTCGGAGGGGCCGGCAGGAGCCTGGCGTGGCGGCGGTGCGACAGGGGGAGGCGCACTGCCACCCCCCTTCACGCCCTGCGCATTCGCCAGCCCCGGCAGGCTTGCGGCGCCGCCGATGGCGCCGACACGCAACACCATCAGGCGGCGCGACAGGCGTGTGTCCTTAGGTTCGTCACTCATCCGGCGTCTCCCGATGCTGCAGTTATCCTCATCGCTCACGCGTGCGATGACAAGCGGCCTTTCGTCGTAACGAATTTTCGTGCTTGCGCCAATGTTCTTAATTTGTTCTTATCGTCGCATGAGCGCCATGCAGCCCGATCTTCCGCTTCAACTCCGCCAGGCCCGCGATCTGCATGCGGCCTGGCCCTCTCCCGCACCGTTGCCCCCGCGACGCGAGCGAATGCACGGCGCCAATGGCATGGCGCTACGCTGGTCCCCGGCCAAGCCGAGCCCATGGCGTGGAGCAGCCACGGCGCTGCGCACCTCGTATGGGTCGAACACGACGCCACGCCCGTGGCGCGGAGCGATGCGCGACCTCGCATTCGGCCTGGCGCTCGCGATGGTCGTGGTCGAGGCGATCCTCGCCGTGGTGTGAACGGGCAGGTCAATTCCCCGCTGCCCGCTCCCGCAGGATGCGAACGGCGCGGGCGATGCTGGAGGCCATCTGGTCGGCGGGCAGCGCGCCCGAGAACAGCAGATGGCGATCGAGCACGAAGCTTGGCACGCCGTTGAGCCCGGCCTGGCGCAGGGAGGCATCCTCGGCGACAACTTCCTCGCGCGCGGCCTCGCCGGCCTCGAGGGCGGCGAGCGCCTGCTCGTCGAGGCCCGTCGCGCGACCAATTTCGCCGAGCACGCCGCGGTCGCCGATATCCTGCCCCTCCTGGAAATAGGCGCGAAACAGCGCCTCGGCCAATTCATCCTGCAGGCCCGAGGGCTCTGCCAGGCGCAGAAGCCGATGCGCCTCGATGGTGCTGGGCGTGCGGACCATGCGGTCAAATCGGAATTCCAGCCCGGCGGCGCGGCCAACCTCGGCAACCTGCGCGTCGAGCTGGCGGGAGCGTTCAATGTTACCGAACTTCTTCGCCCGGTAAGCCTCGCGCGCCACACCTTCGGCGGGCATGTCGGGATTGAGCTGGTAGGGCCGCCAGGACAGGGTGAAGCGCAGCCCGTCCTCGGCGAGGATGGTCAGTGCCTCGGCGAAGTGCCGCTTGCCGATCCAGCACCAGGGGCAGATCGCGTCGGACACGATGTCCACATGGCCCGCGATGCCGGACGTGTCGCGCCCAGCCGTTTCCACAGCCGCCGTATCGCGCATTGGTTGTAGCCCCCCGTTTCGTTCCGACCGCCGAGGGGCATATCAGCGCAGTCCGTCCTTTCCCTCAACCTCCCCTGTGGTCAGGCCGCC
>JAZKFA010000174.1:11601-13539 GCA_040386655.1 Pseudomonadota bacterium | reverse complement strand
TCGCTCGATGCGCCCCTCCCCAAACCGTCTCATTCAGCAAGCACAGTCCTCAGCCAACTCAGGACCCGACGCATGCCGGGGTCCGGGGAGCGGCTCGATCCCCGGCGGGGGTCGAGGGGGCGGAGCCCCCTGCCTTGCTTCCCTCCCTCATGAAAGCCGCGCCGCATGATCCCCGAGCTTGGCCATTATGCGTTAGCGTTGGCCTGTGCGTTGGCGTTGTTCCAGGCGGTCGTTCCCGTGTGGGGGGCGCATGTGGGGGCGGGGCGTGCGATGGCGGCGGCGCCGGCTTTGGCCGTGGGGCAGTTGATTGCGGTGGGCGTCTCGTTCGGGGCCTTGCTGTGGTGCTTCGCGGTGAACGACACGACGGTGTCGAACGTGGTGGCGAACAGCCATTCGGCGAAGCCGTTGCTGTACAAGTTGAGTGGCGCCTGGGGGAACCACGAGGGTTCCATGGTGCTGTGGGTGTTGATCTTGGCCTTATGCGGCGGGGCAGTGGCGGGGTTCGGGCGGAACCTGCCGACGGCGTTGCAGGCGCGTGTGATCGGGGTTCTCGGGGCGATTGCGCTGGGGTTCCTGGCCTTCATCATCTTCACGTCGAACCCGTTCGATCGGGTGTGGCCGGCGGCGCCCGATGGCAATGGGCTGAACCCCATCCTGCAGGATCCGGGCTTGGCGTTTCATCCGCCGCTGCTCTACCTCGGCTACGTCGGATATGCGGTGACGTTTGCATTCGCCGTCGCGGCGTTGCTGGAGGGTCGCGTGGATGCGGCTTGGGGTCGCTGGGTGCGGCCCTGGGCGCTGGCGGCCTGGAGCTTCCTGACGCTCGGCATCGCGCTGGGGTCGTGGTGGGCCTATTACGAGCTGGGCTGGGGCGGGTTCTGGTTCTGGGACCCGGTGGAGAATGCCTCTCTGCTGCCGTGGCTCGCAGGCGCGGCGCTGCTGCACTCGGCCATCGTGGTCGAGAAGCGGGAGGCGCTGAAGACCTGGACGGTGCTGCTCGCGATCCTGGCCTTTGCGATGTCGCTGCTGGGGACATTCCTGGTGCGCTCCGGCGTGCTGAATTCGGTGCATTCCTTTGCGTCCGATCCGTCGCGTGGCGTTTTCATTTTAGCCTTGCTGATGGTCTATGTGGGCGGCGCCTTCACGCTGTTCGCCTGGCGGGCGGGGAAGCTGTCGCCGATCGGAATCTTCGCGCCGGTGTCGCGCGAGGGCGCGCTGGTGCTGAACAATTTGCTGCTGTGCTCGATACTGGCGGTGGTGCTGGTGGGCACGCTGTACCCGATGTTCGCGGACCTGATCCTGGGCGTGAAGATTTCGGTGGGCCCGCCCTTCTTCAACACCGCGACGGCGCCGCTGGCGGCACCGCTGATCGCGGCGATGGCGATCGGCCCGATGCTGTCGTGGAAGCGCGCGGGGCTGTGGGGCGCGTTGCAGCGGCTGTGGTGGGCGATGCTCGGTGCGTTCGGCGTGTGGCTGGTGGTTCAGATCGTCCTGGGTGCGCCGGTCTGGCCGGCGATTGGGTTTGCCGCTGCGACGTGGCTGTTGCTGGGTGCTGTGGCGGATGTGACGGACCGCGTGGGCGTATTCCGCACCAGCGCGCGCACTGCGCTGAACCGCGCGCGCAACCTGCCGCGCGCGGCCTGGGGTGCCGCCCTCGGGCATGCGGGTCTGGGCGTGACGATCGCGGGCCTGGCAGGGATGGGCCTCGCGACGGACGCGCTGGTGTCGCTCCGGCCAGGCGAGACGCATCGGATGGGCGGGTATGAGTGGCGCCTTGAGGGCGTGCGCGACGTGGTGGGGCCGAACTGGTCCTCGCGCCGCGCGACGGTGACGGTGTCGCGCGACGGCGCCGAGGTGACGGTGCTGGAGCCGGAGCGGCGCTGGTTCCCGGTCGCGCGGATGAACACGACCGAGGCCGCGATCCACACCAATGTCGTG